>CAUDHE010000150.1 GCA_958449275.1 uncultured Alistipes sp. | reverse complement strand
CGGTGAGATTGCGCCGCTGTTCGAGCAAGCGAAAGAGGTGGAGAATATTTATCTGCCCCAAAGATTCTGGGAAGTATTGAGAGAATAATCAGAGCGGTGGACAGACTTTTCAAAGGAGATCAGGGAAAGCCCCTTTGAACAAGTTTGTCCTAAAAACGATATTAGACGGAATATGCAATATTATCAGATGAAAAAATTGATATACTTATTGACCGCATTGATATTATTCGGTTGCGGCAGACGACAAGCCGCTGTGCAGGTTGTCGTTGCAATAGATTCGGCGGATTCCGTCGCAATAAAGACAATCACATCTCGTTGTGAAGCCAACTCCATTTATCACTGGAAGACAACATTCAATCCGACGGAATCGGAATGGGCATTTATCCGAGAACACGATGTTAAACGACTCTATTTACGTTTTTTCGATGTGGCATTGGATAACCATTGGTTAGAAGAACAACTTGCACCGATTCCGATTGCGACTACTGTTTTTAGCCAGATTCCGTCTGAAGATATGGAAACCATTCCTGTCGTATACATTACGCTCGATGCCATGCGTGATATGAAAGGACAAGAAGCAGAGTATGCCGATAAAATTGTCACCCGTGTTTTAGCGATGACAAAACGCCATAAAATACGAAACGTGTACGAAATTCAACTTGATTGCGATTGGACAGGAACGACACGAGAAAGTTATTTCAAGCTGTGTCAGGCCGCCAGAGATTCACTACATAAACAAGGTATTGCATTGAGTGTCACTGTTCGATTGCATCAACTGAACGAGACCCTTTATCCTCCTGTCGATAGAGGCGTACTGATGCTTTATAATACGGGAGGTCTGAAAAATACCGAAACGGTGAATTCTATTTTGGATAGCCGAAATGTAGAGTCGTATCTCAAAAAAACAATAACGTATGGTATCCCGCTGGACTACGCATATCCGACGTTTGCATGGGGCGTATGGTTTTCCGATGGAAAATTCAGAGCCATACTTCATAATACGAATTTTTCCGATGAGGAATTTTATCAGTGGCAAAGTAAAAACATGTATAAAGTTATCAAAAATCATTACTTGGAATCACATGCGCTTAATATGGGAGATATTATCCGCTTGGAGAATTCCGATTACGAAGAAGTACTTAAAGTAAAAAAACGAGTCGAAAGTAAATTACAAGGGTATTCCGTTATTCTTTATCATTTGGACTCCGCCAACCTTTCACAATATACTTACAATGAAATCAAAAATATTTACGATCATTTTTAATCTCGTTTTGATCGGCATGGTGTGGCCGATCAATGAAATACGCGCTTGTGGGCTGGGGCCGTCTTATACCCCTAAACATTACTATGCGTTTCGTGTTTATGACGACAGCGAATTATTCAACTATGATATGTTCGACCGACGTAAAGAGAAAAGCGAAGCGATTCGCAATTGTGAATTGTGGCAGAAAATCACTTCGGAAGTTATCCCATTGGAAGATATCTATCAGGTGGTTTATAAATATTCATACGAAACGATTCTGAACGTGTCTCGTCTTATCGAGTCCCCGCATACAAACCCAAGGGTAGGAAATCAATTTGTGAACTATTTGATACAATACGAATGCAAGGAGATTGCGGAGTTTCTGGTACTGGCTAAATTATGCGAAAAAATACGTTGGGAACAAAATTCCCCGTGGTATTACCCTGTCGAAGACGACGGCGTGAATACGACCCTAAGGGATATTGCACGTCAGGCAATGGCCTATAAAGGAACGATGTTGAAAGACCGCTACGCGTTACAAGCTATTCGGGCTTTATTTGCCTCATCTCTATACGAAAGGTGCATTAATTTTTGGAATGACAATCATGAAGCTATTCCAGACGGTCTGATAAAAGAGATGATACAACCATACATCGCTGGAGCCTATTGCCGCACAGGATCAGTCGAGCAGGCCATGCAGATTTATGCTAAGTGCGGAGATGTGCATTCCTTGCTTTATTGTATGAATAAACAGGGGCAAAATCTTAATGAAATAGAACAAATAGAGTTGATATATACATATTGTCCGAATTCATCCGCCATAGCTTCAATCATTCAACGCCTTATTTGTAAGGCGGAAAGACTCGCAGAAAATCCCCAGCAAGATGAATATACACTTCAGATTCAAAGCCAATGTTCCCGTCTTTATGAATTTGCGTTGCAGGCAGGCAAAAAAGAAACAGATCGAGCCATGTGGTATTATACGGCGGCCTATATTGCAGAATTGAATGGTAACACCCAAGAAGCATCAGACATTTTGAAGCAGGCGGAGGCGGCGCATGGCTCCCGTTTTATTTCAGAATCCATTCAAATTTTGCGTATTTATCTCGATGCAAAATTATTGCGATATAACTCGGTTTATGAACAAAAGCTGTTCGGGCAGTTGCAATGGCTTGACAATAAGATAAAACATGATATTAATGACCGAATTGAAAGATTGACAGCCAATGAAGGTCTACATCTAATGTACTCGAATATAAGTTATTATTATTGGA
>CAUDHE010000149.1 GCA_958449275.1 uncultured Alistipes sp. | reverse complement strand
ATGGCGCAACGGCTGTGGTCGATATGGAAACGTTTGAACGTGAATCCTCCCCCGCGCATGATCCGTTACACCTTGAGAAATCCGTCTATGCCTGCCCCGAAGAGCGAAAAATCGTAACGCACGGGGTCCTCGGAATCGAACTCCCTGAGCGAAGCGGTTATTTCGGCCGTGGCTTTCCAGTCGCTCTGCTTGCGGCGAAGCAGTCCCAACGCACGCCCCATGTTGCCCGAGTGGACGTCGAGAGGCAGATAGAGGGCCGACATGGGAATCCTGCGCCACAGTCCGAAGTCGACTCCGCGGTCGTCGCGCCGCACGAACCAGCGCAGGTACATATTCAGCCGTTTGCATGCCGCGCCCTTGTCTATCGACGAGAGGTGCTTTTCGCAGTGGGCATTATGCTCGCACGAGAAAAATTCGCGGCGGAATGCCGACAATACGCGGGCCATATCGCCCTCGGCCTCGTAACGCGACTCGAAGAAGTCGCCTATGCCGCCGAAACGTTCGGCGATGCCGCGTATGGCAAGCACGAAGTCGGTGAAATCCTGTCCGTTGAAAGTGCGGTGCACGTATGTTTGAAGGCGTGCCAGCTCCGCAGCCGAGGCGTGACGCACGAAATCGGCAGGCGCGTCGTCCATGTACTGCATCATGCGGCGGGCGCTCTTTACTATGGCCTTACGGTTGCCCCACGCTATGGTGGCGGCGAAAAATCCCGCAATCTCGCGATCCTCCTTAGCCGTGAAAGCGTGGGGAACGCTGATGGGATCGGGTTCGATGAATTCGGCGCGGTTGTATTTGTCGTGCAGATGCTCGAGCAAATCGCGCAACTCCTCTTTTTCCATTTATCGTGTTCGGGTTAATATTCTATGACTCCGTCGCGCATGGCGATCTTGCGATCGGCCAGCGATGCCAGCGAGTCGTCGTGGGTAACGATCACGGTCGTCTGCCCCAGCTCGTCGCGCAAACGGAAGAAAAGCGCATGTATCTCCTCGCGATTCTTCGAGTCGAGATTGCCCGACGGTTCGTCGGCGAGCAGCAGAGCGGGACGGTTAATCAGCGCACGCGCTATGGCAACGCGCTGCTGTTCGCCTCCCGACAATGCGGCGGGTTTATGCGTCGCACGCCGAGCGAGATCCATCATGCGCAGCAGTTCCGAAGCCTCGCGCTCAGCCTCGGACTTGTCGCGGCGGGCGATAAGGGCGGGCAGCATTATGTTCTCCAGGGCGGTGAACTCGGGCAACAGACGATGGAACTGAAAGACGAAGCCGATCCTGCGATTGCGGAAATCCGACAGACGGGCGTCGCCGAGTCGCGTGATCTCCTCGCCGTCGATAGTCACAGTCCCCGCATCGGGAGCCGAGAGCGTGCCGATAATTTGCAGCAAAGTGGTCTTTCCCGCACCGCTGGGACCGGTTATCGATACCACCTCGCCGCGCGCCACGTCGAGCGAGACACCCTTCAGCACTTCGAGAGTGCCGTAACTTTTACGTATGTCGTGAGCCTCAATCATCTTTTCGTCGTTTGCGGGGCCTTTGCCGACCCTGCTTGATCGGTTACAAAGTTAGTAATAAAATCGAATTGCGGGAAAAATTTGCGGCATGGCATGCCGATTCGAAAAAAAAACGTATCTTTGCACGCTATGTTTAACTAATTTAACTTTTTGAAACAATGCCAAAAATGAAAACAAACGCCGCTGCAAAGAAACGTTTTACTTTCACCGGCACAGGTAAGATCAAGCGTAAGCACGCTTATCACAGTCACATCCTGACCAAAAAGACTAAAAAGCAGAAGCGTAATCTGTGTTATGCTTCGACCGTATCGGCAGCCGACGAGGCCAAGATCAAGAATCTGTTGGTTAAGTAATCTTAATCGACGGTACCTAATTTATTAACAAGGGACGAAACAGCCCCGAAGAGCGCGAGAGAAACGCGCCGCTGCGAGTTCCGTCAAAAACTTATTTACTATGCCACGTTCAGTCAACGCTGTTGCGTCACGCGCAAGAAGAAAAAAGGTTTTGAAGCTTGCCAAAGGTAACTTTGGTTCAAGGGGAAACGTTTGGACAGTTGCGAAAAACACTGTCGAGAAAGGTTTGCAGTTCGCTTATGCGCACCGTCAAATCAAAAAGAGGACCTATCGTTCGTTGTGGATCACGCGTATCAACGCCGCCGTTCGCAATTACGGTATGACCTATTCGGAATTTATGGGCAAAGTCAATGCCAAAGGTATCGCTCTGAACCGCAAGGTTCTGGCCGATTTGGCAATGAACGAACCCAAGGCATTCGAAGCAATAGTTAAAGCAGTTAAATAGTTTGCCGCCGACCGCGGATTCCGCGGGACGACGGTGCGGATAGTCGGATGGCATTCGCCGTAAGGCTGTCGGCAAAAGCGAGGCGACGATCTTTCGATCGTTTCCTCGTTTTTTTGTTGTATGGCATGTGAATTATTGTGACTCTTTGAGTCGCGCAGTTCGCCGCCGCCCCACCGCGGCGGACTGCAACTCGCGAGGCTCGTTTTGTCCTCCGCCGTCGGCGAACAGC
>CAUDHE010000148.1 GCA_958449275.1 uncultured Alistipes sp. | reverse complement strand
GACACAAGGATTTTCAGTCCTTTGCTCTACCAACTGAGCTATGGCACCATCATTACGCTTTGTTTATCTAAGCGTGTGCAAATGTAGGCAGTATTTTCGAATCATGCAAGTTTTTCGCCGAAAAAATTGCGCAATAAAAAATATTCGTCGAAATCGCGATTGTCTGTAAATGCGCTTATGCGTTGATATAAGTGCATTTGGCGGGGTGTAAGCTCCTGCCGTCCATTTGCTCCTCGTGTTCCGTGAATGCACTGTTTCTCGGCGGCCGAACGGCAAAAATCCCTAAAATAATCTTTTCGATCATTCGATAGGGTTGCTACATTGAAAAGGGTTTATTATTTTTGTTCTATAAAAACAGTATAACCATGTTTTCGAAGACAGAACGTGAAGCCGTCATAGCTCTCATAAAACGCGAGGTAGTCCCCGCGATAGGTTGCACCGAGCCTATCGCCGTGGCATTGTGCGTGGCGCGCGCTTGCGAATTGCTCGGGGCGTGTCCCGAACGCATTGAGGTCCGCTTGAGTGCGAATATCCTGAAAAATGCGATGGGTGTGGGCATCCCGGGGACGGGAATGATCGGTTTGCCGATTGCCGTTGCTTTGGGTGCCTTGGTCGGCCGTTCGGAATACGGTCTCGAGGTGCTCAAGGATGCCGATGCGGCGGCCGTCGAACGCGGAAAGAGATATATCGACGAGAAGCGTATCTCCGTCGATCTTAAAAATGATATCGCCGAAAAACTCTACATCGAGGCCGAAGTTTCGCTCGGTGTGCATCGGGCTACGGCCGTAATATCGGGCGGACATACCAATTTCGTCTATCTGCGGCTCGATGACGAGGTTTTCGAGGATACCCGAAATTGTTGCGGCGAATCGGAGTGTGACGACGATGTGCAGCTTACTCTGCGGCGCGTGTATGATTTCGCCATGACGGCTCCGATCGACGAGATTGAATTCATTCTCGAGTCCGAGCGGCTCAACAAGGCTGCTGCCGAGCAGGCGTTCCGTTCCGACTACGGTCACTCTTTGGGTAAGACGTTGCGCGGCGATCGCGAAATGAATATATTGGGCGACAGCATCTTCGCCCGCATAATCTCTTATACGGCCGCTGCATGCGACGCCCGTATGGCCGGCGCCATGATCCCCGTGATGAGCAATTCGGGCAGCGGTAACCAAGGTATCACGGCGACCCTTCCCGTCGTGGTCTACGGTCAGGAGTGCGGAGCGACGAGGGACCGAATGATTCGTGCGCTGACGCTCAGCCATCTCACGGTGATCTACATCAAACAGAGCCTCGGACGCCTTTCGGCGTTGTGCGGCTGTGTCGTCGCGGCATCGGGATCGAGCTGCGGCATAACCTATCTCATGGGAGGCGGTTACGACGAGGTCGCTATGGCGGTGAAGAACATGATCGCCAATCTTACGGGTATGATCTGCGACGGTGCCAAACCCAGTTGCGCGCTGAAGCTGGCCAGCGGAGTATCTACCGCCGTGCTTTCGGCTATGATGGCTATGGAGCACCGTTGCGTGTCTAAACTGGAGGGTATTATCGACGAGGATGTCGACAGGTGCATTCGCAACCTGACGACCATCGGCCGCGAGGGTATGAACGAAACCGACGAGCTTATTCTCAGAATCATGACGGACAAGTGCTGATTCCCGTCCTTGAAATAATCATACACGCCGTTTACGCATAGTTTTCGGCAGGGTATATCGTTGTCATAATCATAGCGGTAGACGGTCTTGTATTTGTCTGATAATTAAAAAAATATAATACTCTACCCCCCCCCTATTGCGAGGAGCGTATATTCGAATTGATCTTTGTGCGCGGTTGCGAATATTTCCGACCGCTAATTTTCTTTAAATCAATTCGATTATGAACTTAAAGTATTCTGACGAGCGCGATTTGTTCGCTCGTTATCTCGTCGACATGTCTTATGACGGACGCAACTCTGTCCGCAATCTCAAATGGATTCATCGCAATTACGCGAGGTTTATTTTCGGCACGAGTTTCGAGACGTTTTCATCTTATCTCGATTACGAAAATAATCCGCTCGACGATGTCGAACTTCCGTTGTACCTCATCGAGGGTTTGTGGAGGATGGTAAATGTTCCTCGCACATTGGACCGTTTGTCCGATGATCTCGTGCGTAAATTGAATTCGGCGAAATACACGAGAGGACGTCACGGTTATACCCGTCGCCGTGAATCGGTTCTGTGGTATCCCGACTACGATATTGACGAGTTGTCCGTACCGCAACCTGATTGCGAACCCGAGGAGATACGGCTTTTATAATGCGTGCTTCCTCGCAGGCCGTTGCCCGAAAGCGTCATGCCACCTCGCCGCAAGGCGAGGAGCGGCATCGCTTGCGGGTGGTTTTTAGGGTACCCGATTGCCGTTCGCCGCCGACCGTATATGCGAGTCTGTGAGTCGCGCGGGCCGAATGTAAATGCTGGATGACGCGAGCGGGTTTTCGGTTCTGCTGTTCGCCGACGTCGGCGTGAATGCGTCAGCAGTCCGCCGCGGTGGGGCGGCGGCGAACTGCGCGGCTCGTAGAGCCGCAATAATACACATGAGTCCGCCAATTCTGCGTCAGCTTTTGTCGTCAAAAAAGTAAATGCGTCAGCTCTTGCTTTGCGCCTCTTCGAGTTCTCGGGTCATTCTCATCATATCGGCCATTGCCGACATTTGAGCGACGAATACGCCCGATTCGTCTCTGTCCAAAC
>CAUDHE010000147.1 GCA_958449275.1 uncultured Alistipes sp. | reverse complement strand
CCCGCAACGGCATTCGCATCGTTGCGTTCTCCGCAGGCCGCGACCCGAATATAAATAATGTAATGACGCGGATAGTTGTGAGACGGCAAATCCGAGGTTTGCACGCCTATTGCATCGGGTAAATCGAAGTATATGATTTTAATCCCGAATTTTTATTAACTTTGTGCACAAGAAAAAACTAAATCATACGAAATATGAAAGAGATGGTATTGGTCTCGGGCGGTGCGGGATACATAGGTTCGCATACCGCCGTCGAGTTGATCAACGCGGGTTACGACGTGGTCGTGGCCGACAACCTTTCGAACTCCGACATGAGCGGAGTGGAGGGCGTACGCAAAATCACGGGCGTCGACGTGCCTTTCGTCAATGTCGATTGCTGCGACAAAGAGGCTTTCCGCAAGGTTTTCGAGCAGTACGGGTTCGATTCGGTGATTCACTTCGCCGCCTATAAGGCCGTGGGCGAGTCGGTGACCGATCCCATGAAATATTATCGCAACAACCTCACGTCGTTCATGAACGTCGTGGACCTTATGCGCGAGTTCGGACGTCGTAATATCGTCTTCTCGTCGTCGGCGACGGTCTATGGCGAGGCCGACCAACTGCCCGTTACGGAGCGTACGCCGCGCAAGCCCGCCACTTCGGCCTACGGAAACACCAAGCAGATGTGCGAGGATATCCTGCGCGATTCGGTAACGGCCTACGACGGTCTGAAGGGAATAGCGCTGCGCTATTTCAATCCCATAGGCGCTCACCCCTCGGCTCTGATCGGCGAATTGCCGCGCGGCGTGCCGCAGAATTTGGTGCCTTTCATCACGCAGACGGCTGCGGGCGTGCGCGAGTGTCTGAGCGTGTTCGGCGACGACTATCCGACTCCCGACGGATCGTGCCTGCGCGATTATATCGACGTGGTCGATCTGGCCAAGGCGCATGTGGTAGCCATCACCCGCATGGTGGAGGATCACAACAAGGAGCGCTACGAGATATTCAACGTCGGCACGGGCAACGGCGTGTCGGTGTTGGAGCTGGTGCGCAGTTTCGAGCGCGTAAACGATTTGAAACTCAATTACAAGATCGCGCCGCGCCGCGCGGGCGACGTGGTGGCCATATGGGCCGACACCTCGCTTGCCAATGAGGAGCTGGGCTGGAAAGCCGAGCGTTCGCTCGACGACACGCTCCGATCGGCATGGGCATGGGAGAAAAATGTGCGCGGCATAAAATAAATCCGCACGCGCAAGCGTTATTTGTGCGCGGCGATACGTTCGGTTTGGGATCGGGCGCGGACGTCGCATACATAAACAGTAAATTCATAAGATGAAAAAAATTCTTATAATGCTGGTGTTGGCTGCCATGTGCGGCGCCACGGCGGCGCAGGCACAAAGGTATTACATACCCAAGTACAAGAAACAGAAGGAGGTGCGCGACTATGATCTGTCGAATTCCGATCGACGTCTGACCGTCACGCTGGGCGGCAGTTACAACATGGCTTTGGGCATGCGCAACCGCATACATTTCAGCGACCGCAACTATACGGAGGCCTACTACGAGGATCCGTCGTTGTCGGGCGGTTCGCTGAATCTGGGCGTGGGATATAAATTCACCGACAATATCGTGGCGGGCCTCGAGGCGGGATATTTGTTTCAGGGCAACGACGACGCTATTCCGATTTACGGTACGTTCAACTACTATTACGGTCCCTCGACGTCTCAGCGCCGCCATCGCTGGTTCAATTACGCCCACCTCGGACCACAGTTCTATTTCAACGAATCGTCCAAGACCGTCGGTGCGATGGGAGCCGCGGGCGGCGGCGTGCGCGTTCTGATGGCCAAGGCCATGAAAGTGGATTTCCGTATCGGCTATCAGCTCAACATGCGTCGTTGCAATGCAGCCGACGGCGGCAGTTACGACCTGCCGGCATCGGGCGTGAACTACAAGCAGTTCACCCACATATTGGAAATCGGAATGAATATCGTGCTGTTCTGATTCGCGGGCACGATCGCATAATCGCATAACAAACCGCTCTTTCGGGCGGTTTGTTGCTTTGTTTTGCGTCCCGAACGGGCAAAACCGAAAAAGGAGATACGAGATAATGAAAAGATTCGGCAGATGAAAAAAGATGTCGATGAATGTGAACCTTTTCGATAAGCCGAGTGCAGAGGCGTGCCGGCACGGACTCGGCCGAGGCGAGAAAAGGTGCGAGAATCGAACGAACCATCCGCCCCAAAAATCATACTCGAATAACAAGCGAGACAGAAAAAACGGGAAACCAATCGCCTGAGCGAAAATGCCTCCCGTCTGAAAATTCAGCCATTCACAAGGAAATGGCTGAATTTGTAACGGCAGCCTCGATTTCGTAACAGACTTCCGAATATTCGGACGCTTCATTTTAATATAGCGGATTTTTTCATATCTTTATGGCAAATATCATCCGAACAAGATGTCCGCACACATGAATCGAATAAAAGAAGTCCTTGAAGAAAAGGGCATCAAACAGACTTGGTTGGCCGAAAAACTCGGCAAGAGTTTCAGCATCGTCAACGCCTATGCCTGCAACCGCCGCCAACCCAGCCTCGAACAGTTGTTCGAAATCGCAAGGATTCTCCAAGTCGACCCGAAAGATTTAATAAAAGGATCCCGAAAATAATTTACAAGGCCAATTTATTTCCGCAGATGACAATCTATTAAAATTATTGGGGGTATTAGAGCAAATGAAATATATACTTTCCAATCATATAAA
>CAUDHE010000146.1 GCA_958449275.1 uncultured Alistipes sp. | reverse complement strand
TCTTATGAAAGGCGAATCGCCGCGTTCGATCGACGTCGAGGCGTTCGAAATCGATTGTCTTTTGAAGCACGAGAGTTTGCGGCGCGAAGCGTTGAACGATATAATCGATATCGGCATGCGCGTCGACAGGCAGCAGTCGGCGGCTCGCACATGAAGTGCTCCTGCCGCCGAAGATAACATTGCTATGCTGCGCAAAGGGCCGCCTTGCCTTTTTCGGCTCGGCGGCACCGATCATTCGGTAGTGTTGTAAACTTTCAGATCGGTTATGCGACTCTTGAAATCGCCTGCCTGCTCCAGCGGGAACACCAACGTCGGCACATAATTCATGGAGTTCTTTCCCTCGTTGAAATAGAGCTTGTGACGCTTCAGCTCGTCGGCCAGACGTCCGTTCACGTAGAGTCGGGTCGATGTGTTGTCGCCCTCGACGGCGATCTCGACCTTTTCGCCCGCGCGGATACCGTAGGCGAACGTGTTGAGGTAGCCGTCGCGCGCGAATCCCATCATGCCGCTTATCGGATCCGACAGATAGAACACCGCATCGGGCGAACGGAACAGTTCGGTGCCCCGAGCCTCGTCGGCCACCTCCATCGTGAATGTCACACGATAATCATAGCCTATCTCGCGGTGCGGCATGCGGCTGCCCGCCTCGACCGCGTCGCACGAGTAGACGAGTCCCGTTCCGCGGCCGATACGCCCCATCTGGTTGACGCCCGGGGCCTCGCTCAACATCTTGCGGCGAGCGTTGAACTCGTCGAAAGGCAGCGATGTCGCCGTGCCGCTCCACATCTTCACGGCCAGCGTCTGCACTGCGGGGTAGGCGCGATGGTGAATATCCTTGGTCGAGATGCCGTTGCCCGCGTGGTCGTTCCACACGGCGAACATACCGCCCAATATGGCGGGATCGCGCTCGTCGAACTTCACTCCGCCTACCTGCGCGGGCGTCCAGTTGTCGTACAGATTCCGCGCATTCAGATATTCGTAGTAATATCCCGCCGCAGGGACTATGTACACGAGCCCGTCGGGAATGCTTATCAGCTTGTAACCCAGCTTCGCCATCTCCACGGGATCGGCATAGCCGTTATACCATGCGCTCATCACCACGTTGTCCGATTTCACGGGCGTTTCGCCCTTGGCGTGGGTCAGCGCACCCCACACGCAAGCCTGCTTGCCGAAGCTCTCCACATAGCGGATGTAGCGGTCGGTAAAGGCGCGGAACTTCTCCACGACCTCGGGATCCTTGTTCGAATACTCGTCGGTGCCGATATGCACTCGCGCGCCGCGGAAAACGGGTTCGTCGCCCTCCAGATACTCGCGCCACAGAGCATCCATAAATTCGTAGGTGGCGGGGTTGAACAGATCGAGGTGGTCGGCGCCGTACTCCTTGCTGCCCAGTTCGGGGTTGTAGCGGCTGAACGCCAGCGTGTGGGCGGGAGCGTCGATTTCGGGGATGATCTCCACGAAATGATCCTCGGCCGACCGTTGCAGATCGACGAACTCGCGCTTGGTGTAGTGGCCGTCGCGCGCCGTGAGTTCGGGGAAGGTCTCCGACTCCATGCGGAATGCGGCATAGGTACGGTCCCAGTCGTTGTCGAAATATTGTTTGAATCCGTTGTCGTTAAGGTGAATTTGCAGAGTGTTCATTTTATAGTAGGCCATGATCTTCACGTAGTCGCGCAGGAAGTGCATCGGAATGAACTTGCGGCCGCAGTCAAGCATGAACCCGCGTACGGCATAGTCGGGAAAATCGCGTATCGCGCCGCACGGCAGCGACCGATCGTCGCTCTGCTCGGCCATCTGCAACAGAGTACGGGTACCCCAGTAGACACCCTTGGCCGCGGGTGCCGACAACACTATCCTGTCGCCTATCTCGACGGCATAGCCCTCGTCGCCCAGCGTGGGATCGCCGCCGAGTGTCAGTACCAGATCGCCTTTTCGGCCGCGGCCCGCTTTCACCTCGGGCGAATGACCGAACATTTCGCCGCAGTCGGCCGACAGCATATTCGCTATGCGCTCCAACTCGGCGGACCCCGCGGGGTAGACTATGCGCATGCGCTCGTCGGGCGTGAAACGGCCGTCGGCCGCCTGCCACTCCTTGATCTCGGGTATTACGAACGGTTTGTCGCCCGCACCCTGCGCCGCGACACGACCCGCCGACACGAATAGGAACGATACCAGCAATAAATTAAACAATCGTTTCATAAAGTTGAAAGTATTATCAAATAAGTTAAAGGTTGGTTCGATTTTATTAAATCGGCATTGATTAATACACCGCTATGCGCTCCACGGCCAGCGGACCGCGAGCATCGGTGAAACGCACTCGCACGGCCGAGGTCTCCGCGCCGTCGAGCGGCACGATACGTTTGTAACCCACCGTGGTTCCCGTCGCCGCATGCTGCCATTCGCCGTCGCGCAGCACGTCGATCTCGAAGCCGCGCACGCGCTGTCCCAGCTCGATATGCTCCTGAAGCGTCACGTAGTTCACCGTTCGTGGTTCACGCCACTTCAGGACTATGTCGCCCGTGGTCACGCCGTCGGCCGTGGCCCAATATCCGTCGCCTGCGACATTGCGGGCTGCGAATCCGCATCCGCGCGACGACGAAGCCTCGATGTCGGCCTCGGCGGCCAGATCGACGGCGAACGCCTCGTCGACCATGCGCCGCCATGCCATGAGCGACTCCACATCTTCCTCGGGAATGCGGCCGCGTGTGTCGGGTGCCAGATTGAGCAGCAGAGTACCGCCGCGGCCCACCGAAGTGAGATATATGTCGAACAGCTTCTCGGGGGTCTTGGGCTGCTGGTCGGCATGCCAGAACCACCCGGGACGGATCGAAACGTCGGCTTCGGCGGGTGCCCA
>CAUDHE010000145.1 GCA_958449275.1 uncultured Alistipes sp. | reverse complement strand
CTCGCCTCGCTGAAGCAAAAGGTGCTGAGGCGGCGGGAGAAGTAGTTACGTACCTCGGCCCACGTAATTCTGCGAATTGCAACACACTGTGACATGACGGACATAAATGCAATCGGGCCGCAAAACCGCGGCCCGAGAACAGTATGTGTCGGTAAGTTTAGGTGTCAATAAAACTTCACTTCGCGTCCCACGATGGCCGACAGCAGATTGTTGGCTGCCGACGAAGCGCCTATGCGGAACAGTTCGGTCGTAAGCCATTCGGGACCGAGGATTCTTTCGACGATGGTGTAATACAATGCGGCATCTTCGGCCGTGCGAACTCCGCCCGCAGCCTTGAATCCGACGCGACGGCCCGTATGCTCGTAGTAATCGCGGATTGCATGACACATTACCACCGCTGCCTCGGGCGTTGCAGCCACGTCGATCTTACCCGTGGATGTCTTTATGAAATCGGCTCCCGCAAACATAGCCAGCAACGACGCCTTGCGTATGAGCTCGGGAGTCTTGAGCGCACCGGTTTCGAGAATCACTTTCAGGACGGTTTCCGACGCTTCGGCACGAAGTACCTCCACTTCGTTTGCCGCCTCGTCGTATCGGCCCGTGAGCATCTTGCCGACGTTGAGAACTATGTCTATCTCGTCGGCTCCGTTCTCTATGGCCATGGCCGCTTCGAGCATCTTGACCTCCAAAAACGTCTGCGACGAGGGGAATCCTCCCGCCACGGCCGTTATGCGCATGGGCGAGCCGTCGACGGCGAGGCCAACGGTCTCCACAAATGAGGGATAGATGCAGATCGACGCCACATTGGGGATATCGGGATATGCCGAATAGAACTCCATGCAACGGTCGGCGAAGGCCGCCACCGAATCGGTCGAATCGTTGCACGACAGCGTGGTGAGGTCGATGGCCGAGTAGCAGAAGCGGTATACGTCGGTTTTGCAGTTGCCGGCGGCCGCTTCGCGCAGTGCCGCGACTTCGCGTGCGACCTCATCTGCGGATGGCGCCGCCGTATATTCTCTCAGATGGTTTGCGTATTCCATATAGTGTCGTTTTTATGAGGTCAAAGGTACGAATAATTCGGCATACGCACACTCCCGCCGTCGAGGAAAACGATTTATTTCTTCGCGATCTCCTTGCTTCGGGCCACCGACTGCATGGTGAGATAGAGTTCGCCGTAATCTTTCATGTTCTGCAATTCGGTGCGGAAATTGTCGAGATGTTCCTCCTCGTCCGCCACCAAATCCTGAAACATGCGGTGAGTGATCGAGTCGCCGGCCTCGGACGCGACACGCGAATATTCGTTGTACGAATCGATGGTCGACTGTTCGAGCTTCATGGCGAAACTCAGCATGTCGCTCACATCGGTAATACGGCGAGTCGGTTCGTGGGGATTCATATCCACGTCGCCCTCCAAGAACATGATGCGTTCGGCCAGCATCTCGATATGGCGCATCTCGGCGATGGACACTTTGTGCAGGTAACGCGACAGATACTCGTAACCCGCATCCTCAAGATGCACGTGGAAATACATGTACTGCAACGACGATGCGATCTCCTTGCGCACGGCGTCGTTCAGCATGTCAATGCTCTTCTGATACTTGTTTTCGGTATTTTCCATATTGAAAAGATTTGGAACGGGTTTCGCAAAACGCATTCCAAATCCTCTCCCGACAAACGCTCCGATCCGCAAACGCGGCTGACACGCCCTAACGCAACTCCAGAGACATACGGCACAACGCCTCGCCTTCGCCGTTGCGGTATTCGAAAACACGGGCGTGGTCACGCCGCTCGGCATACAGCGACAACTCGTCGCCGTAACGCGACTCGCGCATGAAATTCATATCCATGCGCACGGCATTCAGCCGCTCCAGATCGTCGATGGGCAACGCGTCGCACACGATGTCGATATAACGCATCGTATTCATGTGGCGATTGAAATCTATGTCGCTATACGCCACGCGATGACTCGCCACGGGTTCGCTCGTCACCGCCGCTATGCGCCGCGGACGCTCGCAGGGCGACGGCGCATCCGCCACGGCTCCGTCGTGCATACGCGCAATGGTGCTCAGATCGGCAGGCATGCGGGTCGAGAAATCGAGCATGCACCACTGCGACACAGCGCGTCCGAACTCGCGTCCCTCGTCGTCGGTAAGGGTAAAATTACGGGTAGAGGCCAAACGGTTGTAGTCGCTGATCCAAGTGCGGAGCGTAAATTCGCCGTATTCGGCAGGCATGTAATCCAGCTCGACGCACATGCGCGAAAGCACCCATCCCAAATTACGCTCGGCCAGCACGTCAATACCGAATCCGCGCTTGTAGGCATCTTCGCCCGCAGCCTCCAGGATAATGTCGCACATGGACGAGATCGACGCCCGCTGCGTAAAATCCACATAACTCGGATCTACTTTATAACGGAAAATGCTCTTTTCGGTCATACTCTTATATGTTTCAATGGTTCTACAATATCACCGGAAATCCGAAACGGCCCTCGCACAGCGAATAGGTCACCGTACCGTTTTCGCGTACTTTGTTATAGAGCGACAAGGTTACGGGAACCTTCTTCTCAGCGCCGTCCTCCGACACCAGACGCAGATAATAGACCTTGTAACTGCCCGAGCGGACATTGCGCCGCCCCACCCTGCGGTATCTGCTGCGCGTGGCGGCGATCTTCTCCGTTACGGTGAACTCCTGTTCGTACGCGGCCGATCGGTCGATCGCGATACGGTTGCCGCCGAGAAACGCGAACACCCCTACGGCCCCCGCGAAAAAGAGATGGCAGGCATAATTGAGCAAACGGCTCTCCGATCCCGTGAACCTCGCCCATCGGCCGACAGCCCAAGGCGCGGTCAATACCGCCACGATCGCGGCGACTGTGACCGGCAG
>CAUDHE010000144.1 GCA_958449275.1 uncultured Alistipes sp. | reverse complement strand
CGGTAAACTTCTCGGCCGAAGAACACGCCCGATTTCTGACGATGTACGAACAATCTGGGCTGCTGTCGAAAGCCGCTTTTATCAAGGCACGGGTCTTCGGCGACGTGTTCCGTGTGATAAAAACCGACCGCGGAACGTTGGAATATGTCGCCAAACTGACGCAACTGCACGCCCAATATCGGGCGATCGGCATAAACTATAATCAAGTCGTCAAAGAACTGCGTACCCGTTTCTCCGAGCGGAAAACATTGGCATTACTTTATAAACTGGAAAAAGCCACCATGCAGCTAGTCGAAATCAACCGGCGAATCGTCGCACTCTCGGAAGAGTTCAAGGAGCGATGGTAATCTGCCTCGTTCACTTCTTATTATTTCGCGGTCTCCATGTTCGCATACGCTGCAAGAGAGCCTGTTTCGCTTTGTCGATCCACGGAGTAGGATTGTTGCGCAGTTTCATGTCGCAAAATGTGCGCGAAAGATTCGTGTCGAGCTGGGTATTGAAGACGTTGGCGATATAGGCAGCCAACTGTGTAAGCGGTACGTTGCCGAAGCTGCGCTTGCTGTCGAGCAGATAGATCAATTCCGTCAAATCCGTCTTGCTGTCCTGCCATGTCAGCCGTACAGCAGGCAACGAATCGTCGGAAGCTGTCTTTACATATTCCAGTGCTTCCAACTCGCCTTTCAGATAAGCCGATAACAACTCGTTGGCCAACAATTTAGCCACCTTGAAATCTGCGTTGGTCGAGAATTTCGGGTCGCGCTCGTAATGGAACGATTCGAGGTAAAGTGCCGTGTCGTTCCGATTGCGCAAATAATACAACGAATCCAAATGCGTCATGCCGGAGCGATAGTAACGCACGAAATCGGAGTGCTTGTTATTGTAACGGTTGATCGCCTTGATTTCATCCCGCAGATAGACATGTTGGGATTCGACACCCACGGGGCGGTTCATCTCGATGTTATAGACTTTGCGATAATAAATCAGACGATGATACAACCGAGGCTTTATGACCTTGAAAAACTCGATCTCCTCGGCTTCGGTGCTGAATGTATAGCTGGCGATAAACTCCCTCAACCGCTGAAAAGCATCGCCCAACACGAGCGATGCTTCCAACGACTTTTTCAGCATGTTAAGATCTGAATGTTCTATCTTATTTAGATGCTTATCAACTTTTTGTTCGAGTTTTATTATAAATCCATTCATCAGAGAATTTTCTTTACATCTTTTGTAGAATATGGCAAAATAGCTCAACGATTTTGCTGTATATTATAGAAATGTTTGAATTTTATTACCCACCTATATATACCACTTAGTTAATGGCATATCTCCTTATCAGATAGGGATTGCTTATGGGTGCCAACATCTCGGGGCAGCATATGTTCAAGAACTTGAAGAACTTGGAATCATAGTTGTGTCCGATTCATGGGCAACGCGTTACAATGGTCTTTCCAATAGGCTGCAAGAGCTATTAAATGATTATCAACTGCATAAATCGGATTGTATTTGCTATTTCTATCTGAATATTAGTTTTTTTAGCCACACCAAAAGTAAAGAATAATATAACATCAATGACTTCACCTCTTATTCGTTTAAGCATTCACAAAACAGTCGTGATTTTTTATGTTTTAGTCTTCAATATCAGAATAATGGAATATGAAAGTTTTGGATGCGGTTGTATAGGCAGAGAAGTATCCAAGAACTTCTCCGTCGAAATCATATATCGGATTTGAATGGTTCTGTCCCGAAAGTTTCGCCGAGAACAGATAATCATACGTTTTCATATCTATCGCTCTTACCTCTATGGTTATATCATCCCCCTCAAACAGAATGGAATCGTAATCGTCTGGGGCATTCTTTTCTGCCTTGTCACGGCTCATACAGCTTATGTCAAACTGCATAGTATTATTTGAACTGTCAAGGTCACGCACGACATTCCATTTGAACAATTTGCCGTTACGGAGTATCCGGTAGTAATAGTAGTTTATATCGTCGGCTTTGTCGCTGACATCCACTATCAGATGCAGCATATCGTTACCCATCATTTCCTCCCATCGCATACGGGTGGATACGATTTCCGTAAATCCGGGCATCGTCGAGCTTGAAATATAACATTCCCCGTCTATAACTACCGTAAGAGTATAGGTTTCATCGGGTGTCCCCACGAATGAATGAGAACGGTATATGCCGTCTTTTCCATACACCAGCGTTTCTTTAATGCCGTTATCCGAAGACAGCATAACAGATTGAACCTCTATTCCATCCTTTAACTCCGGATCATCAATATCACGTGTCTCGGTTATCACAACTTCAGAGCCTTCATTGCTTATACGACCCTCTATCACATAAATCGGGTCTATCGAACGATAGTCAAGCTGTATTTCCTCCTCGCACGAGCATAACAGGCATAATGCAGCAATATAATATAGATATTTCATTTGTTGTCAGAATTTTAACGTGTATGACACCGAAGGAATAAGACCGAAAAGGGAATGCTTCATGGTCTTAAAGCCGGTCGGAGCGTTTTCGTCGGTTTCAAATACTATCAGGAACGGATTGTAACGCGAATATGCGTTGTATATTCCGAATGACCATTCATAGGCAAGTTTCGGCCCTTCATGCGTATATGTCGCACTTAAATCCAGTCGATGATACGTCGGAGCGCGGTATCCGTTTCTTTCGGCATAATGGAACATATGAATCCCATCTACCTCGTATTTTGCACTCGGCGCGGTCAGTGCCTGTCCGGTATTGAACACCCATGCCGCAGACATATTCCATTTTTTATTGAACTGATATATGCCGACCACAGAAATATCATG
This sequence comes from uncultured Alistipes sp., assembly GCA_958449275.1. Lineage (GTDB taxonomy): Bacteria > Bacteroidota > Bacteroidia > Bacteroidales > Rikenellaceae > Alistipes. The sequence goes on along the minus strand of CAUDHE010000144.1, from coordinate 125 downwards.
GCGTCTGTCGTTTCCGGCGGTGTACCAATTCCCGTTATTTATACCGGCTATCTTGTTCTGCGCCCAAGACAAAGTATAGCCGACCCACCCGGTAAGTTTACCCGCATTTTTGCGCAAGGTGAACT
>CAUDHE010000143.1 GCA_958449275.1 uncultured Alistipes sp. | reverse complement strand
GGTATATAGTAAGTATCCGTAAAACTACGTTTACGAATCATTCGATAGAGAAAAAATATGATAGAAAAGAAATAAATGCGGAAATATTTTGTGAGGCAATAGAAAAATGACTAAATTCGTTAGAATAAATACGAATGCGACTCAAGTCTGAAAAGATGAAAGTTGCGGCTGTTTGTCTTAATTCATAACGATTCTGAAATTAAGCAAGTAACAGACTGACAGTTGGGAATACGCGATGCAAGATGCGCGATTCCTGACTTGTTGTATCTGTTACGACCGTTTCGAATCGCGGATGAATTTAGATGCCGTAAGTTTTGGTTTCGCGCACTTTTTAGTCTATAACAAAAAAAGTGCAAATATGAAGAGAAGAAACCAAACCACGGCTCATCGCAAACTGCTATCAGGCGCCCTTTATCTGTTTCATCACAGCGACAGGAGATGTCCAGCTGTAAATAGTCTGTATGGGCTTATCGACAAGACGTCAGACGGCATCATTTATTTAGAATCGAGCAGTCGGGACCTGCGTCGATTTCGCTTATGGCATCGCCTGCCGAAGCATTACCGCTATCATCGTCGGACAAGCCGTTCCGAATTGCGGGATTATATTTTCAATCTGGCTTATTATGAATGCGGTATCCTTGATCATAGGCTTGCCCCGTCAAGGTGTCGGAGCCGGCGATCCGACACTGCAAGATAGCGTTTCCCGTTAAGGGAATCGTAGTGCAACTCACGCAAGGGGGGGGGCAGGCGTGAGACGCCTGTTCTATGGGCGATGGTCCTCCGCACCGAAACATATCGTCTTCGGCGCTTCCGACCACGCCCCCCCAATTTTAACATTCCGCATGCGCAGATTTTCTAAAACGGGCTTTTAATCCTGCGGCTTCCATTTATGCGGGAGCAGTTCCTCGAGCCTCTTGACAGAGCAGTCCTGAATACGAGAGAATACATCCGTAAGCCACCGTACGGGATCGAGGCCCCACAGTCGGCATGTCCCCAGCAGCGAATAGACGACGGCCGTATGGTATGCCGCCTGGTGATTGCGGCAGAAGAGATAGTTCTTGCGTCCGAGTGCCGGCGGTCTAACGGCATTCTCCGCGAGATTGTTGTCGATGCGATATCTGCCGTCGGTCACGTAGCGCGCCATGCGCGGATATAACGCATAGGCATACCGCATGGCCTTACCTATGGAAGACTGCGGCGCGGTCGATGCCGTCTGGTGTTCGATCCACTTCTCGAATTCTTTAATGAGCAGATAGGCCTCTTTCTCGCGTATGAGCTTAACCTCATTCGGAGGCAATCCCTGTTCCTTCACCCTCCGCTCTATAGCATATAGTTTCCCGATTACCCGCAGGGCGTATTCTGCTCTTTGAGGGTCGTCCGTGAGGGCGTGTTCGAATTTGCGCCTTATATGCGCCTAACAACCCAATAACAGGACCCCCTGCTTGTTCTCGCAGATGTCGTAGGCTCCGTATCCGTCGCTCTGCACCGCGCCCCGAAAATCCTTCAGCAGCTCTACGGCCACATATTGCGCCCGGGAACCTTTGTCGTAATGGAAGAACAGGGATTTCAACTCCGGCGAGCGCACCACCCAATGATATCCTTTGCGCGTAGCTCCGGGCTTGTCTTTATCCAATACGGGAATCGTCGTCTCGTCGATCTGGATATAATCGCAGCTCAACACCCGCTTGCGAAGGCATTCGTAGAGGGGCTCCAACAGTTCGGCCGAACCCTGCACCCAGTCCGAGACGGTCGAGGCTTTGAGTTGTACGCCCGCACGAGAGAAAATGCCTATCTGACGGTGCAGCGGTAGATGATCCTGATATTTGCCCACCAGCAACTGTGCTAAAATCGACGCCCCGGCATTGGTGCGCGCAAGAGGCAGGGAGGGCAAATCGCCGATGACGACTCCGTCGCCATTAGGCAAGGCATACTTGGGACGGATCAGACGACGGATATAGAAATCTCCGGGATTGTATTCCAACAGTTCGGTCATCTCTTCGCCGATGCGCCTGCTTTCGGCGGGAAGCCCGTCGGGCTCGATGATCTCGTCCCGACGCTCCAGATGTTCCGAGAAGATACGACGCTGACGCTCTTCGGTTGGACGCTCGATGCGTGGCGCAGTCTTTTTACGGGCGACGGGGGCAGCCTTTTGCAGGGCGGCATACTCCCGCTCCTGCGGCAACTCGGCCTCGCCTGCGAAGTCCAGTTTAAGCTGCGACGGATCCGAGGGTATGAAACGCTCCTATTTACGTCCGAACAACATTCTGCGTAATTGACGTAACTCATCCCGCATCTTTTCCACTACGCCCGCAAGATTGTCTCGCTCCGACGCGAGCTTGTCGGCCGACGAGCGCAACGCCTGCAATTCTTCCGACAGAACACCCGCTTCTTCCTGCAGCGAATCACGCTCCGACGACAGACGCGCAGAGAGGATGTGCTGGTCCTGCAGCTCTTGCGACAAGCCGAGCGTCTGCTCGCGAAGCGAATCACGCTCCGACGTAAGGGCTGCCAGACGCTGCTCTAAACGGGCGGTGTAAGTATCTGTATTATTCGTGTTTTCCATACCTCGAAGATACAAAAACGAGGACTTTACAAAGAGATTCGAGCGTTATTTACGCTATTTTTCAAAGAAATATCGTAACGCTTGCGCGGACGCAGACGCTCCAGCTCCACACCCTCGACCATCAGTACCAGCTCGCGCCACGTGACCTGATAACCGCCCTCACGGGCATCGAAACGTGGCAAGGAGAGAATACCTTGCTCGAAGCGCTTATGGTAGATCACAAACCCGCCGCGCTCCCAGTGAAGACGCTTCAGGCGCGTACGATTCGCATTATAGAAGATGAAAACCTCGCCGCTTATCGGATCACGGCCCATGCCACGACGAACCTCCCCGCACAGAGCATCGAAACCCTTGCGCATATCGGTCGCATTACGGCTCAGGTAATAGACCTCCGAATCTCCAAATGAGAACATACCCCCCCTCCGACTAATAGAGTTTAATCAGTGCGGAAAGCCGATCTGACGGGGTGTCGGCGCTACACGAAGCCGAACCCCGTTCGGATAAGATAACTCATAACACGCACCACCCGCCGTGGATGCGGACGACTCTTTGGAAGCATCGACGCGTACAAACCAGACGCTTGACGACAAGGCCGACTTGCCCGATGCTGAACTCGAGGACTTGCGACGTGCCGTAGTACGAGCCGGCTTGGGGACGATGCCCTGTTGCTGCGCTACCAACGGATGATCTCGAAGATAACGCTGTCGCCATGTATAAAACCGGCTCTCGCTCAAGCCCTCTCGATTATAAAATACACTCGGAAAATCCCCGCTCGAATAATACTTCGCTATCAACGGATAAACTAAACTTTTCGTCAAACGATCGTATTTATTATTTTCCATAAAGCCATCTAGACCGGTTATCTTTCCGACGATCTTAATGCAAAGATATAAGCATCTAAAATATGCGGCAACATGTAATTGAACAGATACTTAC
>CAUDHE010000142.1 GCA_958449275.1 uncultured Alistipes sp. | reverse complement strand
TGCCCCGCGGAGGCCCGCAACGGCATTCGCATCGTTGCGTTCTCCGCAGGCCGCGTCCCGAAAATAAAACGACGAAGGATGGTTATGTCGGCGGTAAACTACGCGACTCGCAGAGTCGTGTAGTATTCCTGCCTTATTTTATTATAAGTACATTTACGAGCTTTACACCCGACAGGCGATTGATCTCGGCAGCCAGCGCCTCGCGTCGAAAAAAGAGTTCCGATCGAGCCACGCTCGACGATATGTGCGCATAGAGTACATGATTTTCCAGCCGCAACGACACTGTCAGATCGGCCACACGATCGCCCACGATCGTGCGCCATGTGTCGGGCAACCGTCCCTCGGCGACCTTGGCCGCTATGTAGGGACGCGAAAAAAACTCGTCGAGCAGATCGCCCATCAGCAATGTTTTGGTACGTCTCATGACTTTATGTCGCCTCCGTCGACGGTAAAAAGCGAATATTGCGCCTGCGCACGGCCGAGAATGGTTTCGAGTCGCACCTTGTTGCAGTCGGTTATACATATTTGTCCGAATCCGTCGCCCGACACCAGCCCGAGCAGCTTTTCCACGCGGCGCATGTCGAGTTTGTCGAACAGATCGTCGAGCAGCAATATCGGCTTTTCGCCTGCGGTTTCGGCCGACATGCGGTATTGTGCGAGCTTCAAAGCTATGAGGAACGACTTCTGCTGCCCCTGCGATCCGTATTTGCGCAGAGGATAGCCGCCGATACGAAAAACGATGTCGTCGCGGTGGATGCCCGAAGTGGTGAATCGGTTGAATATGTCGCGTTCGCGCGAGCGTTGCAGCACCTCGGTCATTGTAGCCTCGGCCAGCTCGGAGCGATACACGATCTCCACCTGCTCGCGGTCGTCGGCGAGTGTACGGTAATACTCCTCGACCGACGGGCGCATGTTGTCCACCATTTCGCGACGGCATTCGTAGATTCGTGTGCCGTGTTCGGCCAGCTGCATGTCGTATATTTCGAGCATCGCCTCGTCCGACGACGTTTTCAGAAAGCGGTTGCGCTCCGCCAGCACCGCATTGTAACGCATGAGCGCGGCGAGATAGGCGCGGTCGAGTTGCGAAACGAATCCGTTGAGATAGCGGCGGCGCTCGTCGGCGGCATCGGTGATGAGTTCGGTATCCTGCGGCGAGACTATCACGACGGGGAAGTTCCCCACGTGGTCGGCTATGCGATCATACTCTTTGCCGTTGCGCTTGAGCACCTTGCCGCCTTTGCGCGAATAGGAGCAGTTGACCAGTTCGTTGCGCCCGTCGTCGGTCAGATATGAACCTTCGGCCACGAAAAATTCCTCGCCGTGACGTACGCTTTGGCCGTCGGTCATGGTGAACGCCGATTTCGACATCGAAAGATAGTGGATCGCGTCGAGAACGTTGGTCTTGCCCGCCCCGTTGTCGCCGACGAAACAATTTATGCCTTCGGACAGAACGATTTCCGCTTGGGGGATATTTTTGAAATTTATGAGCAGAAGTTTTTTCAGGTACATAACCGCGCGATTTACTTGTCAAAGGTAGTGCTTTTTCGGCGACTTCGCCCGCTTTTATGCGCCCGATTCTTATTTTTGGGAGTCACTTTCTGCGTTTTTTGTCTTTTTTATTATATTTTTGCACTTTGAAATAAAATGAATATCAACTGAAAAATTATAAATTTTATGTCAAAAGAGGTAGCTACTCCTCAAGAGGAGATACTCGAGGCAGCTCAGGTGCAGACCGAGAACTTCTTCGAGAAAAACAGTAAAACGATGGTGGTCGCACTCGTAGCGATCTTCATTCTCGCCGCCGCCGTATTCGGATACAAGAAACTCGTGATCGAGCCCCGAATGAACAAGGCGCAGGAGCTGCTTTACGAGGCGCAGTATCGTTTCGAGCAGCAGAATGCCGATTACGCTTTGGCTCTCGACGGCGACGCGAGCGCCCCGGGATTCGCCGAGGTGGCCGACAAATACGGCAGCACGCCCGCGGGCAATCTGGCGAGCCTCTATGCCGCCTCGTGCGCATTGCGCTTGGGCGATTTGGATCGCGCCGAGAAATATATCGGCAAGTATTCGGACGTGAAAGGCGTTCCGGGTCAAATGGTGAATGCCATGGCTGCGGGAATCAAAGGTGACATAGCTGTCGAGAAGGGCGATTACGCCAAAGCCGCATCGCTGTTCGAGAAGGCCGTGCGCGCGAGCGACAACGATTTCACCGCGCCCATGTATCTGCGCAAGGCTGCTTTGGCTTTCCGCGCCGCAGGTAACGAGAGCAAGGCCGAGGAGTGCCTGCGTGCGATACAGCGCGACTATCCCGCATCGATCGATGCGCGCGATGCAGCCCGATACGTCGACTAATTTTTATACGAGATCGAAATGGAGCGGTTCAAGATAGGTATAATCATCGTGGACGAACAGATAAGTTTCGCCCATCGTAATCTGTCGGCCGCGATCGAGAGTCTCAAGGCATTGGGATGCGTCGAGCAGGACATCTTGGTGCGTCATGCTCCCAAGGTGTTCGGCGTAACCGCAGTCACGCAGTTCTTTGCGGAGTATACCGATGTGGATGCCGTAGCGGTTCTGGCCGAGAACGACGGAACTCCCGAATATTCGGCCATGCTTTACGGAGTGACCAAACTCCAGATATCATGGAACATGCCGGTGGCGATAGGGGATTGCACCGCGGCTTCGGATGCCGTCGATATGGTGAACACGCAGAACGAAATGGAGGCTGCGGCCCCCGAGAGTGTTACGCCCGATAAGAAGTCTATAAATTGACCGTAAACGATTTAACGATCGCCACACCACTAAGGGCGACGTGCAAACAGGCGAGGCCGTTCCGATGTTCGGACGGCCTTTTTTGTCTCATGCGGCGGTTGGAGGGGCGGCGGCGAACTGCGCGGTTCGCTGAGTCGCAGTAATTCACACGCGTCAGCCAACTCCCGCGGCAGGAACGATTTCGGAAAAGGGCGGACGCGGCGGCGGAACGTTAAAAATCGGAGAACGTTTTCGATAAGCCGAGAGCAGAGCCGAACTTGTTCGGGCTATGTCGAGGCGAGAAAACGACTGCGAAGCGAAATTTTGATCCCTCAAAAATGCGAAGCATCCGATTTAGCGCAGGCGCAAGACCGAGCCCGAAATCGTTTCACCGCGGCACATTTTAACGGCACTGCGTTTGTTTTCCTCCTTCGCGCCTCGGCAATTCATGCAAGCATGATTGCTCTCGGCCTGGCGTCGGTTGGTGCAACCTTTTGCCGCCAAAAGGTTGCATATAAAAAAGGGAATAAACATATTTGCGGCTCTTTAAGCCGCGCAGTTCGCCGCCGCCCCACTGCGGCGGACTGCAATTCGCGAAGCTCGTTTTGTCTTCCGCCGTCGGCGAACAGCTTTGCGGAGAGATGCAGGGAATGCGTATAATAAAAGAAATGCAGTTCGCAGAACTGCGCGGGCCGCAGCCTCTGCCCCGAAAGTGCAGAGCGTCTCAAAATAACTACTTCTCCCGCCGTCTCAACGCCTTCTGCTTCAGCGAGGCGAGGTCCTCCATAAGCGCGGTGCGCGCGGCTGTGTCGCACAGAATATTACTCAAAGGAATAGGGTCATCCTCGGCCTCGGGCAGACGTTCGCCGTTCGTCGCGCGACCGATGTAGAGGA
>CAUDHE010000141.1 GCA_958449275.1 uncultured Alistipes sp. | reverse complement strand
ACTGCGGCGGACTGCAACTCGCAAGACTCGTTTTGTCCTCCGCCGTCGGCGAACACCATAAATATATATTGTCATCCTGCCGCGGGAGCGGCTGACGCGTGCGAATTAAAACACCTCCACCTTATCGTAACGTTTCACCACCTCCAGCAACGTTTTCAACGGGACCACGCCGCTCTCGCGCCACAGAACGCGCCCCTTGCGGAAAAGAATGAGCGTCGGCACTGCCATTATCCGATGCTGTCGCACCACCTCGACATTCTCGTGCTTGTCGATGTCGATCTTATGGATGTCTACGTTCTCGTCTGCCGCTTCGGCCAGCTTGTCCAGCACGGGGTGCATGGCTCTGCACGGACCGCACCAAGTGGCGTAAAAATCGATCAGCGTAAGCGTTTCGCGCGAAGTAAGTTCGTTAAATTCCTGTAAAGTCATGATATAAAGATGTTCGTTAAAAGGTTTCGGCCCATGAGGGTTCGGCCGTATATTTGTTATCCAGCACTTCGCGCGCATATTCTGCCGTGCGGGCGAGCCCGTCGCTCAGAGAGGTGGCAGGCGTCCAGTGCAGCAACGTGCGTGCGCGTGACAGATCGGGAACCATGCGGCGAGGATCGTCGCGACGCGCTTCGATGTGCACTATCCGCGAGCGGCTGCCCGTGACGGATATTATCTTCTCGGCCAGGCGGCGCACGCTTATCTCGTACGACGATCCAAGATTCACCACGTTCGTCGGCTCCGAAGCGGGCAGTTCCATCAGTTTCACGAGTCCGTCGGCAATGTCGCCGGCCCAGCAAAAGGTACGCTGCTGTTCGCCGCTGCCGCATATCACTATGTCGCGGTTGCGCAGAGCCGCCACGATCATGCGCATCGCCACGCGGCGATCCTCGATCTGGCAGCCGCTACCGTAAGTGGAGAATATGCGCGCCACGCGGCAATTGAGTCCGTATTCGCGACGATAGGCATAGTGCATGGCCTCGGCGGCCCGCTTGCTCTCGGCATAGGTGGTGACGCTGCCCGACTGCACATCGCTCTCGCCGAACGGTTGTCGGCCCGACAGACCGTAGACATCGCCCGACGATGCGAATACGGTGACGGCCTTGTTGCGTCGCGCGGCATCGAGCGCGTTCATGGAACCGATTATGTTGGTGCGCAACATTCCGACCGGATGTGCGCAGTCGTGCTTCAGGAAACTCGGCGACGCGAGATTGAATATGGCGTCGCAATCGATGGTGAACGGTTTTACGATATTATGGTTTATATAACGTATGTCGTGGCGACGATAATAGGGCGCGAGCATGGGCGACTCCTCGATATCGCGCACGTCGATGCAAACGACATCGTGACCTTCGCCGACCAGCTTTATGCACAGATGGGAGCCGATAAGACCTGCACCCCCTAAAACCACTATCCTCTTCATCGCACTGCGTTTTTGAAGAGGATAGTCCAAATATTATACCGAAGGCCGTTTATAACTGCGTCCTGCGGCCGCAACTAAAATCAATACCGAACAGATGCTATTCGCAGAATACGGCCCGCGGCAGTTCGCCTATGTTGTTTATGTATATCACCTCTATTCCTTTCGGCATCTTCATTCCTTTGCGGAGGAACCCCGACACCACTATACGGCGGAATCCGAGTCGCGCGGCCTCGCTCACTCGCTGCTCGGTACGCGGCGCGGGGCGCACCTCGCCCGAAAGGCCTACCTCGCCTGCGCAACATACGCCGTCGGCTATCGGACGATCGTAGTACGACGACACCACGGCCGCCATGATCGCCAGATCGAGTCCCGTATCGGATACCTTGAATCCGCCCGCGAAGTTGAGAAACACATCCTTGGTGAACATCTTCATTCCCACGCGTTTCTCCAGCACGGCGAGCAGCATGCTCATGCGGCGCGGATCGTATCCCGTAGCCGTGCGCTGCGGAGTGCCGTAGGCAGCGTTGCCGACCAGTGCCTGCACCTCGATAAGATAGGGCCGTATGCCGTCCACCGACGCGCCTACGGCGATGCCGCTCAACGGTTCGTCGTAATGCGAGAGGAGTATCTCTGACGGATTGTCTACCGTACGCAGTCCCGCGTCGAGCATCTCGAATACGCCGATCTCGAACGTGGCGCCGAAGCGGTTCTTTATGCCGCGCAGGATGCGGTATATGTTGTTGCCGTCGCCCTCGAACTGCAACACCACATCCACTATGTGCTCCAGAATCTTCGGGCCCGCTATGGCGCCGTCCTTGGTTATGTGGCCTATGATGAAGATCGAGGTCCCCGTGGTCTTGGCGTACTTCAGAAGCGACGCGGCGCATTCGCGGATCTGCGACACGCTGCCCGCCGAAGAGTCGATCGTTTCGGTGTAGATGGTTTGGATTGAGTCTATCACCACCACGTCGGGGTTGTACTGCGCCATCTGCGCGAGGATGTTCTCCAGCAGCGTCTCGGAATAGACGTAGCATTCGTCATTGCCGATGCCGATGCGCTCGGCGCGCATGCCGATCTGTTCCGCCGACTCCTCGCCCGAGACATAGAGCGTGCGCAGCGAATGGTTCGTCAAGGCTATCTGCAAACTGAGGGTCGATTTGCCGATGCCGGGCTCGCCGCCCAGCAGCACCAGCGATCCGGGGACCAGCCCGCCGCCAAGCACGCGGTTGACTTCGGCGTTATGCAGGTCCAGACGACGATGCGACGACCGTTCGATATCCCTCACCCTTTGCGGCGGAGTTTGCGGACCGCTCGCGGCCACGGCAGCCGACAGCGAGGAGGGAGATTTTGCCACCACCTCCTCGGTGAACGAGTTCCACTCGCCGCAGCTCGGGCAGCGGCCCAGCCACTTGGGGGCTTCGAACCCGCAACTCTTGCAGAAATATGCCTTCTTGACCTTTGCCATACGTTACTTGTTGAACAGTCGGTAGATATCGTTGCCGTTGGCATACACGACCAGCGCCAGCAGAAGTACGAACCCGATATATTGCATTATTTCGAGGAAGCGATCGCTCGGTTTGCGTCCCGTCACCATCTCCCACAGCGTGAACAGCGCGTGTCCGCCGTCGAGTCCCGGGATCGGCAGTATGTTCAGTACGGCCAGCATGATCGAAAGGAATGCCATCATCGACCAGAACCGCAGCCAATCCCACTCCGAAGGGAATATGTTGCCTATGGCGATGAATCCTCCCAGCTCTTCGTACATCTTGGTTTTGGGACGGAAGATGAGCTTCAGTTGCTGCCAGTAGTCGGCCACGGTTTGCCCCGCGAGCTTCGCGCCCGCAGGTATGGCCTGCAAGAAAGTATATTCGCGGGTGCGCGGAGTGAACGGATTGGCGAGCAGAATGCCGATCTTGCCTTCGTCGTTCACCGGCACCTCCAGCGACATACGCGTGCCGTCGCGCAAGATGCCGAGCGTGACGGTGTCGCCCTTATAATCGTTCATCAATGCCTCGGTGATCGTCGCGGCATCGACCGCCTCGATCGCGCCGCACGCTACCACCTCGTCGCCGTGGCGCAGTCCCGCGGCGGCAGCCGATTCCGATACGACGGAGTCGACTATGAACGGTACGCGCAACACATACAGATCTTCGTACTCGCGGTTGCGGCGCATCTCGAGCAGCTTCTCGAACGAAACGGTGAACTCCGTCTCGCGTCCGTCGCGCAACACCGTCAC
>CAUDHE010000140.1 GCA_958449275.1 uncultured Alistipes sp. | reverse complement strand
AAAAATGCACAATTATCATTCGCCGGCACCATTTTTCGAACGGTCGCGAAATTCGTCATCGCCAAATGAAAATTCCGCGCCTCGCCGGGGCGCGCAGTGAACGGCCTGAGGACCGTTTCGTCATTCCCCATTTCACCGTTTTTCAAAATGATGAAATGACTGGAGTCATTACCGGGAATCTTCCTTTAACAATGCCAATCCTTGCCCGCGGCTCGGTGGCATGACGCAACAGCTTTCGGGCCGCGTGACGCACGATTTCGATTTTTTTTCGTTTTTTCTTTGCAGAAAAGAAATTATGTTCTACTTTTGCAGTGTCAAAACGGCGACGGTCGTTCAGACATACAATATTGGGCTATGGTGTAATGGTAACACTACAGATTCTGGTCCTGTCATTCCAAGTTCGAATCTTGGTAGCCCAACTCGAAAAGGTTGTTCGAAACTCTCGGACGACCTTTTTTCGTTATGCTCGCCCGCAGGCATCGACATCGAGCGAACACGAGGTCGGTCCGACGGCCCCCCCCCCTTGTTAAAATAATTAAAAAAGACTTGTTCGTCTCGGTAAAAGTGCGTACATTTGCAGAAAGTAAACAAAATAATTCAGCAAGTAACGTTATGTCGTCTTTAACCGAATTTTTCAACATCAAAGCGAGCGATAATATAAAAGGTATCACTCATAAGAATAATATCATAAAGCGCAACATAATCGCTTATATGGCCGTCAACGGCGAATGTACGCTTTCGGAACTCACCAAAGAGCTGCACATCAGTGTGCCGACGATAACCAAACTCGTTCAGGAGCTGATTACCGAGAACATCGTTCTCGATCTGGGTAAGGTCGAGACCCCCGGCGGCCGTCGTCCCAATGTCTTCGGTCTGGCCAACTCGGCCATATATTTCGCGGGAGTGAATGTGGGGCGCGACAACATGACCTACGTCATCACCGACCTTCAGAACAACATCATAAAGGAGGTGAGCGACAACTCTTTCGAATTGCAGAATCGCCCGCAGTGTCTCGAAAAGATATGCTCCAACATCGAAAATTTCATCGATACGTGCGGCATCGACCGCGCCAAAATCCTCGGCCTGGGCGTTTCGATCGTGGGCCGCGTGAATCCCGAAATGGGTCGCAGCTACATGTATTTCACATCGAGCGAGGAGTCGCTGCGCGATATCATTCAGGAACGCGTGAAGATCCGCGTCCTCCTCGAAAACGACACCCGCGCACGCTGCTATGCCGAGTACAGTTCGGCTCGCTCGAAAGAGGAGAACAACATACTCTATCTCCATCTGGGTCGCGGCGTGGCCATCGGAATAGTCATCGACGGCAAACTTTATTACGGCAAAAACGGCTTCGCGGGCGAGTTCGGCCACATCCCGTTCTTCGACAACGAGATCATTTGCGCCTGCGGCAAGAAGGGGTGTCTGGAAACCGAGGTTTCGGGTATAGCCATCGAGGAAAAGATCATAAAACTCATCCGAAGCGGCGTCAACACCATCCTTCGCGACAAGTTCGATCACGGCGAGCAGATTCACATAAACGATATCATCGCTGCCGCCAAGAACGACGACAATCTGTCGATCGAACTCATCGAGGAGGTTGGCGAGAAGCTGGGCAAGGCGGTGGCTTTCCTTATCAACACGTTCAATCCCGAGGCGGTGATCGTGGGCGGCAATCTCGCCGAGGCGGGCGACTACATCATGCTGCCGCTGAAGTCGTCGACCAACAAATATTCGCTCAACCTCGTTTACAAGGATACCAAGTTCCGACAGTCGAAGATGTCGGAGAACGCCAGCGCATGGGGCGTAGCCATGTTGATACACAACAAGATCATAGGACTTTAATCCCGTCTGTCGATGAACATCGAGGGCCGCATATGTCGTCTCAGGGCTTTGGAACCCGACGATCTCGATGCCATGTACGAATGGGAAAACGACGTCGACGTATGGCAGGCGAGCGGAACTTCGGCTCCGTTTTCCCGCCATATCCTTTCGCGCCTGATCGACGAACAGCGTTTCGACATCTATGCCACACGCCAGTTGCGGCTGGTGATCGAATCCTCCGAAAGCCGCAAGGCGATCGGTGCCGTCGATCTTTTCGAGTTCGATCCGCAGAACTTGCGGGCGGGAGTGGGTATAATCGTCGCGCCGTCATGCCGCCGACGGGGATTCGCTGCCGATGCTCTCGCCGCCGCGGAACGTTATGCCTGCACGACACTGCATCTGCACCAACTTTGGTGCAGCGTCGCGGCCGACAACACGGCCAGTCTGCGATTGTTCGAAAAGGCGCGATATATACATTGCGGACGCCGTCGCGACTGGCTGACAACTGTCGACGGAAAAATCGATGAGATCCTGATGCAGAAGATTTTATAGAGAAGTCATTGCGAAAAAAAATTCCTAATGCCTCGGCTTCGTCGAGTTAATGCCCGAAATTTGCAGAATCGGGATAAAACATCGAAGCAAGCAATGGACAATCTCAAAACCGAATTCGCGGGATTCGAACTCCGAAACCCGATCATCGTAAGCAGTTGCAGTCTTACCGACAACGCCGAGGGCTGCCGTCGATTCGAGGAGGCGGGAGCGGCAGCTGTCGTTCTGAAGTCGCTTTTCGAAGAGAATATCGCACGTCGGACCGAACATCTGACCGACGACGCGGCGCATGTCGAGTCGGCCGATTATCTGCAAGGCTATCTGCGTGCGCAGATGCTGCGGGAGTATCTCGCTCTGGTCGGCGAGGCGAAACGGGCGTGCACCGTGCCCGTCATAGCCAGCATATGTTGTCGCAGTACGGGCGAATGGACCGAATTCGCATCGCATATCGAGCGAGCGGGTGCCGATGCTTTGGAGCTGAACGTCATGGGGTTGTGTACGGCAAAAGATTACACCGACGGCGAATTCGAACAGCGTCACATCGACATCCTATCCGCAGTGCAGCGCAGCGTCGCAATTCCTGTGATAATGAAACTCGGGGCCAACATCTCCAATCCCGTGAACCTCATCGAACGACTGCACGCCTACGGCGCGGCGGCCGTGGTGCTCTTCAATCGCCCGTATCAGACCGATATCGACGTCGAACGCATGGAATATGCCTCGGGGCGCGTGCTGAGCCACCCGAGCGACTTGGCCAACTCGCTGCGCTGGACGGGAATAGCTTCATCGGCCGTGAATAACATGTCTTTCGGCATCTCGGGCGGCGTACACAACGGCGCGGCGATAGTGAAATCGATTCTTACTGGCGCATCGGCCGTAGAGGTGTGCAGCGCTTTGTATACCGACGGGCCCGAGTGGATCGCCGAAGCCCTGAAGTTCGTCGCCGAGTGGCAGGAGCGTCACGGTTTCGCGACAATCGGAGAGTTCCGCGGTAAGCTCGACGCCCGCGATCCCGAGCATGCCGACACTCTGGAACGTACGCAGTTTCTCAAATATTTCGAGGCTTTCAGGGTCTGACATTCGCTTGTCGCCGCCACAACCATCCCTCGTCGTTTTTTATATTCGGGTCGCGGCCTGCGGAGAACGCAACGATGCGAATGCCGTTGCGGGCCTCCGCGGGGCAGAGGCTGCGGCCCGCATGGCTCTGCGAGTCATAATAATTCACACGCGTCAGCCGATCCCGCGGCAGGAACGATTTCGGATTAAGGGCGGATGCG
>CAUDHE010000139.1 GCA_958449275.1 uncultured Alistipes sp. | reverse complement strand
ATCATCCGGTTTTATTTGCAATATTAATCGAATATTCATAACTTGCTATCACATTGTCCGGTACATGCGGGAGCAATAGATGAACCAAATATATGGAGTAGAGATTGCTTTTTCTTGTTTGTTGTGTATCTTAGTTATACTCACCAAGCTAACTAAATTGGAGGCAACCGGTGAAATAGTGCAAATGACAATTACACTTAATTTGAGTATGTTATGTAATTACGTTTATAACATCTTGCATTGATAAATTTTGAATATCATGGATATAGATTATAGAAAAATTAATTTCGGTAAAGCAGATGCAAAAGATGAAGGATGCGAATACCCCGATTTGCTGATAAATGGTTATTTAGATGAAACTGGGGTTATTGATCTGGCACTACACAAATCTACGTTTCTGTTTTTAGGTTATAAAGGAGCTGGCAAGACGGCATTACTTGAACATATCCGTTTAACGAGTGAAAATCGATACGACATGTTCGTTGATGATATCCTTCTTATGGATTTCCCATATAAAAGTTTAGCGAAGATTATAGAAGGTACGTATGACCAAGAGGCCAGACTTCCAATGGCATGGGATTGGCTTTTATTGATATATATCATAAATTCTTTAACCAAAGATGAGAGTTTGCAGTCAAATGCAGAATGGACAAGAGCATTGCAAACTTTGCAAACCGCAGGAATATTACCTGCAAAAAGTATTAGCAACATTGTTACAAAATCTTCAAAAAGGTCGTTTAAAATCTCCATCTGTAAATCCTTTGATTTTAGCGTTACTCATGACGACACACAAAAAAAACTTTGATTTAACATATATTATAAATTATCTGAAGAAATTATTAGAAAATATCACAACAAACAACCATCACTACATCATTATCGATGGATTGGATGAAATATTAACAGGCAGGGATATTCAGTATAAATCCATCGCGGCACTTATTGATCGAGCCAAAGAATGGAATTTGTTCTTCCGCAGACAAAATATTCCTGCCAAAATTATAATATTGTGCCGTACAGATCTTTTTGAAAGATTGCCACATCCTAATAAAAACAAAATTCGTCAAGATGCAGCATATGAATTTGACTGGTTTGATGAAAGTAGCGTGACAGATTATTCACGTTGTAATCTCATCAAATTGGCTAATCTTAGAGCGAAATTGGAGTGTCCGTCATTGAATAATCTTTTTGAAGAGTTACTTCCTCCGAAATATGAAGATCAACCAACCATTCAAACTTTACTTGAATATACAAGACATACACCACGAGATTTCTTGCAATTACTCAAAAAGATTCAAGAATATTGCGACGAACCGACAGTTTCGATACAAGCTATTGAAAAAGGGATTAAAAAATATTCAATGAATTATTTCCTTCCGGAAATAAGAGACGAGCTAGTCGGATATTTGGAAAATGACCAGATAGAAGCATTTGTCCATTTACTATCATCATATAGGCAACGGGAATTTTTATTAAGAGACATTCGAGCTTATGCAGAACAAAATCCTTTACAAGCACAATTAGATTTAGATAATATTTTTTATATTTTGTTTGAGTGCAGTGCTATAGGACATCTAAGTGGACCAAATAACCTTTTTTATATTAAGTATCGAAATAGAAACATGTGCTTCAATCCTAATGAACGTATTATGTTACATAAAGGATTATGGAAGTCTTTTACAGCATAATCATGAATAATGAATATTTGTGCCGGTTTTTTATAAATTAGCTTTGTCGAGTTTCTACTCAAACTGAAAAATGGAAGTTCAAGTTGCTGTATGTATGCAATCACAAAATGCGTCTGGCATTCTTGAGAGATTGATGTAGATTTATTTAAGTGGTAATGAGTAGCTATTTTCGACAGAAACGGCTTAATCGTTCCTGATACGACTTTACATACATCCTTTTGACCTTCTTGTCGAGAAACGAGCGGTCGGTCAAAGCATAAACCTCCGGTTGCTCCTGCGTGAACAAGTCGAGAATCGCTATCATCTTCTTCGGTAGCACGCCGATCCGTCGCCCGAAAGTTTCGAAATCTGCTCTGCATGGATGCCCCGTCCGCGTATAGACATCGGAATATTCCGTTTCGGGAATCAACCCGCCTTGCAGCGCGAAATCCTCGTCCGCCACATGAATCGAAGTATTCAGCAAATCGTAGGCTGGTGCAAGCAGATAATCTCCACCGGAAGTCTGTTGCAACGAGAAGTTCTTCAGATGTGCATCACCGTTGGCAAATAGATAGTTGAAGACGACGAGTGCGAAGAATCGGCTCATCTGCACTTGCCATGCCGCAACATTGCTGCGAAGCAATGTTGCGGCATCCTCGTAGCTGCCTGTATATTTGAAATTGCGTCCATGCGTTGCGTTCGTCTTATGCGCTAACGACGAAAAGTCCTCCTGCTTGATCTTGTTACCGTCAGTGTCATAATCGAATCGTCTGGTGATATAGGCTGCCTCGCCGTTCTTAAAAAAGACCAGACCGTTTTCCGCCGTCGGAATTTTGTATACCTGCCGGGCGATTTGCATCGTCAGGTGCTCGTTGGCCGGAATCTGATTGCGGAAGCGCAGGTGTTTGTATACCGGTGCCGGTTTGATAATATAGTGTCCTTTTTCACCGACAGGGGTAAGAACGATTCTGCCATTGTCAATGACAGCAGACAATTTCTCCTGTACGCCCGATACGGAAAGCTGGTTGATGTTCTCGGCCATATCTGCGTTGTCGGCATCGTAATTGAAATCGAGACATGGAGAGACCCGCTTTCCGTCGAACAGCCGCCGCGTACACGACGGACAATATCTATCGAATCCTTCGGCCAGATGGCCGGGACAAACCGTCAATGCTTTCATATTTTCTTTACAGTTATGGCGCCGATGGTGTCGGTATGTGCCGTTGCCATGAGGAGTCCGAAGGCATCCTCCTCGTCGATTTTGAGCGTGCGACATTGGTACGCTTTGTTCGCTCCTTCGGCGAGCATGTTATAGAAGAACGGAAACAGCGTATCCGATTCGAACTCTTTTTCCCTTTTCGGAAATGAAAGGGAGATAGCTGTCTGCCGCTCGTCAGCGAGAAACGCATCATCGTAACGAAACAAATACCGTCCCTCGTCGGTCTCCGTCAGTACGCCGGCCAATATACCGTTGTTGTATATTTCTGCTTTTCTCATTTAACGACCTCCTTGACTCGTAATAGCAGTTCCAAACCGAGTGTGTCGGCGATTTTCGAGAGTGTGGCAACGGAAGGATTGCCTTTGCCCACCTCGATACTCTTGACGATACGTAAGCTCAGCCCCGTATAGTCGGCCAAATCCTGCTGGGTAAGCCCCAACAAAAAGCGCCGTTCCTTGATAATCGAATAGTCCATAGGTGCAAAATAATACCCTTTAGATGCAAACTTAATGCAAAAAGGCTTTATTTACAAATAAAAGTGTAACAAAATACACTTACGGAAGGGATTGACGCAATTATTTATTCCTTTCTACCTACTTCTTCCATTTCGTATTACTAAAATTACGCTCGTTTTCAAGCTAATTGTTCGAATCAGTCGTAACCCTGTTCATATACCAGGAATAATTAGGGACGCAAATACATACAAAATACCAGCGTCTCGGTTGAATACAATCGGATTCTGTTTATAAATCACTATATTTCATTACTGTCCCGTTAAAAATGGAAATTGGTCTTTGAAATAATTGAAATATA
>CAUDHE010000138.1 GCA_958449275.1 uncultured Alistipes sp. | reverse complement strand
GATGTCGAACATGTAGCCTAAAGATCCCACCTGAATGGTCGGAAATATCTGGTGCAACACGATGCCGAGTCCGTAAACGCCGCCCGGTACGATCTTGTAGGGGTTAATGAAGAATACGAATCCTGCCGCGATCATGATACAGCCCAAAACTATGGCCGCCATTTCGCGCCACCAAACCCAGTTGGCGAGCGTATCTTTGATTGTGTGTTTTATCGTCATGACGAATGATTTTTCGTTGATGCGCAAAGGTACGAATAATTTTCGTCATTCGGATATTGAAAGCGATGTCCGAAGTCGTCCCTGCTTCGCCCGACGAACTGCAACCCGCCGAGGCTCATATCGTCCGATATCGACTGGCGATAAGGATTTCAAAAGCCCTCTTCGGGCGCAATTTTGTGGAAAACAACGGAAAAGTAAAAATTTTTCGTACATTTGTGCGGAATTATGTTTCGACGGGAACGGCGTCGGGAGCTTTTCCGTCCGTCGTTTCCGCGCGTTTTTAATGTTTTGCGTCAATGGGTAACTGGAGTCTTATTACGTACTACTGCGCCATAACGATGCTTATCATAGCATACGTTCTGGGATCGATACCGAGCGCGGTGTGGATCGGAAAGAAATATTACGGAGTCGATATTCGCGAACACGGCAGCAAGAATGCCGGCACAACCAACATGTTGCGCGTACTGGGGCGTCGTGCCGCCGTTCCCGTCTTCGTGCTCGACTTCTTCAAGGGCTTCGTGGCCGTTTCCATAATCTCACTCATGCGTTACGACGGCGACGTATCGTCGGCATGGTTGATAAACCTTAAGATTCTGGGTGTGTTCGCCGCGGTGCTGGGCCACATTTTCCCCGTCTTCGCCGACTTCAAGGGCGGCAAGGGCGTGGCCACGCTGGTGGGCGCGATTACGGGTATCTACCCGCAGATCGTGTTCCTGTGTTTCGCCGTGTGGGTGCTGGTGTTCATGATATCGCACTACGTGTCGTTGGCCTCGATGACGGCAGGATGTTGTTTCCCGCTGTTCGTAGTGGTATATTCTTCGGCCGAATGGTCGCGTTATAACGACGTATCGTTCACGTTCATAGTCTTTTCGTTCGCCGTAGCGGCGCTGCTCATCTGGTCGCACCGCAAAAACATCGAGCGATTGAAGGCCGGAACGGAGTCGAAAATATACATATGGCATAAGCAGGATTCCGATCCCAAGAAGTGAATGGCGGGCTGCGGTCCGAAGTGAAGAAAGAAACCGAAGAAAAGACAGATCGATGTTGCAGGAGAATTTAATCGGGATATACGAGGCGAGTTTTCGCGAAAACAGTGCCTTGCCGGCCTTGACCGACTATTTCAGCGGCGAGACGCTTTCATATATAGGTATGGCCGAGGAGATGGCACGCCTGCATCTCCTGTTCGAGAATGCGGGCATCGTCGAAGGCGACAAGATCGCGCTCATAGGCCGCAACAACGTGCGCTGGTGCGTCACCTACATAGCCGCCGTAACATATGGTGCCGTCATAGTACCCATACTTCAGGATTTCAATCCTGCCGACGTTGTAAACATCGTGAATCATTCCGAGAGCAGGCTGCTCTTTGCGGGCGATAATTTCTGGCAGGCGTTGGACGTCGAACGTATGCCTGCATTGGAGGGAGCTTTCGATCTGGCCGATTTCGGCGTTATGTACGAACGCGAGGAGGGGCGCTTGGGAGGCGTGATGAATCGTCTCGACACTATGTTCCGGGCCAAGTATCCGACGGGGTTCGGCGTGGAGGACATTAAATTCCGCAAGGTGCCCAATGATCGGATGATACTGCTCAACTATACCTCGGGCACGACGGGTTCGTCGAAAGGAGTAATGCTGTCGGTCAACAATCTTACGGGGAACGTACTGTATGCCAAAAATTTCCGAAATGCACGCACGGGCGAGATCTATTTCGTGCGCGGCGGCCGCACGCTGTCGTTCCTGCCGTTGGCCCACGCATACGGATGCGCATTCGATTTCCTGGCGCAATTGGCCGTCGGCGGACACATAACCCTGCTCGGACGCATACCGTCGCCGAAGATTCTGGTCGAAGCGATGCAAAACGTACGGCCGACGATTATTTGCAGCGTGCCCCTGATTTTGGAAAAGGTCTACCGCAAACAGATCATGCCCATGCTCGAAAAGGGCCCCATGAGTATCGCAATGAAGATTCCGTTGCTCAATACCGCGCTCTACTCGATAATACGGTCGAAGATGATGAACTCGTTCGGCGGCGAACTGAAAGTGTTCATCGTGGGCGGTGCACCGATGAATCAGGAGACCGAAGCATTTTTGCGCAAGATCGATTTCCCGCTCTCCATAGGTTACGGCATGACCGAGTGCGGTCCTCTGATAAGTTTCTCGTGCCCGACCGAATTTAAGAACGGATCGTGCGGCCGATATCTGAAAGGACTGCTCGAGGCCAAGATCGATTCGACGGATCCCGTTCATGTCCCGGGTGAGATCATGATCCGCGGCGAGCACGTCATGCTGGGATATTACAAGAACGAGGAGGCTACGCGGGCCGTTCTGACCGACAACGGATGGCTGCATACGGGCGATATGGGCACTATGGAACCCGACGGCACCATATTCATAAAGGGGCGTTGCAAGACCATGATTCTGACGGGTACGGGACAAAACATCTATCCCGAGGAGATAGAGGACAAACTCAATAACCTGCCGTTGGTGCTGGAATCGCTTGTGGTTGAGAAGGGCGGTCGACTCACGGCATTGATAGTGCCCGATTACGATCAGGCAGCGCAGGAGAATATCGACGACGACGGTATAGAAAAGATAATGGCCGAGAATATCAAAACGCTTAATGCCAGCGTAGCGGCCTACGAAAAAGTGGCAGGTTATGTGATCCACCCCACCGAATTCGAGAAGACTCCCAAACGCAGCATACGTCGTTTCCTCTATCAGGATATGGCTCGCTGATAATCCCTTACAGCGGGTTATTGATACCCGCCTCGCACATGTGTATTTCTTGTTATTTCCCGCCGTTTGACGGCAAAAGGTGGCAAAAATAAATAAAAGTATTTGCGGCTCTGCGAGTCGCGCAGTTCGCCGCCGCCACAATCATTCCTCATCGTTTTTACATTCGGGTCGCGGCCTGCGGTGGTTCGCAACATGGCGAATGCCGTTGGACAATACACACGCGTCAGCCAACTACCGCGGCAGGATGACAATATATATTTATGCTGTTCGCCGACGGCGGCAGGAGTGCGACAGCAGTCCGCCGCAGTGGGGCGGCGGCGAACTGCGCGGCTTAAAGAGCCGCAAATATGTTTATTCCCTTTTTTATATGCAACCTTTTGGCGGCAAAAGGTTGCACCAACCGACGCCAGGCCGAGAGCAATCATGCTTGCATGAATTGCCGAGGCGCGAAGGAGGAAAACAAACGCAGGGCCGTTAAAAGCCGCCGCGGTGAAACGATTGCGGGGTCGGTCTTGCAACTGCGCTAAATCGGATGCCTACGGCACTTTTGAAGCAATCAAAAGATTTCCGATTTTTAACGCTCCGTCGCCGTGCCCGCCCTGTTTCCGAAATAGTTCCTGCCGCAGGATCGGCTGACGCATGTGAATTATTACGACTCTTTGAGTCGTGCAGGACGACCGCTCAATGCCCCTCACCCCTCGATTACATCCACAAACCAAAAAAGAAAAGGAGCGAACCCTTTGCGAGTT
>CAUDHE010000137.1 GCA_958449275.1 uncultured Alistipes sp. | reverse complement strand
ATACTGCGGCTCTTTGAGCCGCGCAGTTCGCCGCCGCCCCACTGCGGCGGACTGCTGTCGCACTCCTGCCGCCGTCGGCGAACAGCCTTGCGGAGAGGTGCAGGGCATGCGTATAATAAAAGAAATGCAGTTCGCAGAGTCGTGCGGTCCGCAGCCTCCCGCCAGCGGAGGCCCGCAACGGCATTCGCCATGTTGCGACCCCCGCGGGTCGCGTCCCGAAGGTACAGGGCGTATCAAAATAACTACGTCTCTCGCCGACTCTGCGAGCCATAATACTTTTCCCGTCATTATATGTTTTTCTATTTCGATAAACAAAAAAATGTGAAATGGCGCGGTCCGGCGAAGCAAAAATTTTCGAAAAAAATTCCTCGGATATTTTGTTTATAGAATAAACTAATTTATATTTGCAGCATAAATCCGAACAAGATGTGTAGCGCCCGCCGACGAATGGCGGTTTTAATTCGACTTTTAAGTTTACAATGTAAACCAAATTGTAAAATAGACCTAACCGTAAAAAAATATATAAAATGACAAACAAACAATTTGATGTAGATCAGAGTCTGGAGCTCATCGCCTCGATGATCCGCGACTCGCGCACGCGTTTGGCCCGCAACTCGGGCATGCCGTTCCTCGTATGGGGATACACGACCGTCATCGTATCGCTCTTCGAATTCTTCATGGTGCGCTACGCCGCCGATCCGCAGCCGTGGATGTGGGCATGGTTCGCCATCCCCGTCATGGGCCTGGTCGGAATGAAGGTCTTCTGCCACGGTGACCGAGGCGCGCGCAACTACATCGATCGCGTGATATCGGCCGTATGGACCGTATTCGGCATATCCATGTTCGCGGCGGCACTGATGAGCGTCGTCTACCACACCTCGATCCTCTACGTCATCGTAACGTTCATAGGCATGGGCACCGCCATCACGGGACTCGTAATACGCGACAAGCTGACCTCTGCGGCGGGATTCCTCGCCATGCTCGCCGCCCAGATCTTCCCGCTGCGCACTTGGATATACATCCGTTTCTCGGAGCATGCCGCCCCGATGGGAGATCCCATGAAGTGGAACTCGGAAAACATCCTGATCTTCGCCGCTATATTCTTCCTGCTTATGGTGATCCCGGGCCATATTCTCAACCGCAAAAGCAACCGCATATGTTCAAAGAGCTGAATCCGTTGTTGCACTCGGAGTTGAGACTGGCCGTCATGTCGGTACTCATGTCGGTCGAGAGCGCCGATTTCGTTTACCTGCGCGAGCAGACGGGTGCTACGGCAGGTAATCTGAGCGTGCAGATCGACAAATTGCAGAAAGCCGGCTATATTACGGTCGTCAAGGGGTTCAAAGGCCGCATGCCGTGTACCACCTGCGCGATTACCGATATCGGCATATCGGCATTCGAAGAATACGTGGAGGCGCTGAAGAGTTACATAGGCGTAAAACGATAGATCCAAAAACGAGAGGGCGGATATCAATTATCCGCCCTCTCGTTTTTACATCGTCCCGCCTGCTCCCGAGCTCGTACCGCCCGAGGATGCTCCGCCGCCGCTGCCGCTCGACACCGAATCGTCGTTCGATATCGATCGGCGCACGCGTTTGACGTCGGCGCGCTTGTTTCCGAACCGCCACGACAATCCAACGCCATACGATTCCGACTTGCTGCGCGACATGCTGTTCGACACATAGGTGGGCGTTTCGCCGCGCGATTTGTAAACCATGTCGCCGCGGAACGGGTTGTTGCCCGACACGGTGAGCGTCAGACGGTCTTTCAGGAATCTCTGCGTTACGTAAAAACCGTAATATACGTTCCATTGCGAATCGTGCGATCCGAGGTATGCGCCCTGACGGAACAACGCTTCGTTGATCGACAGCGTGCCGCCTTTCCACAGCTTTATCTCGGCATTCATCGACTCGGAGAATCCCCAGCCCTCGGTATCTATGCCCTGCGATTCGAGGCTGTATTTCATCCACGTGCCGCGCATCGACATCGATATCGAGAATTTCTCGTGCGGACGGAACATAAGCATGGCGCTCATGCCCGCGCGACGCGTGTGCAGGTCGTTGGTGATGGTAGAGTACTGTATGCCGTCGTCGCGCATCTCAGAAAAGTAGGTTATGCCGTTGTTCGAGACAGCCACCGTGGGCATCAACGACATATTCCATTTCTTGTGCATGAAAGCGTATTTAAACGTTATCGTGTGGCTCACTTCCGACTTCAAATCGGCGTTGCCAGAGCTGACCGACGTGGGTGTCACCGTCTCGTAAGGCGACAGCTGCCATATCGACGGGCGTCCCAGACGTTCGGTGTAGGTCAGCGACAGCGAGTGGCCCGGCGAAGGGTTGAAACCCACTGACATGTAGGGTACCACGTTCCAAAACGAGTTGTCGAACGAATAGTCGCCCTCGCGCAACGACTTCACGTCGGCCGTATTCCATGTGGCCTCCACGCGTGTGCCGCCGTTAGCCGACCACTTGGCGCCGTTGTAGTTGTAGCCGCCGTAGAGAGCCGCCACATCCTGCGAATAATCCATGTCGACCGCTTCCGTCGACACTCCGTCCATCAGCGTTCCGTTGACCATCGACGATCCGCGATGTACGTGCTTGAGTCCCATATCGAGCGTATGACGTTCGCCGAAGCGTTTCGAATAGTCGGTTTGGAACGTATTCTCGAACCAGCGCAGATCCTGCGTCTCTATCTGTTCGTATACCACGTCGCCCGTATATGCCATTCGCGAATCCGACTTGTTGGGTGCGATGTCCACGTTATCCGAGAACGAGAGCGTATGGCTGCCCTCGTCGTCGAAACGGTGCTCGTAGGAGATTGTCGCCGAACCGCCCGTGTAGTTGAACGACGAGTTGCTGACCGACGCATACTCCTGCACCCTGTTGTGGTCGACGTCGCTTATGACGGTCTCGCTCACCGATTTGCTGCGGCTAAAAGGATTGCCGTTCACGCCGCCCTCCAAAGTGAACAGATCGCGGTCGCTCATCTGGTACGAGGCCGACAGTGTTACGCCGTAGTAGGCGTTTTCGAACTTGTTGCTCCCCGTGTTGCTCTGGTAGCGGTTGACGTCGGACACCAGATTTTCGCGCATACTCAGGAACGTGCGGTTATTCATCGGAGAGTATAAATATCCGCCGTATCCGTTCAGATCGAATGCGAATTTGCCCGTCTGTAACGCCATTCGCGCGCTTCCTCCGCTCAACTGCATGACGCCGAAGCTCTGGCGATAGCTCATCGAACCGTCGAAACCGTCTATGCGGCGTCCCGATGTTATGATGTTCAGAATACCGCCCGTACCTTCGGCGTCGTACTTCATCGAGGGGTTGGTAATGACCTCTATGCGCTTGATCTGCGATGCGGGCATGCTCTTTATCACATCCGAGAAGTTGCGGCTTATGACACCCGACGAGCGGCCGTTGACCAATATCTTGTAATTGCTCTCGCCGTTCATCTGCACATTGCCTTCGGCGTCGATGGTCAGTTGCGGTACCTTGCGGATGATCTCCTCCAGCGTCGACGTGGCCGCCTGCGGATCGTTGTCCACTTCGTAAGTCATCTTCTCGGCCGTGTGGGTAATCAGCGGTTTTTGGATCATCACCTGCACCTCGTCTATCATTTCGCCCTCTTCGAGCGCCACATCGCCCATATCGGTATCTTTCGCCGCCTCGACGCGTTTGGCAGCGGGTTTGTAACCCACCATCGAAAAACGGATGTCATACGTTCCCGCCTCCTTG
>CAUDHE010000136.1 GCA_958449275.1 uncultured Alistipes sp. | reverse complement strand
ACGAATACACTCGTCGGCAAATCTTCGATAAGTTTCACAACGATGCCGCGGCCGCGATTATCGAATGCCTGAAGCGCCACGACGATCTCGATCTGGTCGAGGGCGATTTGATAATCCGATTAGTTAGCCACAACATGATCGATTTCCGCCTCGACGGTTCGGTCGGCTTGATCGATTATGCCGTCGATGTGCTGGTCGACGGGGTGAAGTACGTAAATGATAACTCCTTTATTCTTCGTTATTCCGACTCGAAGTATGATCGCCGCGAGACGGATGAAGTAGAGATAGAACGTATTCCTAACAGCTCGAAGTCTGTAATAATCCGTTCCGATTCGGGTATGACGGGCACTTTCATAAATCCGCGAGACTTCCTGCGATTGTTGGGACTGGTAAAATATACGGTCGAGGTGGTTCTCGCGCCGACCGAAAATCAAAAATAACTGATTATGGAAAGCAAACACTATCAGGAACTTCTGAATGCCGATCTGCGTGTGATCACGTTCGACAGATCCCACTACGAAAACGTGTGCGGGATCATCATGCTGCTTGAAAATATGCGTACGATAGATCTTTCGGACGACGATTTTTACGTCTGCGTGGCGTGGCGCTACATGAAATACGGCGTTTCTCCCGACTATCATGAAATGAAGCGCGTCGACCGAATCAGCTATCGCGACGACGAATCGTTTTATCTCGTGTGCGGCAAACGTACGATCGTCGCTCGCTTGCACGACCGTTTGGGCAGCTGCGTGTCCTGGCTCGATATGTTTCGACTCAACCGTTTCATCGTGTACATGATCCGCGTAACCGCAGGCAAGCGTCTGCCCGAGGCCGAGGATGACTCTATCCCTTTGAGTAATATTCTGTGCGACACAGCCGCGCGCACCGCGCTTATGGATGATCTCGCCTCGCTGAAGCAGAAGGCGCTGAGACGGCGAGAGAAGTAGTTACGTACCTCGGGCCGCGGCCTGCGCGACTCTGCGAGTCGCAATAACGTTTCTTTGGCAATGCCGCCGAGCGTAGCGAGAAATATCATGACGCATTCGTATTCGGTATTCAAATAATTTTCACTATATTTACACCATTGCGAATTATATTGAATGCTGTTGTCATGAATATTTTGAAAACCTTATCGCTGCTGTTGTCGGCTGCGGCCGTCGTAGGATGCGCCCCGAAACTTCCGCCCGTCGACACTTTCACCGAAGCCGACGATCCCATGCCCGTCACGGCCGAGGCCGAAGCGGCTTGGGACGCCACACGCAAGGGACTTCACGGCGGCTGGGGCAGTACGGATCTGCTATATTCGCGCAGCGAAGTACCCGAAGTGTCGCCCGACAAGCTCTTTCGGATCACCGCATGGCGCGGCGAACGCGTGTCGGCATCGGTCCTGCTGTGGACCGTCGACGGAGCCGACGGCGTGCGGTGCGAGATAGACGATTTCCGCTCGGGCAAGAACATAATTTCATCCGACGCCGCCAAGGCGCGTTTCGTGCGTTATACGTTGGCCGACAAGAGCGATCCGAACTGTCGATGCAGCCGCAAGGCCGACCATCCGTCGGTTCTGGTTCCCGACATGCTCGATTCGTTGGCGAGCTTCGATATGGCTCCGCGCACCGCACGCCCCGTGTGGGTCACAATCGACGTTCCGCAACTCGCCGCAGAGGGTACCTACCGTTCCGAAATAGTCATAAGGCACAACGGCCGAGGCCGCATACGCCTGCCGATAGAGATCGAGGTGCAGAAACACATTCTGCCCGAACCGCGCGACCGTAACTATCATCTCGATCTGTGGCAGCATCCCGCGTCGGTAGCTCGGGCCGAGGGGCTGGAGATGTGGAGCGATGCTCATTTCGAGGCCTTGAAACGTCAGATGAGAATACTGGCGCAAGCGGGGCAGAAAGTAATAACGACCACGCTGAACAAGGATCCGTGGAATCACCAGTGCTACGATGCTTACGAGGATATGATCGTATGGACCAAGCATGCCGACGGCTCGTGGAGCTACGACTACACCGTTTTCGACCGATGGGTCGAGACGATGCTGGAGCTGGGCATCGACAAGATGATAAACTGCTACTCGATGCTGCCTTGGAACAACGAACTGGTATATCACGACGAAGCCTCGGATCGCTCGGTTACCGTGAGTCCGCAGCCCGGGTCACCCGAGTTCACGGCTATGTGGGAACCATTCCTCATCGATTTCAGAAAGCATCTGCAAGACAAAGTTTGGCTCGGCATGACCAACATCGCGATGGACGAACGGTCGCCCGAGGCAATGGACGAGGCTGTGAAGCTCATCGAGCGCGTCGCTCCCGAGCTGGGCTTCGCGCTGGCCGACAACCACTACTCTTATAAACGCTATGCCATGATGCGCGACGTCTGCATAGCACAGCGCCAGCCGATCGATCCGGCCGATATCGCCGCACGCCGCGAGGCGGGATACGCCACCACATATTATGTGTGTTGCAGCACCCATTTTCCCAACGCATTCACCTACTCTCAGCCTTTCGAATCGGAGTTGCTCGGGTGGTACGCATTGGCATGGGATTTCGACGGCATGCTGCGCTGGGCCTTCAATTCGTGGCCCGAGGATCCGCAGTATGACTCGCGTTTCGACCGTTTCCCCTCGGGCGACACATACATGGTATATCCTTTCGCCCGTTCGTCGATGCGGTTCGAACGTCTCATAGATGGCATCGAGGAGGCCGAGAAAGCCCGCATACGGAAGTTGGAGACATCGGGCCGCCCCGAGCGATACGAACCCGTACGGAGAGTATTGGAGCGTATCCGTGCGACCGATATAAACGATCCGTCGCAGCCGTGGCGCGAGATCATCGCCGAAGCCCGCGAAGCTGTGGCCCTGATCTCGGGGGATGCACAATAACGTCGGCATCGGCCATTATTGCGACATAAGGCCCCGACTCTGTCGAAGACTCAATTATATTTCAGTTGTGTCCTTAGGCACTACGTCGCGGCAAAATCGCAAATAAATTTGCTTTTGCCACAGGCTTATTAGTATCTTTGTTCGGTTAAACGCAAAGTGTGTCATGAAAGATTTGAAACGAAAAATAAACAATCTGTTTCGCCCGAAGCGTCTCAGCCTGACCGATCCCATACGTCGCAAGGAGGATTGGAACGTCCGCATATCGGCCGCGGGCCTCATCGGAGGAATCGCTGCATTCTGTCTGTTCATGTTTCTGCTGGTGCTCCTGCTGGTGGCCTATACCCCTGTGCTGGACATATTCCCCGGGTATCGCACTTCGGCCGAACGTTCGCACGACAAGCTGGTACAGAACATAATGCGTATCGATTCGCTCGAACGCCGCATGAACGACATGCTCACCTACAACGAGAACATAGCCATGATAATGGAGGGACGCACCCCCGTGTTGCGTACCCCCGTCAACGACGATACGACTCGCGTGGACAAGACGCTCGTGCCGCCTTCGCAACTCGATTCGCTGCTGCGCGCGCAGATGGAAGGCGAGGGCGATTATTCGCTGTCGCGAACGTTGCGCGAACGCGAGCGCGGAGGAACGTTACCCGAGTTCGCGGCGCCGGTGGAGGGTATCATCACGCGTCACTTTTCGAGAAAGGACAACTACTTAGGCGTGGGCATCCAGGCCGCGCCCAATGCTCCCGTGACCTCCATCGACGACGGCACGGTGATAGACGTCGCGGCGGGTGTCGACGGCGGCAACACGGTGACGGTACAGCATTTCAACGGATTCATATCGGTTTACCGC
>CAUDHE010000135.1 GCA_958449275.1 uncultured Alistipes sp. | reverse complement strand
GTAATATCCGTTGACGGCCGCGCCCGCAAAGAAGCTGCCCCCGGGTTTGAAGTCGATGCCCGAAGCGACGGACGCGGCGAAACCCTTATGTTTTCGGTCGAAAAAACTCACCGAACCCGCCTCCGACACCTCTTTCTCCTCGGTATTCATACCATACCCGACCGTACCCGTCAAATATACGGCCGTACGCTCCGTGGTGCTGCGATAGAGATCGAGTCCCGCGCCTGCACCCGCCATCCATTCGTTCAGTTCGTTCCGAAGAGGCGTATCGCGCAGTACGCCGCCCACTTCATAGCAGCCTGTCTTATCACCCGAGCAGAATCCGCCGTGCAATAAAAACGCACCGTAGATCTTATCGCCGAAATAGTATCGGCTGTTGAAATTGATGTTCCATCCCGACTTGCGATAAGTCTTCGCGAACAGCTCGTAACCGGTCTCGACAGCCGAGTAGAAATTATACTGCGGCGAAGCGTCGTCCTGAGCCGAAACGTTAGCGACGAACGTCGTAATGACCAAGACCAATATTGAAATCGTTTTACGCAACATGGCCGCTATCTGTTTACGGGCGTATATTTATCGGCCACACTGTCGAAATCGGTAGCCTTCACCTCGCCGCTCTCGAGCTTCTCGCACAATATGGGATCGTCGATCAGATACTCCAACAGACGATTGCGCATATTCTTCTCGCTCGTCTTGCTCGAACCGATGTATTCCATCGACTCGGCACCCGCCTTGATCGCCAGATACTGAATCCCGTAATCGCGGTCGTAGGTAATCACCAGCGCACCGCCCTTCTTATCCACGCCGTACCATTTGCCGCGACCGCACACGAGCAGATTCTCGCCCGACGCCTCGATGCTCATCCACGCCGCCTTCATGTCGCGACTGCGAGTCGTGCCGCGCCATTTGTAGACATATTTGTACGGACGGTAGATCAGCGCATTCTTGCGATCGGGATAATCCTTGCGCCAGAGATAGAGCACGGCTATGTCCGTACTCGCAAACTTGTATTTGGTTTTGTCGGACTTGATTGACACCTTTTTCGTTCCGCTCGAAAAGTTTGCGCCGTGAATACGGCCCTCTACCATCGTTCCGTCGTTGAGTTCGACAGCCGCTTCATAAACCGTGGTGGCATCCTTGATTATGCTCACCGTCGTACACGACGACAACGACACGCAAGCGGCAAGCGCAAAAATAATTCCGTAAAAATGTTTCATTTCGATCAATATTATGTATTTTTGTACAAAAATACCCCCCCCCCTGCTAAAAATATCATTAACATGGGTTAAGTTTTTAATGAAACATCTGAATAAATATTTGGACAAAGAGGATTACGGTCCGTTCAGAGATTTCTGCCTGCTGCACGGCGAACGGCGCGAATACGGGAAAAACGATTATTTCTGTCGTACGGGCGACTGCGCCGCACGTCTGGGGTATATCGAAACGGGAGGAGTGCGCTACATATTCGCCGACGCCAACGGCGACATACATACCGTCGGGTTCGGGTTCGAGGAGGATTTCGCGGTCGATTACTCGTCGTTTCTGCAACGCCGATCGCCGACAGTCGACATCCTCACGCTGGAAAAGAGCGTGATATACACCGTGAGCCGCGAACAGTTCGACGTGTTTCTGGAAAGCAGCACGACGGCGCAACGACTCGCACGCCTCGCAAGCGAGAAACTGTTCATCAGAGTATACGACCGACTGCTCGAATCCTACACCCTGACGCCCGAACAACGTTACCTGAATCTGCTCGCCGAGTATCGCGACATACTCAACCGCGTACCGATGAAGATCATAGCCTCGTTCATCGGGATAGCTCCCGAATCGCTCAGCCGCATACGCAAACGGATAGCGAAACAGAATAAAACATAAACGGCCCGCTCGGGCCGAAGGTGCGAGCCGCCGAAGATAATAATGCCGTCGAAGACATTACACCCGCAGACTGCGGCCTTTACTGCCCCAACTTGCTCATGAAACGTTCGCGGTCGACGATGAAACGGGTATGGCTCCCCTCGCCTATCGTTCCGCTCTCGTCCCACGCCCGCACGGCAAACACCAGTCGACGACCGTCGACCTCGACAAGCTCGGCCGACGCGGTAATCCTCGCACCTGCGGGCGAAGCCTTCACATGCGACACGCTTATCTCCGTACCCACCGTCGCGGCCCCTTCGGGCAAAGCCTGCTCGACAGCCTTCATCGCCGCATTCTCCATGAGCGCCGCCATGGCGGGAGTGGCGAACACGGGCATGTCGCCCGACCCCATCCCGGCGGCGGTATTCTCATCGCCTACCGTCACCACGCTCTCGTATTTCAATCCCTTTTCAATCATATATCTGTTTGGTTAATTGACCTCGACTTCGAGAATACCGACCGCAGCGTCGGCGCGCGGCACCGCGATTATCCGCAAAGCGTCGGCCGTTATATCCTCCGACGGATGCACCATGTTGAAACGGTCGCCCTCCACGCCGAAACTGTCGGTAACATAAGGCTCGAACCTATGCCACTCGCCGTCGGCACGATACTCCGCCCGCCACGAAAGCGGCAATTTCACACCGCCTTCGTCGTTATACCAATACACCGACACGCTCTCCACGGGCATCGCGTTTTTCAGCACTAACTCCACCGTCTGCTCCTTGCCTCTCTCGGGCCAGCTCGTCCAGCGCGGAATGGAGGTATCGTGAGAGTCGGAGGGAACCTCGCCGTCGGCAACCGCATATTCGTCGTCCCCCGACCAGGTGAACGAAGCGCGGACATCGGCGATGTTTCCCGCCGTGACGGCCGCCGACTCGCGCGCCGTGACGGCGCTGCGGGCGAACCACACGTTCATGGCACCGTCGCCGCGATTGTTCCACGCGTAATAGGGGACCAACCTGAGCGACGCCTCTTCGTCGCGATCGGCCAACGCCGCGGCGGCATCGACGGTCACGGCGGGTATGCCGCACAGAATGCCGTCCGTAAAGGCGCTTACCTCATGCTTACGCCCTATGTTTTCCATATAGTAACGTCCGACGTTGTGTTGGTTGTCGACCGCTTCGGCGCAATAAACCAACGGCCCGCGGGTGACACACACACGATCGATATCGGCCTCCACGCGGCTGTCGGCCACATTATAACGCACGGGCATGGGCAGCGACAAAACGACGCGATCGCCCGCATGCCACTCGCGGCGCACGGGAACGAATCCGCGGTCGGCGCGAGCACGCACGCGCTTGCCGTTTACGCGCACTTCGGCCTTGGGACGCAAACCGTCGGCATAACTGTACAACTTGCCCGCGACGAATCCGTCGCCCGAACACCATGTAGGAATGCGGAGCCATAAGGTGAACTCCTCGCCATCGACCGAGGGATCGACCTCTATCGACACCTCGCCGCCGAACGGATAGTCCGTACGTTCGGTAAAACGCACCTCGCCTCCCGCGAGAGGCAAGGCGACCGAGCTGCCCGCATACAGCGAACAATACACGTCGTCGGCGTCGTACGACCATATCATGCCGGGTACCTGCGGGATCAACCGCGCCATGTTCGAAGGGCAGCAGGCCGTGTCGAACCACGGCGAACGCCCCTTGCGGCCGTGGTTGAACGCCTTGCGGCCGTCGGTCTCCAGAGGATTCACGTAAAAGAACTTGTTGCCCTCAATATTGACGCCCGCCAACACGTTGTTGTATAACGCCGCTTCAGCCACGTCGACGTACTTGGCGTCGCGCGTAAGCAGGAACATGCGGTAGTTGAACATCACGCTGCCGACGGCGGCGCAAGTCTCGTCGTAGGTATTCTTGTTGGGCAGCACGTATTCGGGACCGAAGCCC
>CAUDHE010000134.1 GCA_958449275.1 uncultured Alistipes sp. | reverse complement strand
ATCGAGGCGGCGATATGCGACATTCCGCAAATCAGGATATATTCACGCATCACGGGCAAGGATGCGGTTCATAACCAATCGGCATCCGCAGGATCGTTTACCATACGATTGAAGAACTGGAGCGAGCGCAAAGGAAAAGGCGACGACGTAAATTCGGTGATGCGCGAGATCTATCGCCGTACCGACGGCATCAAGGCGGCAACCATACGCGTTTCCACGCAGCCGATGATTTCGGGATACGGCATGAGCAACGGTTTCGAGCTGTACGTTCAGGACAAGAAAGGCGGCAGCGTGGAGGAGCTGCTGAAATATACCAATGCTTTCATCGACGCCATGAACCGACGGCCCGAAATATCGCGTGCCTATACGACCTTCGCTACCAAATATCCGCAGTACGTGGTGGACGTGGATGCCGCCTTGTGCAAGCGCAACGGCGTTTCGCCCGTCGACGTACTCAGTACGCTGGCAGGTTACGTGGGCGGCAACTATTCGAGCAACCTCAACCGCTTCACCAAACTCTACCGCGTAATGGTGCAGGCCTCTCCCGAATACCGCATGGACACCGAGGCGCTGAACAACATCTTCGTGCGCAACGGCAGCGGCGAAATGTCGCCCGTTTCGCAATATCTCAAACTCACGCGGGTATACGGTTCGGAGAGCCTGTCGCGTTTCAATCTGTTCTCGGCGATCAGCGTGTCGGGTGTTCCCGCCGACGGTTACAGTTCGGGGCAGGCC
This sequence comes from uncultured Alistipes sp., assembly GCA_958449275.1. Lineage (GTDB taxonomy): Bacteria > Bacteroidota > Bacteroidia > Bacteroidales > Rikenellaceae > Alistipes. Next base: position 3,635 of record CAUDHE010000134.1, on the reverse strand, counting down.
ATACAGGCCGTGAAAGAGACGGCCGAGGAGGTATTGCCCGAAGGCTACGGCTACGAGTTCGGCGGAATGTCGCGCGAGGAGGCATCGACCGGCAGTACTACGACGTTGGTATTCATCGTCTGCATAGTTTTCATCTATTTAATACTGTGCGCTCTCTACGAGAGTCTGATGATACCTTTCGCCGTTATCCTTTCCGTACCGTTCGGACTGATGGGCAGTTTCCTTTTCGCCAAGCTGTGGGGACTGGAGAACAATATATACATGCAGACGGGACTCATCATGCTCATCGGCCTGCTCGCCAAAACGGCCATCCTGCTTACGGAGTATGCTTCCGATCGCCGCCGTCAGGGCATGAGTATCGTCACCGCCGCCATGTCGGCCGCCAAAGCGCGTCTGCGTCCCATCCTGATGACCTCGATGACGATGGTGTTCGGTATGCTCCCGCTCATGTTCGCGCGGGGCGTGGGTGCCAACGGAAATATTTCGGTAGGCGTGGGAACGGTGGGCGGCATGCTTCTCGGCACGATAGCGCTGCTTTTCGTCGTGCCGTCGCTGTTCATCATCTTCCAGTACTTGCAGGAACGGTTCCTGCCCGAGCGTAAAAAGGATTGATCGATCGTGGAAACAGAAAACATAAGGAATATGAAATTCATATACAGTATCGGAATATTCGTTGCCTTTTCCTGCCTGCAGAGCGGATGCGGAGTATATACTCGCTACTCCCGTTCGGAACCGAACGCGGATATCGACAATCTGTACCGCCAAGCGACGGCCGACACCGCTACGATAGCCTCGAAACCGTGGCGCGAACTCTTCACCGATCCCGATTTGCAGGAGCTGATAGCCGCGGGACTGGAGCGTAACACCGATCTCGGCGTCGCCCGCCTGCAAACCGAAGAGGCGCAGGCGGTATTGACCAATGCCCGCCGTTCGTATCTTCCGTCGGTGAACCTGACCCCGCAGGCAGGTATCAGCCATTATAACGGCAATACGAACAAGACATACAATATCGGTATAGCCGCCGCGTGGGAGGCGGATATCTTCGGACGCGTAACCAATGCCAAACGCGGCGCAGCATCGGCTCTCGAACGCAGCCGTGCCTACGAGCAGGCGGTTCGGACGCAATTGGTGGCGACTATCGCCGAGAGTTACTACACTCTGCTGATGCTCGACGAACAACTCGCCATATCGGAGCAGACGCTGGCGAATTGGGACGAGACAATAACCATGTTGCAGGCCCTCGCAGAGGCCGGTAAGGCGAACGATGTGGCGGTACACCAGGCTCGCGCCGCACGCACGGCGCTCGACGCTTCGATGCTTACCATTCGCAAAAGCATCGTCGAAACCGAAAACAGTTTGTGCGCTCTGATTAAAGAACCGTCGCATGCCGTCGAACGCGGTACGCTCGACGGGCAGCGTTTCTCCGACGATGTTTCCACGGGAGTACCTTTGCAGTTGCTCGCCAACCGTCCCGACGTACGGCAGGCGGAAGCGGCGTTGGCAGAGGCCTTCTATGCGACGAACGCCGCCCGGGCGGCGTTCTATCCGAGTCTGACGCTCTCGGGAACGTTCGGCTGGACCAATAACGGCGGAGGCGCGATACTCAATCCGGGCAAATGGCTCTCTTCCGCCATAGCGCAGCTCACCGCTCCGCTGTTCAACAAAGGAACGAATATCGCCAATCTCAAGGTCGCCGAGGCCCGACAGCAGGAGGCCGCACTGCTTTTCGAACAATCGTTGCTCGATGCCGGAAACGAGGTGAACGACGCCCTCGCCGAATGGCAGACCGCCGAGGGACGCATACGACTCGACGAGCAGCAAATAGACGACCTCGAAGCCGCAGTTGAAAAGACCCGACTTCTCGTGCGCTACACTCCGGCCAATTATCTGGAAGTACTTACGGCCCAACAATCGCTGCTCAATGCCCGACTGGCATTGGCGCAGGACCGCATAGACAGAATACGAAGCGTCGTACGGCTGTATCATGCTCTGGGCGGCGGTCGGAATTGAAAAACGTATAAGTATTAATCCGTAAAAAACAAGAATTATGAAAAAGTCAGCAATCCTTATCGTCTGTTTTTTCACATTGTTTTCGGCCGTAGTTCGTGCCGACAACGATAAACCTGTTCAGGTGAACCGACTGCCGACTGCCGCTCGGCAATTCATCGAGCAACATTTCGGCGACCGCAAAGTGGCTCTTGCCAAAATGGAGACCGAATTCATGTCGAAAAGCTACGAGGTTACCTTCGCGAACGGCGATCATATCGATTTCGACAACAAGGGAAATTGGGAGGAGGTCGACTGCAAGTTCTCTTCCGTACCAGCCGCGATAGTTCCCGATCCCATCCTGAAGTACATCAAAGAGAACTATCCCGATGCGACGGTCAAGAAAATCGAGAAAGACCGCAGGGAATACGAAGTGAAGCTGTCGAATCGCGTGGAACTCACATTCGATCTGAAGTTCAATCTGATCGATATCGATATGTAAGCATAGGCTTATTGTACGTTCAGACGAAATTGCCATGTCCGGAATCGGGTTCGCTCGGCATTCGTTGCCGAGCGGACCCGATTTTGCACGCGACATCCGACATCGACACGTGCAATCATTCGCCCGGGGTCCGCGTAAAGGCAAGTACCGACAACTGCCATTTGCCGTTTTCCATGACATAGACTTCAGTCACGATAAAAGGGAAACGAACGGCATTTCCGCCGACTTCGGAATTCAGATGTATACGACTGTAAACCGTAGCCGTACCCGCGGCGAATTTCACCTGCACGTCGTGTATCTCGGCTTTCTTATACCATATACCGCCGGTACGGATCGTCTCCAATTCCTGCTGTTTGCCCCAGTATCCGCCCATGTGGACGAATTGAGAGTTCTCATGGAACAGTTCCGCCAACTTGTCGGTGTTTTTCTCCGACATCCATGTCCATTTGTCATTCGACAGATCGACGATCGTCTGTTCTTCGACCGTAAATGTTGTTGCGTTCTCCTGCGCATTTGTTCCGACCGCTATCGTCAGAAACAACAATACCGTAATGATCGACAATTTCATATTGTACCTAATTCTTAATTGTTACTGTGCAAAGTTAGCAGGGACCGACAGACGTGACGATACAAAAAAATCGGTAAAAACTGCTGTTTTTACCGAAAATAAAGATGTGTCCGTTACTCCTCGGTAACGGTGTTTTCGCTATTTTTGCATGGATTCGACACATATTTCCCGAATCCGATAAAAAAGCGATGTCCGAATTGCCCATACATAAGATCGAGCATATTTCCGATTACGGCGTGCTGGTGCGCAAGATATCTTCGGCGCAACTGAAAAATGCGATACGTTATATTCATCGGGACGATTATTATCTGTTCGGATTGACGGCTTTGGATTCGAACTGCCCCCACGCCATCTTTTCCGAAGCCGCCTCGAAGATTGTGGGGTTGGCTCCGTACATGTGGAGTTCGTCCTTGGCATAGTTTACCAATGCCCGGAAGATGCGAAGAAGTTGGCGCAGCCCGGCACGGTTTCCGTTTTCGATGCCGCGCCGCTCCAGATAGACGATATATTCCAGAAGGAATTTCTGGGTAATATCGGTAAAGTAAAAGCGGGACAGGTCTTTGTTGTACTGTTTCTGTG
>CAUDHE010000133.1 GCA_958449275.1 uncultured Alistipes sp. | reverse complement strand
GGTTATTTCGCCGGCAAGAGGTTCGGTCATACGGGCGAGTTTCGCTCCGCCGTCGAGTTGCGTGGCCGCTACCGATATGTCGTAGGCATCGATCAGGCCGTTACCGTTGATATCGCCTCGGCTTATGTAGCCTTCGAAATCGGAGTCGCCGCGACGCAAACCGGTGTAGTTCATGTACGAAGTCAGGTCGTTCGAATCTATTTTGCCGTCGTTGTTGACGTCGCCCTGAAGATAACTCTCGGTACCCGGCACCTTGAACACGTAGAGTTCGCGTCCCGAACCGTAGCTGCCGACGGCCTTGCTTACACTGATCTTGATGTAGCGGGCTGACGGCCGAGCAGCGAACTCGAACACTTTGGTCTCGCCGCTGCGCTCCCATGCGAAGTCGCCCGCCTCGGTCCAGTCGCTCTTGTCCATGCCGTAATATACCTTGCCCTCGAGAATGGTACCGTTGCCCGAATCGAGACGCGGCAGATAGTGGAACTTATCCAACTGATTCACCGTGCGGAGATCGATCACAAGATTGAACGGTACGGCCGCCTCGTTGTATTTGGTGTGCCAGATGTCGCCCGACTCGGCGAAGTCGAACAGTCGGCCCACTCCCGCACCGCCTTGGTCGGGACGATCCGACTCGCCGCGCAAGCCTCGAAGCGCGAACTCCAGCGGATTGATCTTGGTACGCACCGTGGTCTCGGTCCACGGCGACACCATGTCGGCATTGACGGCACGCAGAAGGAATTTGTAATCGGTCTCGGGAGTGAGGTCGGTGAACTCCAGTTCGGTGCCGCGGATGGTCGAATAGAGCATGTCGCCGAACTTGATCTCATAATAATCGGCATTCTCCACCGCACTCCACGCAGGCGTCACGGAGTATGCCTCTACCCGCTCGTCGTCGATTGCGAACTTCGGTGCGGCAAGCTCGCCGTGCGTGGTACGAAGGCGATTTTCGGGATTGAATACGAACCCGTCGACGGTTACTTTCTGCTCGTCGGCCGTTATGTCCGTTTCGGCGAGTTTCACGTAAATCACGGGGTTTTTGACGATCGACTTCTCTGCGAAATCGCTGTCAGGGGTTGCGAAGCGGTTGATATTCGGCGCGGCATCGTAGAACCAAACGTCGCTGCCGCGTTCGAATTCCTCGCGCGACGCAACCTTTGCGAGTTTCGTACGACGGCCGTTTATCGATGCACTGACGCGTTTGGGTTCGGCGGTGGCGTTTATGCGGAATTCGGTAGTACGGTTCTTAGTGAATCCGTCGAAATCGCCCACGGCAGGATGAACGGTGATTACCGCACGGCCGCCTCCGTTATCGGCTTCGCGACCGTCGGTCTCGGACTCGACGAAAGTGGTCGCATATTCGCCTCGACGATAGGCCTCGGTAAGACCGTCGTCGTCGTATTCGGTGAACGACGAATATCCCGACGGGTAGAGTTCGTATATGCGTCGCGTCTTGTCGATCTGCGCCACGTTGTTGTTAGGATCGGTCATGGGAATTACGGCTCCGTTGCGTACGAACAGAGGCAGTTTCCACAAAGGAGCGTCGAACGAGTTGATCACACGACCACCAGCATATTTGTCGCCCGTGAAATAGTCGATCCATTCGCCGTCGGGAAGATAAATTCCGTCGCGGATGTCGTTGCCCTCCTCGTCGGACGCGGTATCGCGGTATACGGGAGCCGTCAGAAACCAAGGTCCGTACATGTACTGGTAGCGTGTAGCCGTCCCCAAGGTGTAAGGGTTGGGCGAGACAAGCATCATGGCGCGGATCATCGGCATGCCGTCCACAGCTTCGCGGGCAATGGAATAGGTATACGGCATAAGCTCCGATTTGAGCTTCAAATACCAACGGTTGATCGACGTTGCGGGTTCGCCCAAAGCATGGGGATATTTCTCGTTCGAACCCCAGCCGTCCATGTTGAGCTGCATGGGCGAGAAGGTTTTCCACTGGAAATCGCGCGTGTTGATTACGGGCTTGCGGCCGCCGAAGATACCGTCCATGTCGGACGAGATGTTGGGTTGTCCCGAGAGTCCCGAACCGATGTACGTCGGGATGTGGAAACGGATGTATTCCCATTCGCCGCCCGTCTGGTCGCCCGTCCAAATACCCGCGTAGCGCTGCGTACCTGCCCAGCCGTCGAGCGATATGATGAACGGACGAGCATCGTCACCGTAGTAAGGCATGATCCGAGCCACGTCGGCTATGCCGTTGAGTCCGAACGAATAACCCGCTCCTACCCATGCCACGTCGGTTTTCAGAACACGCACACCCGCGTCGCGAACCTCTTTCACTATGTCGCGTTGCAGCAACGCACTCACCTCGGGCTTGGGATGCAGATCCGATTGCGTCCACAGCCCTATTTGCACGCCCTTTTCGCGCGCATAGTCCCCCAGTTCCTTCAGGTTTCGGATGTTCCCGTCGAGGGTCTCGGTCTGGCCGTATCCCGCTCCGTAGCCGTCGTTGGGCAGAAGCCAGCCCAACGGCATATCGTGTGCCGCATAACGGTCGATAACGGCCCGAGCCTAGAATTGGTAGTTATCCTTTTCGCCGTTGAGCGACTCCTTAACGCCGCCGTTGTCGCGCTGGCTCTCCTTGTAACGTTTGCCGTCCTCGAAGGGAATGCCGTTCTCGGCCTCGACCCAATAGTCGCGGTTGTAGGCATTGAGGTGACCCTCATAGAATCCGAACTTGGGAAGAAGAACGGGGTTGCCCGTAAGCTGGTAATAATCGTTGAGCAACGCCACGGCGCCGTCGTCGACCATTACGAACATGTCGAGATAATCGGCATCGTGCGAAAGCACGACTTCGCCTTCGTCGGTCGCGCCGAAATCGTAACGGCCCTTTTTGAAGGTATGCCACATTATTCCGTATCCCGCCGTCGACCAGTAGAAAGGCGCGGGCGACGCTACCCCGCCGTCAGTCCAACTGTTCTGGTTCTCGATGGCTATGGACTTGCCTTTGTGCGAGAAACGTCCGTTCTGCACGCCGCCGCCGTAGAAATACTCGTGCGGATTCTCCTTCAGCGCGATCGTGACGCTCTTTTCGCCTATCTCGATCGGCGCCGTCTGCTCCGCCACCGTTTTGCCCGATGCCGAATCGACGACCTTCATCAGTTGCGAAACCTTGTCGAAAATCACCTCTATGCGGTCGGTAGCGACGGTTATCCTGCCGTCGACATCGCCAACGCGGACCTCTCCCGCGGCCTTTCGCGGATTGTCGACGAGGATGCGGGCTTCGGGTTTCGCCTCGGGATCGCGCACGATGCCGCCTTTGTCGTCGCGGAACATGCGGAAAATATTATCGCCGTAAAAATCGAGCGTCATGCGGCGACCGTCGGAGTAAAGCAGCTCGACGGTCGTCGGGTTGATCTTTTGCGCCGAGATAATCGCGGCATGCGGGTCCGCCTCGGCATCGCTTTGCGCCCGCAATTCAGCCTGCGGAGTGAGAACGGCAAAGATCGACAAGAGAGTCGGTACGAATGCCTGTCGGAGGATCGCGAATAACAGTTTTTTCATTGTCGGTTGGTTTTGGTTTTAATCGTTAATCGTATCGGTGATTCGACTGCGTAAAATTAAGGAAAATTTTAATCCCGAGCAACATATCGACGCATATTCGTCTTCCGCCGTTACGGAGCCGCGACACGCGGAGATATTTTTCTGCGTTTTTTGACGAAGCCGGCCTTTTTTCGTATTTTTGTATTGATAATGGAAAAGTTATGAGAAAAGGACCTCTTTTTTTGTTTTTATCGGCGATAATGTTCGTCGGATGCGCGCCCCGCGAGGGCGCCGAGATTCGTTCCAAGGACGACGGTTTCGAATTGCGTGTCGACGGCGAGCCGACATATATCAAAGGCGTGGGCGGCACCAACCGCCTCGATATCGCGGCGGAGAACGGTGCTAACGCCTGCCGTACTTGGGGAGGCGACGCCGAGAGCATCCGCAAAACATCGGCGACGGCCGCCGAACACGGAATGTATGTGATGCAGGGAATTTGGCTGCCGAAAGAGATCGAGAAGTATTCGGACGACAAGTTCAAAGACGAGATGCGCGCTTTCTGCCGTGCGACGGCCGAGGAGTTCAAGGACGACCGCAACATACTCGTGTGGGGCATAGGCAACGAAGTGGAGCTGGGCGGCGCCAACAGCGGCGAGGTGTGGAGCTTCATAGACGAACTGACGAGAATAATAAAGTCGGCGGACAGCAGGCACCTCACCTCGACGGTGATAGCTCACAACAAAAGCGCACTCGACTCCATAGCGCATTACGCTCCGTCGCTGGACGTGGTGGGAATCAACAGCTACGGTCCGATACTTCAAGTAAAGGATATGGTGGCGGAGTCGGACTACGAAGGCCCCTACATGATTACCGAATGGGGGCCCACCGGGTGGTGGGAAACGTCGTCGACGGAGTGGAAAGCCCCGATAGAACAGACGAGCGAACAGAAACGTCGAGTATACGAGACGCGTTACAACGAAGCGATTCTCGGCGATCCGCGTTGCATCGGTTCATTCGTATTCCTGTGGGGCCAGAAAGAGGAGCGCACGCCGACTTGGTTCAGCATGTT
>CAUDHE010000132.1 GCA_958449275.1 uncultured Alistipes sp. | reverse complement strand
TTTTTCTCTATCGAATGATTCGTAAACGTAGTTTTACGGATACTTACTATATACCCCGACTATGCCGATGTGAATGTCGAACCGTATCATGCAGCGGATTATACGACGCGAGTGAAGGAGCTTCGGCAGCTGGCCAAACCGCTGCGCGGCATTACGCTGCGCAACGAGGAGTTCGGCCGTGATATATCGCTCAATATGCGCGGCATAAAGGAGTATCTCAATCAGCCGCATGAACACTACGTTCACAAAAACGAGCTGCTTCTGAAAATACCCGAGGTAATGCGCAAGGCGAAGTATTTAGGGGTAAAAGATAGTTTTAAGGAAAAACACGGATCGACACGATCGCATATTTTCGAGATTCGGATCCTTGGGGATAAAAGTTGGTTAATAGTTCACGAAACAAAAGATGGTGAAATGTTGTTTTATGGGATTTCGGACTCGCCTCGCATATTGAACGGCATAAAAAAATAGCGGGCCGGAATCTTGCTCGCGGGAATACAACCCGCGTCCGGGACTCCGAACCCGTTACAAGCGCAAATATAACGCTCGTTTTCGAGATTTGCAAATACCGTACGCGAAACGTTTGAATACCTTTCGAACATTGATAAAATGGATATTAAACAGTTCAAAAAAGAGCTCAAGAGCAAGGCGCGCAGGGCCGATAATTTCTTGCGTAAGGAAGCTCCGAAAATCATCGGGCGTTTTGGCGAGAATCACTACCGCGCCAATTTCCGCAAGGGCGGTTTCGTCGATCGTACGATCGAACCGTGGAAGATCACCAAGCGGCAGCAGGCAGGCAATCTGTCGGCCGAGAGCAAATACGGACCGTTGCTCAGCAGTCGCAAACATCTCATGAAAGCGACCGTGCACGAGACGTCGGACTACCGCGCGCGTATATTTAACAATTCCAAGTATGCCGCCATACATAACGAGGGCGGCGAGGTGCACCCCACGGTGACGCCTAAAATGCGTCGTTACGCATGGTATCGATTCTTTGAGTCAGGAAACAGGGCGAAGTCGCCTCGCAAGCAGAAGCGTATGCGTACGCTGTTCAGGAAGTTTGATTTCGCAAGCGCCGGCATCAATAAAAACGGGCAGGTGTGGAAATGGTTGGCGCTTACCAAAAAGACCAAGCTCGACATAAAGATCCCGCAGCGTCGGTTCATAGGCCCCAGCAAGGCGCTGAACGACAAGATACGGGAGCGGATAGCCAAGGGGTTAACCAAAATAATTAACGAATGAACGAGACGATCATTGAACTTATCGAACGCATAAGACATGCGATGCCCGAACTGCAGCTCATCGACGAGGATTACGGGCAGCTCGAAACCGAGGCGCAGGATCAGTACCCGGTACTGTTCCCGTGCGCCTTGGTGAGCGGCGTAAGCGTAAGCTGGAATAACATGACCGCCATGACCTCGGCCGTGCAGATCGGGACGGCCGAGGTGACTATACGTTTGGCCATCGACTGTTACGACGACACGCATGCAGGATCGGGAACGACCGATCGCATCGCGGAGCGCGCCCGCATGAACCGCCGCCTCGCTGCTGCCCTGCACGGATATCGGCCCAAGGGCGCCGCGAGCGCCATGCAACGCATACAGAGCGCCGCCACTACGACGCAGTACAATTGGAAAATATACGATACGACTTTTCGGTGGAGTGTGAAAGACACCGTCGGCGTGGAGCGATGAATCACTCGCCGATGAATAGCGCGAGCTGCTCGGCCGTGATGCGCGGCTTGCGGACCTTGGGAACGGGAGATATGCCCAACTCCTCGTGCTTGCGGCAAGCGCGGCGGATAATTGCCATGATCCGCTCTTCCGACAGGAAGAACTCCCGCTCTGAGAGTATCTTCAGCGTGTCGTCGAAACGCAGGCGCTGCTGCTCCGTCCAATAGTAATACCGACGGAGAAGGGCCAGATCGCGCTGCTCTATAAGATGTTTGTTACGTCCGCGGGGCATGATTCAGATGAATTATTATCTCATCGCAAAGATAATATTTTATCCGCGCATTTCAACAGAAAACCGCCGAGAATCGATCTCGGCGGTTGGTTACGCATGTTATTGTCAATTTTCGGTCATCTTGCGGGCCGTTTCCCACTCGGGCATCATGTCGCCCAGCAGTTGCGGCAGGTAACAAAGCCCGTCCGCAGGGGCGTTGGTTTGATCGACCAGGCTTATCAGATAGGCGATCTCCTTATGTAGCTCCAGCCAGTTTTCGACGGGATCCACACCCGTATACACATCGATGATATATCGGTCTTTCTCAAAGCGTACCATCGTTACCTCCTTTCCTGCCTTTATCGATTATCAAAGTGACGGGCTGGGCTTCGTACAACAGCTTGCGGAACTCCTTCATGAACTCCGCTCTGCGTTCCGCGCAGCGCACCTGCTGAATCTCGGCATAAAGCCTGAACAACTCTCCTTCGCTCACCATGTAGCGTTTGCGTATCTTTCCCATGATAGATTGATTTTCTTGATTAACGAACCTGATTGTTATGCTGCCCATACTTGCGGCTGCCGCACACGAGTAGTCGCACGCCCGTGAGGGTGGTGAACCATGCGGGATGGGTGTTGCCGAAGATGTGGATCTTGCGGGCCAGATCGCGCCCGCCGGCATTGAGCGAGGCGGCGTTCTGATACGAGCTCGTGGCGACGCGCAACGCACGCAGCACGTCGTTCATGGCATACCACTCCGTGTCCTCGTAGACGATCACACGGACGGGACCGCCGTAGAGCATCTTCGTTTCATAGGGTTCGTTCCGCAGATCGAGCCATGTCGACGGCCGCTGGTATCGCTGCGACCACCGCATGGGCAATGCGTGCGGGATCTCGTAGCGTCCCGTCTTGCGTAGGGCGGGCAGAACCTCCGAGGTTACCCATTTGCGGAATGCCTTCGCTTCCGGCTTGCGCGATTGAAAGATCAGATGATAAAGACCGCTTTCGTTGACACACCATGTTTCGCCTTGACGACCTAAGCAGTACTTAGATCGTTCATCTTCATCGAGCGCTTGGATAGCTACAGATGGATTGGTTAATTGTAGAATGTCGCAGATGTCTTTTGCGACGAAATAAGGTTGCCCGTCGAGCATGACGGTGCGCACTTATTGATTGGAGGCGTTGAATGTAAACGCCTGCGGCAGTTGGGTGCCGACTTCATTCTTAATGGAGTTCATTTATTAAGAATTGCGATAAAAGAGCAACGCCCACCGTAGGTGTGAACTCCACATACGCTGGGCGTTTGCAGTCGGATCATTTCTTACCGACCACCATAGCAGGCGTTGCCTTTTATCTTGTTCAAAAATCGTTCTTGATGTTCGCCCAAGACTTGGTATGTAGAGTTCAAGGGCAAAAGTACAAATTATTTTTGATTCTGCAAGCACGCTTACTTATGCAGAAGACTTTTATCAGATTCAAATAATTTTATAAATTCATCGTATGAAACTTCAAAATAATAAGATTCTATGAATGGCCTATATTCTGTAATAAATAAAACAGGAAGCAAACAATGAAACCTAACAATATCTTTATTTTCACTTAAAACACGCTTGGCTATTAATGCATATTGCATGGGGTATTCTTCCCTCCAAGCATCATCTGAGCAATCTTTTCCACATAATAATCTTTTGGTGGAATATAGCGTTTCTGTTATTTCCAAAAATAACGGAAATGAATATTCTTGACCCGATTTACACATTTCGAAATAATAACCAGATTGAATACCTACAATCTGCCCTTGTTGGATATTTTTCAATTTCTCGTAACTATCGTTTGAAATTAAACAAGCTTGAATCATAGGATAATAGGTCCACTCCAATTCCAAATTAGGATATTTCCATTTAGCTTTAAAATAATCAATAAAAATAAATTTCAAACTATCAATATCGCCAACAAATATAGACTTGAAATTATCACTTTGAACTCCAACCAAATAAGGCCGAGCGGTATTAAGCCGGCTTTTCCATATTCCATTTTCTTGACTCCAATAATTAGCCCTTTTAATCTCTTTCGATTTGTATGTAAGAGTCATAGGGCGTTCGTTTATCCGATCTTGAGATTTCACGCTTATAATACACAATAAGCAGATCGCACACATTAAAATCTTTTTCATAATAACTTAAGTTTTTGATTAGACGGGGCAAAATTACAAATCCCCCCCCTGACAAATTTTTCTTCATTTTTTTGTTCCCGAGGCGGAATCGAACCGCCTCATGAACCGTTCGGGATAATTTTGCCGTACCTATTCCATTGCTGCGAGCGATAGAGGCAGGGCACGTTTCACACCGTTGTCATCCTTGTATGATACGGAGATGAACTGACACGTCTCGACGGTTCGGTCGGTTTGATCGACTATGCCGTCGATGTGCTGGTCGACGGGGTCGAATATATTGACGCCCAATCGTTTCGCCTCAGGTATTCCGACTCGAAGTATGATCGCCGCGAGACGGATGAAGTAGAGATAGAACGTATTCCTAACAGCTCGAAGTCTGTAATAATCCGTTCCGATTCGGGTATGACGGGCACTTTCATAAATCCGCGAGACTTCCTGCGATTGCTGGGGCTGGTAA
>CAUDHE010000131.1 GCA_958449275.1 uncultured Alistipes sp. | reverse complement strand
TGGCTCGATATGTTTCGTCTGTACAAGTTTATTCTGTACATAGGCCGCGCGACGAACGGCGAACGTCTGCCCGAGGCCGAGGATGAATCTATCCCTTTGAATAATATTCTGTGCGACACGGCCGCGCGCGCCGCGCTTACGGAAGACCTCGCCTCGCTGAAGCAAAAGGTGCTGAGGCGGCGGGAGAAGTAGTTACGTACCTTCGGGCCGCGGCCTGCGGTGGTTCGCAACATGGCGAATGCCGTTGCGGGCCTCCGCTGGCGGGAGGCTGCGGCCCGCGCAGTTCTGCGAACTGCATTTCATTTTATTATACGCATTCCCTGCACCTCTTCGCAAGGCTGTTCGCCGTCGTCGAACAGCAATCCGCAATTCCACGGCCGTCCGTATCGTTTCGCAGGCCTCCGCTGACTGCGACCCGAAAACCGCTCCGTCACATCTTGTGCGTTCGGCGGGAGTGAAGTTGGAAACTTGTATTTATTTTTCTATATTTGCACGTTTTACCTGCCTTTGGGAGGTTGCGGCGGATATTCGCAATGCCGAACGCCGCGAGGGCCGACAGGCCGAAACGCCCGTCTGCTCGCAACAACGATTTATAACGAAAATTAACATAACCCCTACTATGAAGTTCAACGAGTACAAAGGTCTCGATCTGCCGAAGGTGGCGGAAGAGGTTCTGAAAAAATGGGATGCCGACGACACGTTCCACAAAAGCATCTCTACGCGCGAGGGTCATCCGACATTCGTCTTTTACGAGGGGCCTCCCTCGGCCAACGGCATGCCCGGCATTCACCACGTCATGGCCCGTACGATCAAGGATGTAATATGCCGTTACAAGACTCAGCAGGGGTATTTGGTGCACCGCAAGGCGGGATGGGACACTCACGGCCTGCCCGTGGAGCTGGGTGTGGAGAAAAAGCTCGGCATCACCAAGGAGGATATAGGACGCAAGATTTCGATCGAGGAGTACAACCGCACTTGCCGCGAGGCGGTGATGGAGTTTACCGACGTGTGGGAGAACCTTACTCACAAAATGGGTTACTGGGTCAACATGGACGATCCCTACATCACTTACGACAATAAGTATATCGAAACTCTGTGGTTCCTGCTCAAAAAATTATACGAAAAGGGGCTGCTTTATAAGGGTTACACCATTCAGCCTTATTCGCCCGCGGCGGGTACGGGTCTTTCGACGCACGAGTTGAATCAACCCGGGTGTTATCGCGACGTGAAGGATACCACGTGCACCGCACAATTCGAGATCGTGCGCGACGAGCGCAGCGAGAAACTTTTCGAGGGCGTGGAGGGCAAGCTCTACTTCCTTGCGTGGACCACCACTCCCTGGACCCTGCCGTCGAATACCGCTCTGGCCGTGGGGCCCGCGATAGAGTATGTGCGCGTGAAGTGCCGCAATCCCTATACCGACGAGCCGCAGACGGTGATACTGGCCAAATCGCTCGTGGACGGCTATTTTACCAAAAAGATGGAAGGCACGTTCGAAACGGAGGACAAAACATGGCTTGGTCCCGAACTGGAGGGCGTACGTTACAAGCAGCTCATCCCGTGGGTGAAGCCGCAGGGCGATGCTTTCCGAGTGATTACGGGCGACTATGTAACCACCTCGGACGGTACGGGCATCGTACATATCGCGCCGACGTTTGGCGCCGACGACGACCGAGTGGCCAAAATCGCAGGCATAGCGCCTCTGTTCATGGTCGACAAGGCGGGCAAGAGCCAGCCGATGGTCGACCGGCAGGGCCGTTTCTTCCTTTTGGAGGATCTCGATCCCGAGTTTGTGGCGAACAATGTGGATGCCGCATCGTACGGCGAGTATGCGGGCCGCTATGTTAAAAACGCGTACGACGATACTTTAGGACCCGACGACGCCACGTTGGATATCGATATTGCCGTGATGCTCAAGTCGCAGGGCTTGGCTTTCAAGATCGAGAAGCATACTCACTCGTATCCCCACTGTTGGCGCACCGACAAGCCCGTGCTCTATTATCCGCTCGACTCGTGGTTCATACGCACCACGGCATTGCGCGAGCGCATGATCGAACTCAATAAAACCATCAAGTGGAAACCCGAATCGACGGGATCGGGCCGTTTCGGCAAATGGCTGGAGGGACTCGTGGACTGGAATCTGTCGCGTTCGCGTTTCTGGGGTACTCCGCTGCCCGTGTGGGCCACCGAGGATTATTCGGAGATCAAGTGTATCGGCTCGGTGGAAGAGCTTATGGCCGAGATCGAGAAGAGTATCGCCGCAGGTAACATGACAGAGAATCCGTATAAGAATTTCCGTGTGGGCGACATGTCGAAAGAGAACTATTCGACCGCCAATATCGATCTGCATCGCCCCTATGTCGACGGCATCGTGCTTACCTCGTCCAAGGGCGAGCCTATGAAGCGCGAGAGCGATCTGATCGACGTGTGGTTCGATTCGGGTGCCATGCCCTATGCGCAGATACACTATCCGTTCGAGAACGCCGATCAGTTCGGCGAGGTGTTCCCCGCCGATTTCATAGCCGAGGGCGTCGACCAGACGCGCGGATGGTTCTTCACGCTGCATGCCATAGCTTCTATGCTTTTCGATTCTGTGGCGTTCAAGAATATAATATCCAACGGTCTGGTGCTCGACAAGAACGGCAACAAGATGTCGAAACGTCTGGGTAACGCCGTCGATCCGTTCGAGGTGCTCGACGCCTATGGCGCCGACGCCACGCGATGGTACATGATATCGAATTCGCAGCCTTGGGATAACCTGAAGTTCGACAAGGAGGGTGTGGACGAGGTGCGTCGCAAGTTCTTCGGCACGCTTTATAACACCTATTCGTTCTTCGCTCTCTACGCCAACGTCGACGGCTTCACGGGCAAGGAGGCGGCGATCCCCGTCGAGAAGCGTCCCGAGATCGACCGTTGGATCATTTCGCTGCTCAATACATTGGTCAAGGAGGTTACCGAGTATCTGAACGATTACGATCCCACTCCCGCTGCACGTGCCATACAGGATTTCGTCGGCGAGAATCTTTCGAACTGGTACGTTCGTCTGAACCGCAAACGCTTCTGGGGCGGCGGCATGAGCGATGACAAACTCGCAGCTTATCAGACGCTCTACACCTGCTTGGAGACCGTGGCTGCCCTTGCGGCGCCTTTCGCACCCTTCATGGCCGACCGTATTTTCACCGATCTCAACGCCGTGAGCGGTCGCCATTCCGACGGCTCGGTACACCTTGCGGCATTCCCCGTGGCGGATGTGTCGTCGATCGACACCGAGTTGGAGGAGATGATGGACATCGCGCAGCGAGTATCGTCTATGGTGCTCGCCCTGCGTCGCAAAGTGAATATCAAGGTACGTCAGCCTCTGACCAAGATCCTCGTGCCCGTGCTCGATCAGACTACGGCACGTCGGATCGAAGCGGTAAAGGGACTTATTACGAGCGAGGTGAACGTAAAACAGATCGAATTGCTCGACGACACCACGGGCATTATCACCAAACGCATAAAACCCAATTTCAAGACGCTCGGTCCCAAGTACGGCAAGTATATGAAGCAGATAGCGGCTCTTACGGCCACCTTCTCGCAGGAGCGCATTGCCGAGATCGAGGCTTCGGCCGAGACGATACTCGATCTCGGAGACGAAAAGATCGCGGTTACTTCCGCCGATTTCGAGATCACGTCGGAGGATATGCCCGGATGGCTGGTCGCTTCGGAGGGTAAACTCACCGTCGCGCTCGACATTACCGTCACCGACGAGTTGCGTCGCGAGGGCGTGGCACGCGAGTTGATAAACCGCATACAAAATATTCGTAAAGACTCGGGATTCGAAGTGACGGACAAGATCCGCGTGGAGATCGAGTCGAAGCCTATTGTCGCGGGTGCCGTCGAACATTTCGCCGACTACATAGCATCGCAGACCCTCGCGGTCGAGGTGTGCGCCGCCGCCGAACCGCAAGGTGCGGTCGTGGCCGATTCGGATGTCGACGACGAGCCGTTGCGTATAGCTGTGACGCGCATGCAGGCGGAGTAACCGATATTTTTATATTGGAGATTTGGCAGTTTATAAAAAATGTCTTATCTTTATTACAGCAACATTAATTTTTACGACTATGGAAGAGGAGAGAGTACGATACGGCGATGCCGATTTGGCGGAGTTCAAACAAATAATTCTCAAAAAACTCGAGCAGGCCAAAGCCGATTACGAGTTGCTCCGTTCGAATATTACCCATTCGAGCGATAACGATACCGAGGATACTTCGCCCACGTTCAAAGTGCTGGAGGAGGGTGCCACCACTCTCTCGAAAGAGGAGACGGGCCGTCTCGCCGCCCATCAGATGAAATTCATCCGTAATTTGGAACTGGCTTTGGTGCGTGTGGAGAATAAGACGTACGGCATTTGCAAGACCACGGGAAAACTTATTCCCAAAGAGCGTCTGCTGCGTGTCCCGCACGCTACGGAGTGCATCGAAGCCAAAGAGAAACGCAAGTGACGGATTTCTCTTTCGCATCTCGGCTGCTTACGTCAGATGCCATGTGCATAAATCGAAATAACCGCCTTCCGAGAGGGCGGTTATTTTTATATACAAAAATATTTCCTCCTATTTCGAGCTGATTTTTCGTGGTCGCTTATTTTCGGCCACGATTTTTTTGTTGATATTGCTGGGGTTGAT
>CAUDHE010000130.1 GCA_958449275.1 uncultured Alistipes sp. | reverse complement strand
GATCCGACGAATGGGTTTCGGAGGTGCTGCGGTGCTCGGTGCGATATGGGACGCACCCGATCCGACAGCGTCCGCCGCGCGACTCGAAGACATGTTGAAACTGTTATAACGTCATGCAAGATAAAATCATACCCGCCAAGGTGCTGTCGATTGCAGGGTCCGATCCCTCGGGCGGCGCAGGCATTCAGGCCGACATAAAGACCGTTACCGCGCTGGGCGGTTATGCTGCGGCAGCCGTTACGGCTCTTACGATACAGAACACTGTGGGAGTGCGCGGAGTGTTTCCCGTGCCGCCGTCGACGGTGGCCGAGCAGATTGCCGCCGTGATGGAGGATATCGAGCCTCAGGCCGTAAAGATCGGAATGGTGAATGACGCCGACATCGTACGAGTGATATCCGATGCCGTCGAGCGTTATGCACCGCGATACGTCGTTTTCGATCCTGTGATGATATCTACGAGCGGTCATCGGCTTATCGGAGAAAATGTCGTTGAACGACTCGAATGCGACCTCATTCCCCGTGCGACGCTCATCACTCCCAACATGAACGAGGCGGAGGCGTTGTGGCGCCGTCCTGTCGATTCCGCCGAGCGGATGGAGCGGGCTGCGACGGAGCTTGCGCGACGATACGGTACAGCCGTGCTCGTCAAGGGCGGACATCTTGCGGGCGACGAGATGTGCGATGTGCTTTGCGACGGCAACGAAATATATCGATTCACGGCCGCGCGCATCGCGACCCGCAATCTGCACGGAACGGGCTGCACTCTTTCGTCGGCCGTCGCCACGTTGCTCGCGCGAGGTCGTGCTCTTCCGGAGGCCGTGGCGGAGGCCAAGCGTTACGTAAGTCGCGCCATAGACGCAGGCAGTCGCATGTCGATAGGTCACGGCCACGGTCCGTTGTGGCACGGAGGCGACCCGCTTTGCGACTGTGTCGGCAAAAATTAAACGCCACATATTGCGTCGGACTGCCATTGCGTTCGGGCGCAGACTGCGGAAAACTCGGAGAGCATTCGCGAAAAGTCGTTGTCCTTCGCCGGGTATGGATAACGGTTCGCATAACTCGCAAAATAGCATATTCCGCCGTCAGCGAATCACAGACAATCATCGAACGGGTCAAGATCTTGCCGTAAAGAACTCAATAAAAAAAGAGGACTGTCTGAATAGAACTCAGACAATCCTCCGATATATGCAGGTCGATAACTCGACTACTCCTCGGCGACAACCGAAATCTTTACGGTAGCCTTAACCTCGCGGTGCAGTTTTACCGAAGCCTCGTACTCACCTACGGTCTTGATGCTGTCGACGCTGATAACCTTGCGATCGACGGCAATCTCTTTCTCGGCCAAAGCGGCTGCGATGTCGGCCGAAGTAACCGAACCGAAGATTTTGCCCTCCTCGGCCTTTACCTTAACGACCAAAGGCAGATTGGCGATCTTCTCGGCCAAAGCCTGAGCGTCGGCCAAAATCTTGGCGTCCTTGTGAGCGCGCTGCTTCAGATTCTCGGCCAGCACCTTCTTGGCCGAAGCGGTAGCGGCCTTGGCGTAGCCCTGAGGAATCAAATAATTGTTCGCATAACCCGGCTTCACGTTAACGATGTCGTTAGCGTAACCCAAGTTGTCCATATCTTTGATAAGTATAACTTCCATATTGCTCTCCTGCTCTTAATTATTTCATACAATCCGTTACGAAAGGCAGAATCGCGAGGTGACGTGCACGCTTCACGGCCTGAGCCACTTTCTTCTGGTATTTCTGCGAAGTACCCGTCAGACGGCGGGGCAGAATCTTACCCTGCTCGTTGAGGAACTTCTTGAGGAACTCGCCGTCCTTGTAATCGACATATTTGATGCCGAGCTTCTTGAAACGGCAATACTTCTTTTTCTTCACATCCACCGATACGGGGTTGAGATAACGGATCTCGCCGCTCTTTACATTCTCCTGTGCCATGATTTACTCCTCCTGTGATTTGTTAGCAAGCTTTGCGCGACGCTTGGCCGAATATTCCACGGCGAACTTGTCCTGCTTGAAAGTTAAGAAACGAATGATGCGCTCGTCGCGGCGGTAGCCGGTCTCCAGCGTGTTGATGATAGAGCCTTCACCGGTGAACTCCACGAGGAAATAAAATCCGGTGGTCTTCTTCTGGATGGGATAAGCGAGCTTCTTGAGGCCCCAGCTCTCCGCATTCACAATCTGACCGCCGTTCTCGGTGATGATGCCTTGGAATTTGTCAGCAACCTCCTTTACCTGAGCATCCGAAAGGACGGGAGTGACAATGAAAACGGTTTCGTAATTGTTCATAATACAATCGATTAAAATTTCGTATGCTGTTTAGCGGTGCAAATGTACGAATATTTTGCGTAAAAAGAAATTTTCTTCGAAAAATTCGCATCGGCTGCGCTTTCGAACACCCGTGCTGCGAAAATCGGCGATTCGCGGCGGCGAGTCCGAATTATTCGCTATATTTGCAATCCGTCAATATTAACTAAAGTATGTTTCGCAAATTATCGCTCGCAGCGACCGCATACATAGCCACCGTGGCGCTCATGGCGTTGCAAAAGCCTCTGTTTCTGCTGTGGTATGCCCAACGGACTGCCGAGGCATCGGCTGCGGAGCTGGCCGCCGTGTCGTGGTACGGTTTGGTGCTCGACTCCACGGTGGCGGGCTACGTAACCGTCGTGCCTTGGCTGCTGATGCTCGCCGCCGTGTGGATTCGCGTGCCGGAACGTACGATGCGCCGCATGCTGAACGCATATTTCGCTGCGGTATCCGTAGTAGCGGCGCTCATCGTGAGCGTCGACATAGGCTTGTTCCGATACTGGGATTTCCGTCTGGACAGCACGGTGTTGCCATATCTCAAGACTCCGCGAGAGGCTGCCGCCAGCGTCACACCGTCCGATCTGTGGCCCGCGCTGACGTTATTCGTCGTTTACGGAGCGGCGATGACCGCTGCATACGCAGGCATAAGCAGAATATACCGCGCCGAAAGAGAGTCCGCAGGCCGTCGCGCGATCTCGTCGCTCGCGCTGTTGCTCGTCGGCGGATTGCTGTTTCTGGCCATCCGCGGAGGCGTCGGCGCCGCGCCGGCCAATGTGAGCAAAGTATATTTCAGCGACAACATGTTTCTGAATCAGGCCGCCACCAACCCTGTCTTCTCGTTTCTGTCGTCGGCCGCGCGTTCGGAGCTCGACGCCGACGATTATCGGTATTTCCCCGACGCGGAGCGCGAACGGATCTTCGATCGGCTGCGCGGCGGCAGTACCGACGACGCGAGCAGAACTCGGGTAATCGCCGTCCGCAGGCCCGACGTGGTTCTGATTCTGCTGGAGAGTTTCGGCCGCACCGTCACCGACGCAGTTGTCGACTGCGACAGCGTGACTCCCAATCTCGCCCGCGCCGCCCGCGAAGGCATATTGTTCGACAATATGATAGCTAATTCGTTTCGTACCGACCGCGGCCAGGTGGCGGTCATGAGCGGATTTCCCGCACACCCCGTCGTTTCGATAATGAAATACCCGAGCAAGGCGCACACCCTGCCTTCCATAGCGCGTTCGCTTCGCCGCGAGGGATATGCGACGACATTCACTTATGGCGGCGACGCCGATTTCACCAACACCATGTCGTATCTCTACGGCACGGGGGTGGAACGCGTCACCGACCGACGTGATCTGCATTTCGACGCCCCGATAGCCAAATGGGGCTATGCCGACGACGTGATGTGCGATTACTTCGCCCGCGAGGTGCTCGAACTCGCCGACGCAGGCCGTCCGTTCTTCGCCACGCTCCTGACACTCAGCTCGCACGAGCCGTTCGACGTGCCTTTCGACCGTTTCGAGAACAGAATACTCAATGCCGCGGCTTTCACCGACGAATGCGTCGGACGTATGCTCGACCGCTGGCGCCGTTCGCCCGTATGGGACAACCTGCTGGTGATCCTCGTCGCCGACCACGGCATAGCCTATCCCGACGATTTGCAGATAGGCGATCTCGCCCGTCAGCGCATCCCCATGATATGGACGGGCGGAGCCGTCGGCGAACCGATGGTGATCGACACCTATGCGTCGCAGATCGATCTGGCCCCCACTCTCCTCGCGCAGATGGGTATCGACACGCGTGAGTTCGTCTACGGCACCGACATATTCGATGCCTCGAAACCCCACTTCGGATTCTGGACGTTCAACAACGCGTTCGGCATGATAGACGGGGGAGGGTACGTGGTCTACAACTGTACCGCCGATGCCGTAACCGACTCTGCGGGCGACGCGAAGACGGTCGAACACCTCGCCGAGCAGGGAAAAGCCGTCGTGCAGACCCTGCACGACGACATCCGACAACGATAAAACCACGCAAACCGATGAAAACAACATTCACGCCGTCGCTCCTACTGCTGTCGCTCGTCGCCGCGCTTTTCGTCGGCTGCCGTCCGACGTCCGAAATATCTCTCGGCGATTTCACCGAAACGCTTTACAGACCGAAATACGCCTCGGGATTCGAGATACTCGGACGCCCCGACGGCTCGTCGACTCTGATACGCATCGCCGATCCGTGGCAGGGCGCGGAGGGTGTCGGCCGCAGTCTGCTCATCGTCCGCGACGAAGACGCCGAGGTATCATGCACTCCCGAACTGCAATGCGTAAAGGGTGACGCGAGACGGATCGTCTGCATGTCGTCGAGCTACATCGCCATGCTTTCGGCCATCGGCGAAACCGACCGCGTGGTCGGTGTGTCGGGCATCGATTTCATATCCGACCCTCACATATCGGCCGCCCGCGACAAGGTGGGCGACGTGGGATACGACTCCAACATCGATTACGAATTACTTACGGCGCTGCAACCCGATTTGGTGCTGATCTACGGCATCTCCGCGTCGAGCGGCATGGAGACCAAACTGCTCGAATTGGGGATACCTTATCTCTATATGGGCGAGTACATCGAACAGTCGCCGCTCGGCAAGGCCG
>CAUDHE010000129.1 GCA_958449275.1 uncultured Alistipes sp. | reverse complement strand
CGGCACTTTTGAAGCAATCAAAAGATTTCCGATTTTTAACGCTTCGTCGCCGCGCCCGCCCTTAATCCGAAATCGTTCCTGCCGCGAGGTAGGCTGACGCATGCGTATTATTGCGACTCCAAAGAGCCGCAAATACTTTCTTATATATTATGCTCCGTATGTCGGGCAGGTTGACTATCTTTGTGCGAGAAACCTTAATATTTATCGACCATGTCGGAAAAAACGGAGATCTCGGCAGCGGCATTCGCGGATACCAAACCTCATTACGATATACTCGACGGCTTGCGCGGCGTGGCGGCCCTGACGGTGGTTTGTTTCCACCTTTTCGAGGCCTATGCTACGAGCCATTTGGATCAGAAAATCAACCACGGCTATCTGGCGGTCGATTTCTTCTTCATTCTGTCGGGATTCGTCATGGGATATGCCTATGACGACAGATGGAAAACGATGAGCGTGAAGGATTTCATAAAACGCCGACTTATCCGTCTGCATCCCATGGTCGTCATGGGAGCCGTCATCGGCGGAGCGATGTTCTATACTCAGGGTTGCTCGGCGTGGGATGTAACCCGAATATCGGCGGGTATGCTGATCCTCTCGACGCTGTTGAACGCGTTGATGATTCCCGCAACCACGGGTTTCGAGATCCGCGGCGTGGGCGAGATGTATCCGCTCAACGGCCCGAGTTGGTCGCTCATGTTCGAATATGTCGGCAATCTGCTTTATGCGCTGTTCATACGCCGTTTCTCGACCCGACTTCTCGCTATATTCGTCGCGGCGGCGGGGTGCGGATTGGCTGCGTTCGCCTTGGCGGGACCGTTGGGCGACATCTGCGTGGGATTCGCCATGACGGGGGAGAATATGGCGGGAGGAGCGTTGCGCCTGTTGTTTTCGTTCTCGGCGGGTTTGCTGATGTCGCGTGTGTTCAGACCGATGAAGGTGAAGGGCGCGTTCTGGATCGGCGCCGCAGCCATCGCGGTCACGGCTGCCGTGCCGCGCATAGGCGGAAGCGAACATCTGTGGATGAACGGATTGTACGACACTTTGTGCGTCGCCGCGGTATTTCCGCTGCTGGTGTATATCGGCGCCTCGGGGCGTGCGACGGATCGGTTTACGGCTCGTATATGCAAGTTCTTGGGCGATATCTCATACCCTTTATATATGGTGCATTATCCGTTCATATATCTCTATTTCGCGTGGGTGAAGAACGGGGATCTTACTTTCGGGCAGTCGCTGCCCGGGGCCGCTGTTCTGGTCGCGGGTTCGGTGGCGTTGGCGTGGCTGTGTCTGAAATTCTATGACGAACCGATCCGCAAGCGTTTGACGAAGCGGTTTCTGTCGGTCGAAAAATAATTGAATTTTCGAGCGGACGGCGGGGCGAAAGCATCTTGCCGTCGTTGGGCTTCGGAGTCCCGATCGCGTTCTGCCGATCGGGATTTGTGGCCGTATTGGCCTCATTTTGTGGAGGCATGGGCAACATGTTCAGCCCGCGGCAATCGAAAAGAAAATTTAATTTTACGAAGCGTAACAAGCAGTGTGCCCGATCGACGACGCAATGTCGGCTCGGGTTTGCGGTTTGTTCGCACGACCGGACTATTTACCGTTTACTTAAAATTTATCAAATGAAGAGAAAAGTACTTTTGTGTGTGCTTCTTTGCGGTTTGGTAACTACCCACACGCCGATCCTCGCCAAGCGGGCGGATCGAGCGGCACGGGAGGTTTCGCAACAAAAGAAGCAGATTTCAGGGCGTGTCCTTGACGAGAACGGAGAGCCGCTGGCCGGAGCCACTGTGGCCATTAAGGGTACAACGACGGGAGCCATTACGGGTCCCGACGGACGGTTCACCCCTCTGACCGTGCAGGATAACGACATGCTCGAAGTGTCGTTCATGGGTTATGCCGACCAGACGGTGTCGGTAAAGGGCAAGACCAACATCGATATCAAGATGGTGCCCAATCAGGAAGCTTTGGACGATGTGGTGGTCGTGGCGTTCTCGAAACAGAAAAAAGAGTCGATCGTGGCTTCTATCGAGGCGGTCAATCCCAAGGATCTGAAGGTGCCGTCGAGTAACTTCACCACCGCTCTGGCGGGCCGCGTGGCGGGACTTATCTCGTATCAGCAGAGCGGTCAGCCCGGGCAGGACAACGCCACGTTCTTCATCCGAGGCGTAACGACGTTCGGTTATGCGCAGAGTCCGCTCATCCTGCTCGACGGTTTCGAAGTGTCGGCGAACGATCTGGCGCGCGTGGAGCCCGACAACATCGAGTCGTTCTCGATCATGAAGGATGCCACGGCAGCCGCTCTGTACGGTTCGAAAGGCGCCAACGGCGTGATTTCGGTCACCACCAAGCAGGGTAAGGAGGGTTCGCTCACCGTGTCGTTCCGTCACGAATCGAAATTCTCGACCCCCACGCAGCTGCCCGCGATGGTGGACGGAATATCGTACATGAGACTTTACAACGAGGCGCAGTATAACGACAACCCCGTTCTGGCGCCGCGATACACGGCACAGAAGATACAGAACACCCTGCTGGGACTGAATCCGATGGCTTATCCCAACATCGACTGGTACAGCGAAATGTTCAAGAACGTGGCCTACAACCAGCACTATACGCTCAACGCAAGCGGCGGCGGAAAGATGGTACGCTACTACACCGCCATAAGTTACGATAACGATACGGGCGTGCTGAAGGAGAATCGTCTGAACAACTTCAAGAACAATATCGACATAAACCGCTTCAACATCTTGGCGAAGGTGAACATCAACCTTACGCGCACCACCCGCGGCGAGGTGAACATCAACTCGGTGTTCCGCGACTATACGGGTCCGTTCGTCGATGCCGACGACATATTCGCGAGCGTGATGGCGGGTAACCCCGTAGAGTTCCCGAAATATTACGAACCCGACGAGAAGTATGCGGGCGTGAAGCACGTGCTGTTCGGTTCCGACGCGTCGAACTCGATGTCGAATCCCTACGCGCAGATGGTGAAGGGTTATAAGGACGGTTTCGAGAGCACCATCACATCGCAGTTCACCCTGGAGCAGGATCTCGATTTCCTGACCCGCGGTCTGATGTTCAAGGGCAAGGCTTCGATATCGAACTACAGTTCGTATTCGAGCAAGCGCAACTACGATCCCTATCTCTATTCGCTCGAGTCGTACGACGAGTTCACCGACACCTATGTGCTGGCTCAGTCGCACGAGGGTACCGAGGTGCTGGGCAATCCCGACACTTCGCGCGACGCCAATGCGCACACCTACTACGAGCTCGGACTCCATTACAATAACGTGTTCGGCGAGAAGCACGATGTGGGTGCCGTGGTGATCTACACCCAGGAGGAGGACAAGAACACCAACGGAGGTTCGACTATTCAGGAGACGCTGCCCGCGCGCAACCAAGGTATTCGCGGACGTTTCACCTACTCGTTCGACAGCCGCTACATGGCCGAGCTTTCGCTTACCTACAACGGTTCGGAGAAGTTCGACAAATCGAAGCGTTGGGGTCTGTTCCCCGCAGTCGGCGTGGGTTACATGATCTCGAACGAGAAGTTCTGGGAGCCGGTAAGCAAAGTGCTGCCCAAATTCAAGTTCAAGTATTCGTGGGGTAAGGTCGGCAACGACAACATTGCCAGCGCGGCGGACCGCTTCTTCTTCCTGTCGGATATCGCTTTCGGCGGCAACGGCTATCGCTGGGGCAACACCTTTACCAACTACTACGGAGGATACACCATATCGCGTTACGCCAACCCCGATATACAGTGGGAGATCGCCGAAAAGCAGAATATGGGTATCGAGTTCAATCTGTTCGACATAGCCGACGTTCAGGTAGAGTATTTCACCGAGAACCGTTCGAAGATCTACATGGCACGTCAGGATCTGCCGCCCTCGATGGGTCTGGCTTCGGGCGTGAGTATCTACGGTAACTTGGGCGAGGTGACGTCGAGCGGTATCGACGCATCGGTCGATATCAAGAAGTATATCAACAAAGATCTGTTCGTAACGGGTCGTTTCAACTTCACCTATGCTCACGGCGAGTACAAGGTGGCTTCGGAGCCAGCTTACGAGAATACTCCGTGGCGCAGCAAGGTGGGATATCCCGTGACTCAGACTTGGGGATATATCGCCGAGCGTCTGTTCATCGACGCGGCCGACGTGGCCAACTCGCCCACGCAGAGCTTCGGCACCACGCAGGCGGGTGATATCAAATATAAGGATATAAACAACGACGGTAAGATCTCGGAGGACGACCTGGTGCCCATCGGCTATCCCACCACGCCCGAGATCAACTACGGATTCGGATTCTCGGTAGGCTGGAAAGGCTGGGATCTCTCGGCGTTCTTCCAAGGCCAGGACCGCGTGTCGTTCATAATCAACGCGAGCGCGATAGCTCCGTTCACGGGTTACCGCAACGCCATGCAGGCTATCGCCGACGACCACTGGAGCCCCAACAATCCCGTGTCGGATACGTTCTGGCCCCGTCTGTCGGCCGGCAGCAACGCCAACAATACGCAGACTTCGACATGGTGGCTGCGCAACGGACGTCTGGTGCGTCTGAAGACCCTGGAGTTCGGTTACTCGATCGAGCACAGCGGTATTCTGAAAAAGACGCCGTTCAAGGTGTGCCGCGTATACTTCTCGGGATCGAACCTGTTCAAGATCTCGAAATTCGACATGTGGGATCCCGAGATGGGCCGCAACGGTTTGGCTTATCCGCTTCAGCGTGTATTCAGCATCGGTCTGCAATTAACATTATAAAAAACTTACACTCAAATGAAGATACGTAAAATATTTATATCGACCCTGCTGGCGCTCGGCCTCACCGCTTGCGGCGACTATCTCGACATAGTGCCCGACAATACGGTCGATCTGAACAGCATATTCGAAACCAAGGACAAAGCCTACCATGCGCTGGCCGACGCATATTCGTTCATGCCCAACTGGGAGGCTTTCCACAACTCGCTCGCGCTCATGGGCGACGAATGGATCGGCCGTCTCGACTCGGGCGTGGCCAACACGCGCGCCTATTGCCGCGGCATCAAGATCATGCGCGGATGGAACAACTCGTCGGACCCCATCATGGGTTATTGGGGCGGCTACGGCGGCGCCAGCAACCTCTACGAGGGAATCCGCAGCTGTAACATATTCCTTGGCAGTCTGGGCGAGGATATCCCCAATTTCTCGGTGGAGGAGCGCGCCGACTG
>CAUDHE010000128.1 GCA_958449275.1 uncultured Alistipes sp. | reverse complement strand
GGATCGTGACGGCATTCGACGTCGACCCGCAGAAGGTCGGTTCGGTAATCGACGAAATCCCGTGTTACCACATGGATCGGTTCGAGGAGGTGGTTTCGTCGATGGACATAAGCATAGTGGTCATCTCGTCGCCCACGCGCATAGCTCCGTCGCTGGTGGTGCCGATCATAAATGCGGGAATCAAAGGGGTGCTCAACTTCACTTCGGCACCGCTCAATTTTCCGCAGGGCATAGTAGCCGAAAATTACGACATAACCACCATTTTGGAAAAAGTGGCCTACTTCGTCAAGGAATCCGACGAGAGCAACGACAAAAATTAGGGCAGCGGCCTGCCGCAACGCATACGCATGAGAGTTTTCAAGGATCTGCATAATCTTCCGCCGTTCCGAAACGCCGTAGCGACAATGGGATCGTTCGACGGCGTGCACGGCGGCCATAGGGAATTGCTGCATCGGGTCGTGACGACGGCATCGGCATCCGACGGCGAGAGCATCGTGCTCACTTTCGAACCGCATCCGCGCTACGTGCTCGGCTCGGGTGACGGCCTGCGTTTGTTGAGCACGCTCGACGAGAAGTTGTGGCTGCTCGAACGCGCGGGGATCGACAACGTTATAGTGGTACCGTTCACCGCGGAATTCAGCCGCACGTCGCCACGCGATTTCATCGAAAACGACATAGCGGGAATAGGCATACGCCGTCTGGTGGTGGGCTACAACCACCGTTTCGGCCACAATAAGGAGGGCGATTTCAATTATCTGGAATCGCGTAATGCGGGCATCGGGATCGAAATGGTCGAACAGCAGCAGGTGGCCGAAAGCAAGGTCAGCTCCACAATAATACGGCGCATCGTCGCATGCGGCATGATGGCCAAGGCGCGAATGCTGTTGGGGCATCCGTATCTGATTATGTGCGACGCGGCGTCCGACGGCTCGCTTTCGGGAATCGACCCGCACAAGCAATTGCCCGCCTCGGGCAATTACGAAGCCTCGGTCGACGGCCGCGCCGCGACACTCGTCGTCACCGACGACGGTCTGCGCATAGACCTCGAAAACCTGAAAGGTAAAATCATAATCGAACTCTGAACATGGCTATCATAACTTTCGACCACAAGATCCGCGTACGCTACAAGGATACCGACCAAATGGGCATAATGCACCATTCCAACTACATCGTCATGTACGAGATGGCCCGCACCGAATGGCTGCGCGATATGGGACTGACATATGCCGAGATCGAGCAGCGCGGCATCATGTCGCCCATAATCGAGGTATCGTCGCGCTATCTTGCCCCCGCATTCTACGACGACGTACTGACAGTGAGCGTATTCCTCGACGAAATGCCGACGGCGCGTCTGGTCATCCGCAGCGAGGTGCGCAACGGCGAGGGCCGACTGATAAACACAGGCAGCGTCACTCTCGGGTTCATGCACAAGGATACCCGCCGTCCGTGCCGCGCTCCCGAATGGTTCGTGGAGGCTCTGGAGAGATACATCGACGAGAAAAATGCGCAATAACCCCCAAACTCGGCAGCGGCTCCGCACGGCAGCGGTCATGGCGATCTACCTCGTGCTCTGCGCTCTATTTTTCGTCGTGCGCTACTCCGAATACTACTCCTCGAATCGCTTCGTAGTCGCCCTGCCCACGGCCGTCATCGCTCTCGCCGCCATGACAGCCGCACATTGCGGCGGAATACTAATACCGACGGCACTGGCCGCATCTGCCGTCGGCGACTTGATGGGCGCCATGAATCTCTTTTTCGGTCAGGTGGGGTTCTTCGCAGCAGCCCACATCTTTTTCGCATACGATTTCAGCCGACGCATACGACTCACGTTCGGCCGCATGGCTGCCGCCGCGACATCGGCTCTCGCGGTGGCGGCATACATCGTCTTCGTCCTACGGGGCATCGACTCGCAGCCCGTAAGCATTGCGGTTGCGGCATACGCCTTCATAATATACTGCATGCTGATCTCGGCCGTGATGCAGTCGCGCCGCCGTCGAACTTGGTATCTTGCGGCCGCATTGCTGTTCGTCCTCTCCGACGGCATGATAGCCTACGGCATAGGCGGCGGGCGAATACCTTACGCCACGGTGTGGATCATGACCGCTTATTATGCGGCTCAAGGTATCTTCGCTTGGCTGTTCCTATCGCGCACGACGCACGAAGACTGACATTCTCTGCCAATTTCGTCCTGCGATATGCCATTATGACACTTGTCGGCCGATGGCACACAGTTTGAACATCCGTTCTTCGGAAAATAAATACAAAAAATATATGTCTATGAAAAACGGAAAAATAGGTGTGACGACGGAGAACATATTTCCCGTCATCAAGAAATTTTTGTATTCGGATCACGAAATTTTTCTTCGCGAGCTGGTATCGAACGCCGTCGACGCCACGCAGAAGCTGAAGACCCTCGCCGCCAAGAACGAATTCAAGGGCGAAACGGGCGACCTGACCATCCGCGTCAGCGTCGACACCGACAAGAAAACCCTCACCGTCACCGACCGAGGCATAGGTATGAATGCCGAGGAGATCGACCGCTACATCAATCAGATCGCTTTCTCGGGTGCCGAGGA
Organism: uncultured Alistipes sp.; assembly: GCA_958449275.1. GTDB lineage: Bacteria > Bacteroidota > Bacteroidia > Bacteroidales > Rikenellaceae > Alistipes. The sequence goes on along the minus strand of CAUDHE010000128.1, from coordinate 2,715 downwards.
GTTCCTCGCCAAATATAAGGATCAGGCCATAATCGGTCACTTCGGACTTGGTTTCTACTCGTCGTTCATGGTGGCCGACAAAGTGGAGATTTTCACGCGCTCCTATCGCGACGGCAGCAAATGCGTGCACTGGAGCTGCGACGGATCACCCGAATACACGATGGAGGAGACCGACGGCGAATGCGACCGCGGCACATCGATCGTACTGCACCTCTCGGACGACTGCAAGGAGTATTGCGAGGAGTCGAAAGTCGATGAGCTTCTCAAAAAATATTGCCGCTTCCTGCCCGTCGCCATCGCATTCGGAAAGGTCAAGGAGTGGAAAGACGGCAAATACGTCGATACCGACAAGGACAACATCGTCAACGACACGCAGCCTTTGTGGACCCGCAAACCGACCGAGATCACCGAAGAGCAGTACAAGGAGTTTTATCATGAACTCTACCCGCTGGGCGACGATCCTCTGTTCTACATCCACATGAACATCGACTATCCGTTCAACCTGACGGGAATACTCTATTTCCCCAAAATACACAACAATTTCGAGATACAGAAGAACAAGATCCAGCTTTACAGCAACCAGGAATTCGTCACGGACCAAGTGGACGGCATTGTCCCCGAATATCTGACGCTGCTGCACGGCGTGATCGACTCGCCCGACATTCCGCTGAACGTGTCGCGCAGCTATCTGCAAAGCGACTCCAACGTGAAGAAGATCTCGGGATACATAACCCGCAAAGTCGCCGACCGTCTGAAAGAGTTGTTCACCACCATGCGTCCCGACTACGAGAAGAAGTGGGACGATCTGAAAGTATTCATCCAGTACGGAATCCTCACTGACGAGAAATTCGCCGAAAAGGCGCAGGATTTCATGTTGCTGAAGTCTGTCGACGACAAATATTTTACGGCAAAGGAGTATGTCGACGTCGTCAAGGATAACCAGACCGACAAAAACGGCAACGTCATTCTGCTCTATGTGGACGATCCCGTCGAGAAACACCCGTTCCTCGAGGCGGCCAGGGCCAAGGGCTACGACGTGCTGGAGATGAACGGTCCTCTCGACAATCACTACATCAACTGGTACGAGTCAAAGAACCGAGACGTACGTTTCGTGAGAGTCGACAGCGACGTGATCGAAAAACTCATTCAGAAGGAAGATCACATAGCCATGTCGCTCACCGATGCTCAGCAGGAGATCATGCGTCCCGTATTCGAAAGCCAGTTGCCCAAGGACGAAAAGATAACCTACAACATATCGTTCGAGCCAATGTCGGCCGACGAGGCGCCCGTGGTAATCACTCAGAACGAATTCATGCGACGCATGAAGGAGATGTCCAAGGTAAGCGGAGGCGGTATGAGTCAGTTCTACGGACAGATGCCCGACAACTTCACCATAGCCGTGAATGGTAACCATCCCATCGTAATCGACATCTTGGGCAATGTCGAAAAGGAATACGGCGACAAACTGAAAAGCATAACCAAAAAAATCGACGCCGCCGTGGCCGAGGAGAAACGTTTCGAGGAGACGGTAAAGGACAAGAAAGAGGACGACTTCACTCCCGAGGAGAAACAGATGCGCGAAGATCTTTCGAAAAAGATCGTAACGCTCCGCGACGAGCGCAACGAACGTCTGCGCGAGATCGGAGGCGGAAACAAGCTGGTGCGCCAGATAATAGACCTCGCGTTGCTGTCGAACGGCATGCTCAAGGGCAAGAATCTGTCGGATTTCATCCAGCGCAGCATCTCGCTCATCGAGAAATAGGGTAGTGCCCGACATGAAACAAGGCTGTCATTTCAAAATGACAGCCTTGTTTGTATTTATCCTCGGCGGCCGGAGGGAGGGGGCACCAAAGGTGCGAGCCGCCGAGGATATAAAAAATCGCCCGTCACATTACGAGACGGACGATATTTGCAAGTACCGAGATATTACAACAACGCGTCCACCTTGGCCTTCAAAGCATCTTTGCTCGCTGCGCCGACCACCTTGTCGACCACGGCTCCGCCCTTGATGAACACCACGGTAGGTATGTTGCGCACGCGGTACTGAGCCACGATATCGTCATTCGAATCCACATCGCACTTACCTATCACGACCTTGCCTTCGTACTCCTCGGCGAGCTCCTCGATGATGGGACCTATCATGCGGCAGGGACCGCACCACTCGGCCCAAAAATCTATTACTACGGGTTTGTCCGAAGCCATGAGAGCTTCATAATTCTCATTGGTGATTGCTAATGCCATAATTATAAATATTTTACGTGTTTATGATAATGTGTATTTCAGTTCGTTACCATCCAGATACTCTACCAGCTGCGGTGTAAGGGCCACCTTATAACGCTTGGAGTACATATTGAGATTCACCCCTTCGCTCCTATCCGATACCGTCGTACGCAGGATCGTATTGCCTTTGTTCTGACGAATATTCTCGGCAAAATCGGCTATGAATGCTTCGGTCAGCTCCTCGATCGGTATGTTCACATGTATCTCCTTTATCATCGTGTCGCGCATCTCCGCGAGCTGCATCATCGACAACACTTTGAACTCCAACTCGGGATTGTCGCCATAGGGTCGCGGCTGCACCTTGCCCTTTATGAACAGAAAATAATTGGGATACATGAACGGACGGAAATTCTCGTAATCCTTGTCGAACAGCGCGAATTCATGAGTTCCGTTGTAATCCTCCATCGTGAACTTTCCCCAATGCCGTCCGGTTTT
>CAUDHE010000127.1 GCA_958449275.1 uncultured Alistipes sp. | reverse complement strand
CACACGCTCGACCATAGCTTTCACACGCTCGGTCAGCACAGCCAGCTTGTCGACAACGGGTTTCACTGCATCGCAATATTCAGCCTCGGCATAGCGGGCGATCTGCTCCATGAAAGTGCCTTTGGTTATACCGTTTATGGCAGCCACCACCTGCAACTGCGAGGTACCCTCGTAGATATTCATGATACGGGCATCGCGGTAAAGACGCTCGCAGGGATAGTCCTTCATGAAACCCGAGCCGCCGTGGATCTGTATGGCGTCGTAGGCCAGCGAATTGGCATACTCCGACGAAAATAGCTTCACCAAGGGGGTATAACCGTCGGCCAGACGATTGTAGAACTTCATCTCCTGACGCTCCTCAGACTCCAGCGAACGCTCGTGCGAAATATGGGTATACTGCTTGTAGATCTCCACGAAACGGGTCGTCTCGTAAAGCAACGCGCGTGCGCCGTGCAGCTTGGCGCGCATGTTCGACAGCATCTCGGCTACGGCGGGGAATTTGATGATGGCCTTGCCGAACTGCTCGCGCTCGTGGGCATACTTCAGAGCCTCGCGATAGGCAGCCTCGCACAGACCCACCGACTGAGCACCGATACCCAGACGGGCGGCGTTCATCAGCGACATCACGTATTTGATAAGACCCATCTTGCGGTCGCCCACCAACTGCGCGGGAGCGTTGGTGAAGACCAGCTCGCAGGTGGGAGAACCCTTTATACCGAGCTTATTCTCGATACGGCGCACCTTCACGCCACCGTCGCGCTTGTCGTAGACCAACATCGACAGACCACGTGCGTCGGTGGTACCCTCCTCGGTACGCGCCAGCACCAGCGATATGTCGCCGTCGCCGTTGGTGATGAACCGCTTCACGCCGTTCAGCAACCACGTACCCTTCTCCTCCGACCAAGAGGCCTTGAGCATCACGGCGCCCAAATCCGATCCCGCATCGGGTTCGGTGAGGTCCATCGCGCACGTCGCGCCCGCCGATACCCACGGCAGATACTTCTGTTTCAACTCCTCGGAAGCGAACTCGTTCAAAGTCTCGGCACAATCCTGCAATCCCCAAATATTCTCGAAGCTGGCGTCGGCACGCGACACCATCTCGTTAGCCATAACGAAGCATATCAGCGGAAAATTGAGTCCGTCGTACTTGCGGGGCAGCGTAAGACCGCTCAAACCCGCGTCGACCACGGCTTTCATGTTCTCCACCGTGCCCGAAGCGTACTCCACGTGGTCGTTCACCACGCGCGGCCCCTCGTGATCGACACCCTCGGCATTGGGAGCTATAACGTCGCCGCACACGCCGCCCGCGATCTCCATCACACGGCGATACGAGTCCATGGCATCCTCGAAATTCTGCGGAGCGAAATCGTAGAGATCCTTCTCGGCGAATCCGCGCTCCTTCAGTTCCACGATCTTGCGCATCAGCGGATGCTCAAGATGGTACTGCAAATCCTTATTATCTGAAAAGAAATTGGCCATTACTTCGAATTTTGCTTATAATACTTAATCATTTTAGGTATCACGTCGTTCACGTCGCCCGTGATGGCATAGTCGGCGATCTTGTTGATCGGCGCCTCGGGATCGGTGTTGATCGATATTATCATCGACGACTGATCCATACCCGCAGTGTGCTGGATCTGACCCGAAATACCGCATGCGATATAGAGTTTGGGACGAACCGTAACACCCGTCTGCCCAACCTGACGCTCATGCTCGGTGAAACCCGCATCCACGGCGGCGCGGCTCGCACCCACCTCGGCGCCGAGAACCTCGGCCAGTTCGTGCACAAGGCGGAAATTCTCCTTCGAACCCATACCGTAACCTCCGGCCACGATCACGCTCGCACCTTTTATATTGATCTTGCGCTCCTCGATCTGACGATCGATGATCGTAACGGCCAGATCGGCATCCTTCAGATAATCGCGCCATGCGATCTGCTTCACCTCGCCTGCGGCGGGTACGGCGGCCTCCTCCTTGCGCATCACGCCCTCGCGAACGGTAGCCATCTGCGGACGATGGTCGGGATTGACGATCGTGGCGATGATGTTACCGCCGAAAGCGGGACGGATCTGATAGAGCAGATCCTTATATTCGGTGCCCGTCTTGACATCCTTGTGGTCGCCTATCTCGAGCTGTGTGCAGTCGGCCGTAAGACCGCTGTGCAATGCCGACGACACGCGCGGAGCGAAATCGCGGCCCACGGGAGTGGCACCGAACAATGCGATCTGCGGCTTCTCGGCCTCGATCAGGCCGCACAACACCGATGTGTGGGGCAACGTGCGGAACGGCGCGAACACCTCGTCGTCGGCCACCCACACCGTATCGGCTCCGTACTTGGCCAACTCTTTCTCTATTCCCGCCAGATTGACGCCCATAGCGACCGCCTCGAGCTTCACGCCCAAACGATCGGCCAACTCGCGACCTTTGGTAAGCAATTCCAAACTCACGTCGGCAATCGCGCCGTCTTCGAGTTCTATATATACAAATATATTATTCATCTCTGCAACTTTTCCGATTAACCGAGCGTATGGCTCGCAATAAGTTCTACCATCAGTTCATTTATGTTCTCGTCGGCCGAGGTCATGCACTTGGCCTCCTTGGCTTGGAACACCACGTTTTCGATCTTCTTCACCTTGGTGGGCGAACCCGCGAAACCGAGCTGATTCTCATCCGTATCGATGTCGGCCACGGTAAGCTCAGCTATCTTCAGATAATCACGCGAAGCAACCATAGCGGCACGCTCCGATTCGGGATCGGCAGCCGCTTCGCTCGGCGTCATGGCATATTTGTACTTCATGATGCGGCGGGCATTCATGGGACGCACGACGGGAGCCGAAGCGTTGACCGTAATCACGGCGGGAATCGGGCATTCAACCACCTCCACGCCGCGCTCCAGACGGCGGCGTATCACCAGCGACGAATCCTTGACCTGCTCCACGCACTCGGCATACGTCACCTGCGGAAGGCCAAGTTTCTCGGCCACCTGAGGTCCCACCTGCGCCGTATCGCCGTCGATAGCCTGACGGCCTGCGATGATTACGTCGTAACCGATCTTCTTAAGAGCGCACGAAATGGCATACGAAGTAGCCAAAGTATCGGCACCCGCGAATTTGCGGTCGGTCAGCAGATAACCGCCGTCGGCACCGCGGAACATGGCTTCGCGAATGATATCGGCCGCGCGGAACGGGCCCATTGTCAGAATGTGTACCGTCGATCCTTCGCACTCCTCCTTCAGGCGCAGAGCCAGCTCGAGCGCATTCAGATCCTCGGGGTTGAAAATGGCGGGCAGAGCGGCACGATTCACCGTACCCTCGGGGGTCATGGCATCCTTACCCACATTACGGGTATCGGGCACCTGCTTCGCCAGAACAACGATTTTCAAAGCTTTGTTCATTTGCTGTAAATTATTGAGTTTCAGGTATTGTTTTCAGGTTTTGAAGTCAGATCTGTCTTACGATGGTCTCGCTGCGGTCGGGGCCTACCGAGATGATCTTGACGGGAACACCCGTCTCGCGCTCGATGAACTCCACATAGGCCTTAAATTCGGCGGGGAAATCATCGTAATGCTTCACCTTGCAGATGTCGCACTTCCAACCTTTGAATTCGGTGTATACGGGTTCCAGATCGCCCGTGACCTCGTAAGGGAAGTGATCCACCGTCTCGCCGCCTATGCGATAGGCCGTGGCGACCTTCACCGTATCGAAATCGTTCATCACGTCCGACTTCATCATTATGAGTCCCGTAACTCCGTCGACCATCACGGCATATTTCAACGCCACAAGATCGAGCCAGCCGCAACGGCGCGGACGGCCGGTGACGGCTCCGAACTCGTTACCGATACGACGCAGCTCCTCGCCCGTCTCGTCGAACAATTCGGTGGGGAAAGGACCGCTGCCTACACGGGTACAGTAGGCTTTGAATATGCCGTAAACGTCGCCGATCTTCGACGGCGCCACGCCCAGGCCCGTGCATACGCCCGCGCAGACGGTGTTGGAAGATGTGACGAAAGGATAGGTGCCGAAATCGACGTCGAGCATGGAACCCTGCGCGCCTTCGGCCAAAACGGGAACATCGTCCTTTATATATTCGTTCACCACGTGCTCGCTGTCGATGAAACGGAACCCGCGAAGATAATCGATGCCCTCCATCCAAGTCTTTTCGTACTCGGCCACATCGTACTCGTAATCGTACTGCTTGAGCATCTCGATATGCTTGTTTTTCAGCTTTTCGTAACGCGCCTCGAAATCGGCGGCCAGCACATCGCCGAAACGCAGGCCGTTACGCCCCGTCTTGTCCATATAGGTGGGACCGATGCCTTTCAGCGTCGAACCGATCTTCGATTTGCCTTTGGCCGCCTCGCTCGCGGCATCGAGGATACGATGGGTCGGCAGAATGATATGCGCCTTCTTCGATATCATCAGCTTGCTCTTCACGTCGATGCCCTGCGCCGCGATATTCCGAAGCTCCTCGGTAAGACTTACGGGATCGACAACCACGCCGTTACCTATTATATTGACCGATCCTTCGCGGAAAATGCCCGAAGGCACGGTGCGCAACACGAAACTCTTATCGCCGAAATGCAACGAGTGGCCGGCATTGGGTCCGCCCTGAAAACGGGCGATGACCTTGTAATTCGGGGTCAGAACATCCACGACTTTACCTTTGCCTTCGTCGCCCCATTGTAATCCAAGAACTACGTCTACTTTTTTCATTATCCGTTAGCAATTTATGCAAAAGACATTTTTTGCATCCAAAGATAACCATTTTTTTTCAACCGCACCAATCCGTTCCGCATATTTTATCAACATCTTTTGCCGTTCGGGAAAGCATTCGGGAGCAATATCGACATCGCGGCGTGATGTCGGCAGTTCGCCGCCGCCCCACGCGGCGGACTGCCGGCGCACTCCGTCGCCGTCGGCGAACCGCACATCCGGCACGCATAAAAAAAACAAAAGGACTGCCCGTGCAGTCCTCCGTAAGTCCGAAACGTTCGGAAGCGGATCAATCCATATTGTCGTCGTCATCGCCGCCCGATCCGCCGTCGTCCTGAATCTCGTCGGCGCCCTTGATCTCATCGTCTCCGTAGAAATCGTCCTCGACGGCTTCATCGGCCGAATCGTCGATCTTAACGTCGATCTTCACCAGATAGGAAGTGTCGTCGGTCTCGTAGGGTACGACATAAAAAAAATCGCCGTTAGGCTTGTCGATACGGGTCATGACGTCGGTGAAACCGTGCGGATAAAGATTCTTCACCGCCTCTTGTTGCTCAGGCGTAAGATTGTGAAAATTAGCCACTAATCTCTTTTTCGTACTATTTAATGCCATATAATCCCAAAAATTTTCCGCAAG
>CAUDHE010000126.1 GCA_958449275.1 uncultured Alistipes sp. | reverse complement strand
AATACCGTATCATGGTCAAAAGTAGTAATTTTTTCGCCATCGGCAAATAAAATTTTCACTTTTTATGAAATTTTTCGATCCCCGCACACTCCGCGCGCGACGGCGAAGCCGACAACTACTTCTCAACCCATTTATGCCACTTTTGGTCCTTATCGTAGCCCGCCTGCACCATAGTCTCGACGAACTGCATGCCGCGCACGCCATCCTCCACGGTCGGGAAATCGAGCATCTCCTCGGTGGGAGTCTCTCCCGCCGAACGGGCGCGGACGGTGAGAGCGAAATTGCGATATATGTTGGCAAACGCCTCGATGAAGCCTTCGGGGTGACCGCCGGGGACGCGGGTATTCCATTTGGTGAAGTCGGTCAGGAAATCGTAACCGTTGCCTACACGCACATATTCGGCGGGACGATCGTGCCACTTTATTAATAAGGTATTAGGCTCCATCTGGCGCCATTCGATTCCGCCGTTTTCGCCGTAGACGCGCAGACGAATGTTGTTGGCCTCGCCCGTAGCCACCTGCGAAGCCTGCAACAGCCCGGTGAAACCCTCGTCGAAACGCATGAATGCGCAGGCGTCGTCGTCGACGGGACGTCCTTCGGCCACACGCAGCAGATCGGCGCACACCTCCGTCACCTTGGCGCCCGTGACATACTCGGCCAAATGCCATGCGTGAGTACCTATGTCGCCCACGCAACCGCCTTTGCCCGCCTGCTTGGGGTCGCTGCGCCAAACGGCGTTATTGCCGCCCTTGAGTTCGATGCGTTTGGTAAGCCAGCCCTGCGAATACTCCACGAAGAGACGGCGTACGGGGCCTATGTCGCCTCTGGCGATACGTTTTTTGGCCTCCTTGACGGCGGGATAGGCACTGTAAACATGGGTCAGAGCCAACGTAAGTCCCGTTTCGCGCACTTTCTCGCGCAACATCAGGGCCTCCTCCAGCGAAAAGGTCATGGGTTTGTCGATCACCACGTTGAAACCGGCCTCCAAAGCCCGCACGGCAGGCTCGTAATGGAAGCGGTTGGGAGTGACGATGGTAACGAAATCCATGCGTTCGCTCTCGGGCAATGCGGCCTCCTTCTCCAGCATCTCCTGCCAAGTGGTATATATGCGATTGTCGGGGACGTAGTAAGAACGCCCCGAGCTGAGAGATATTTCGGGATTTATGCTGAAACATCCGCAAACGAGTTCTATCTCGTTCTCCATAAGCGCAGCGCGGCGATGAATGGCACCGATAAAAGCATCGCTGCCGCCGCCGATCATTCCCATTCTCAGTTTTCTGTTTTTCATGATTGTCATTTTAGGTATTATGCAGTTTTTCAATTCAAATATAACATTCATTATCGGCAAAGGCAAATCGTAAAGGCCGCTATCGGAATGCCGTCGACACCATTGCAACAAAATTGGCAGTCATTGCACCAAATGTTACAATATTCGCATAATCGGACATCGAGCCGCAACAACGCGAAAACACCGCAAAGAAAAGCGGACCTCGAAAGATCGGGGTCCGCTCATGTAAATAATTCGCACGGCCTTCACGCGAAAAAGCCGTACGAACCATTATTGCCCGCCGCCGACGGGCACAGATCAAATCATGTCCGAGACATTCCAGGCGAAAGCGCGCAAGCCCTGCGCATCGTTCTCCTCGTCGAGCTTGTGCAGACGAGCCAAGAACTCCGACGCCTGCTCGTCCTCCATCACGGACATCAGAGCCGAGTTCATGGCGGGCCAAGCATGATTGCCCAAATGAGGCTCGCCGTCCTTGCTGCCGCGTCCCATAAGCTCTTCCCAGCCCGTGAAACCGCGCAGGTTCATTTCATCCATTATTTCGAGCACCGAGTCGTACATCGACTGGTTGCATGCCATAAATACAGCTTTCATAAAATCGAATTTATCTTTTCGGCCGTTATCCGCCATCTTTCGGACCCGCCGTCCGCTCCCCGCCCGTATGGGACGGGGAGCACCGGCGTCTTCCGATCGGATGCGACCGATTTAGTTATTACGCTGTTGCAATTTACGCAACTTTCTGTTTCGGCGGTTCTCGCCATGCACCGCGAACGAGGTGTAGATGGTGGGAATGAGGATCAACGTAATGAGCGTTGAGATCGAAAGACCCCAGGCCACCGACATACCCAGCGGATTCCACATCTCGGCACCGACACCCGTACCCAATGCCATCGGGATCATACCCAGCACCGTGGTCATGGTGGTCATGAGGATGGGACGCAGACGGCTGCGACCGCCCGTCACAACAGCCTCGAAGATGCTCATGCCGCGCTCGCGACAAAGGATGGTGTAGTCCACCAGCACGATACCGTTGTTCACCACGATACCTATAAGCATCAGCACGCCGAGCAACGCCATCACGCTCATCGGGGTACCCGTGACGGCCAAGCCTATGATAACGCCCACGAGAGCGAACGGAATCGAGAACATGATTACGAAGGGATAGGTCAACGACTCGAACTGCGACGCCATAATCACGAACACGAGGATAATCATCAACGCCATGAGGGTGATAAGATCGGTAAACGTATCCTGCTGGTCCTCGTAGGTTCCGCCCAAGCTCCACATGTAACCCGCGGGGAATGCTATGGACGGCATGCCCTGATTCACCTCGTCGACGAGTTCGCTCATCGCATAACCGTGGCCCACGATACCCGAAACGGTCACGTAACGCTCGCGGTCCTTACGCTCGATGGTAGGCGGGGTGTAGGCCTCGCGCACGACGCCCAGATCGCGCACCTTCACGCCCATGCCCTGAGCGTTGTAGATGGTGATGTTCTCGATATCCTCGACCGACTCGCGGAACTTGCGGTCGTAACGCACGCGTATGTCGTACTCCTCGCCGTCCTCGCGGTAGTAAGAGTTCACCGAACCGTTGATACGGTTACGCAGGTAACCCGCCGCAGTGGTGACGTCCAGGCCGTTCATGGCCAGCTTCTCGCGGTCGAAATCGACATGATACTCGGGAGTATACTGGTCGCGAGAGATCGTCACCTCGCTACACGCCTTCATGCCGCGCATCATCTCGGCCACCTGCTCGGCCAAATCGTCGGTCGTGTCGAAATCGTAACCGTAGATCTCCACCTGCACGGCACTCTGTCCCATACCGCCGCGCTGACCCGACTCGTTGACGTTGTATTTGCGAATCTCGGGATACTCGTTCAGGATCTTACGCATGCCGTCACCGATCTCCGAAAGGCTGCGGTCGCGCTCGGTCTTTTTCGTGAGCGAGATATTCATCGATATGACGTGGGTACCGTTATCCTGCATCGACGCGAAAGCGTTGTCGGTATCGGCCTGACCCTCGCGGAGGTTCACCGTCTTGATCTCGGGATAAGCCTCGCGGAAACGGCTCGACAGCTCCAACGCCAATGCTCGCGTAATGTCCTGACCCGTACCCACGGGCAACTGTATGTCGACGCCGATACGCGCATTGTCCTGCACGGGGAAGAATTCCGACTTAAGTTTCGAACCCGGGCCCATCAGCACTCCGACGAATGCCGCCACGGCGACCAGAATCACCGTCTTGCGATGACGCACGCACCATCCGAGAATACCCGCGTAGAAATTGTTGAAACGGTCCATCACGGCGTCGATACTCTTCTGGAACCACGCCTTGGTGGGATTCTGCTTCATCATCATCGACGCCAGCACGGGGGTGAACGTAATGGCGGCGATGGTCGATATGGTAAGGGTGATGGTAACCATCCAACCCATCGAGTTGAAGAGGATACCCGCCATACCCTGAATCATGGTAAGGGGAAGGAACACGGCGATGGTGGTTAGCGTACCGCCCATAACCGATATACCCACCTCCTTGGTGGCGAATATGGCCGCCTGCTTGGGTTTCGCGCCGCGGTCGATGTGCGAGGTGATGTTCTCCAGCACCACGATGGCGTTGTCGACCACCATACCGATGGCGATCGAAAGCGACGACATGGTAATGATGTTCAGCGTCTCGCCGGTAGCCAGCAGATAGATGATGGCGGCAAGCAGCGAGATGGGAATCGTCAGCACGACCACGATGGTAGCGCGCCAGCGGCCGAGGAATATGAACACCACCAGCATCACCAGCACGAAAGTGGTTACGATGGTGTCGCGCAGCGACTGCACGGTGGCTACGATGTTCTCCGAAGTGTCGACGATGGTGTAGATGCCCACGTCCGAGGGAAGCGAGGGAGCCACGGCGGCCACCTGCTTCTGCGCAGCCCTCGAAATAGCCACGGCATTGGCACCCGACTTCTTCTGCACGATAATCATACCGCCCTTCTCGCCGTTGTTGTAGGTCTCCTGTATACGCTCCTGCACGGAATCCTGCACCTTAGCCACGTCGCGCAGATAAACGGGGGCGGTGCCGTTGCGGCCCACCACGATGTCGAGCAGCTCCTGCGGATCGTCGAACTCCTGATCCACACGCAGCGAATAGGCATTCGACCCCACGTCGAACGAACCCGCGGGAGTACTTCTGTTGGCGGCGGCTATCACCGACGATATGGTCTCGATGCTCAGGCCGTAAGCCTCCAGTTTGTTGGGATCGCAATACACCTGAATCTCGCGCTCGGGCACACCCACCACCGATACGGTACCCACGCCGTTGACGCGGGCCAAGGGTGTGGCCACCTGATCGTCGAGAATCTTGTAGAGTCCGTTCATGCTCTCTTCGGCCGTGACGCCGAGGATGAGAATGGGGATCATGTCGGCCGAGAACTTGAATATGATCGGCGAATTGGCATTGTCGGGCAGCGTGGTCACCATGTCGAGTTTGTCGCGCACGTCGTTGGTAGCCACGTCGATGTCGATGCCGTATTCGAATTCGAGGGTGATGATCGAAACGTTCTCCTTCGACTGCGAAGTGATGTGTTTCAAATCCTCCACGCCGTTGAGCGTATTCTCCAAAGGTCGGGTTATGTTGTTCTCGATATCCTCGGCACTCGCACCCGCATAGGTGGTCATGACCATTATCGAGTTCGACTCGATATCGGGATAGAGGTCGATTCCGAGACGCGATAGCGAGAACAGACCCATGATACCTACCGCCGCGAAGAGCAGGATGGTGGTAATGGGGTTATGGACCGCTGTTTTATAGATATTCATCGGTTACTGTTTGTTTACTCGTTCAACACTCATTCCGCTGTTCAATGCGCTGTGGCCCGTAACCACCACCTCGTCGCCGTCCGAAAGACCGCTTACGATCTCGTAGATGTCGCCCATGCGACGTCCGAGCTCCACTCTGCGCGACTCTACGGTGCCGTCGTTCTTGTATACGTAGACGTAACGGTCGCCCGAACCTATCTGCTTTATTACCGAACGGTCGGGAACCACCACGTTGTTACGCGTGCCGTAGTGCATCGTAACGCGCGCGTACATTCCGGGCTTTA
>CAUDHE010000125.1 GCA_958449275.1 uncultured Alistipes sp. | reverse complement strand
GGCTTACGTCGACGAACGTTACCGGGAGCACAAAGCGCGCACGGCCGCGGAGAACGGTCGTAACAAATAACGTTATCAACGAATTACAAACATCATAAAAAAACAAAAACTATGGCAAAGATCAATTTCGGCGGCGTCGAGGAGAACGTCGTAACACGCGAGGAGTATCCCTTGACCAAGGCTCTCGAAACGCTCAAGAACGAGACGATAGCGATAATCGGCTACGGCGTGCAGGGGCCCGGACAGTCGCTCAACCTCAAGGACAACGGCTTCAACGTTATAGTGGGCCAGCGCAAGAATTCGAAGAGCTGGGACAAGGCGGTAGCCGACGGCTGGGTACCGGGCGAGACTCTGTTCGATATCGAGGAGGCTGCCGAGAAAGCCACCATCATCGAATATCTGCTCTCGGACGCGGGACAGATCAGCGTATGGCCCAAGATCGAGAAGCACCTCACCGCAGGCAAGGCCCTCTATTTCTCGCACGGATTCGGCATCACCTACAAGGAGCGCACGGGCATCGTTCCCCCCGCCGACGTGGACGTTATTCTGGTAGCCCCCAAGGGATCGGGCACTTCGCTGCGCCGCATGTTCCTTCAGGGCCGCGGACTCAATTCGAGCTACGCCATATTCCAGGACGCCACGGGCAAGGCGTGGGACCGCGTGATCTCGCTCGGCATAGGCGTAGGCTCGGGCTATCTGTTCGAGACAACTTTCAAGCGCGAGGTATATTCGGATCTGACGGGCGAGCGCGGTACGCTGATGGGCGCCATTCAGGGTATCTTCGCCGCTCAGTACGACACTCTGCGCGCCAACGGCCACACCCCCTCGGAGGCCTTTAACGAGACCGTCGAGGAGTTGACGCAGAGCCTCATGCCTCTGATCGCCGAGAACGGTATGGATTGGATGTACGCCAACTGCTCGACCACCGCGCAGCGCGGTGCTCTGGACTGGTGGAAGAAATTCCGCGACGCCACCCGTCCCGTATTCGAGGAGCTTTACGCCGAGGTCGCCTGCGGCAACGAGGCACAGCGCAGCATCGATTCGAACAGTCAGCCCGACTATCGCGCCAAACTGGAGGAGGAGCTTCGCGAGATGCGCGAGACCGAGATGTGGCAGGCGGGCGCCGTGGTACGCAAACTGCGCCCCGAGAACAACTAACATTCACTAACCGACACTGTCGATCGGACGCATGTTGCGGCATCGACCGACCGACAGTGTCATAACTCGCAATACATGAGCGAAAAAGTATATATTTTCGACACCACGCTTCGCGATGCCGAGCAGGTCCCGGGCTGTCAGCTCAACACCATCGAAAAGATAGAGGTGGCGCGACAGCTCGAAAAACTCGGAGTAGACGTAATCGAGGCGGGATTCCCAATATCGAGCCCGGGTGATTTCAATTCGGTGGTGGAGATCTCGAAAGCCGTTACGCGCCCCGTGATATGCGCCCTGACGCGCGCCGTGAAAAAGGATATCGACGTGGCGGCCCAATCGTTGGAATTCGCCGAGCGCGGACGAATCCATACGGGAATAGGCACCTCTACCTACCACATCTACGAAAAACTTCGCATGACGCCCGAGACCGTCATCGAACATGCGGTCGAAGCGGTCAAATACGCACGCCGTTTCGTCGACGACGTGGAGTTCTACGCCGAAGACGCGGGACGTACCGACGAGGAGTTCCTCGCGCGCGTGGTGGAAGCAGTCATAGCGGCGGGCGCTACGGTGGTGAACATCCCCGACACCACGGGTTACTGTCTGCCGAGCGAGTACGGTGCGAAGATAGCCTATCTGAAGAACAACGTTCCCAACATCGATAAGGCTATAATCTCGACCCACTGTCACAACGATCTGGGGATGGCCACAGCCAACACGCTGGCCGCCGTGGAGAACGGCGCACGTCAGGTGGAGGTGACCATCAACGGTTTGGGCGAACGTGCGGGCAACACCGCCCTCGAGGAGGTGGTAATGGCGATAAAATGCCACAACAACCTCGATTTCGAGACGGGAATAGACTCGCGCCAGATAATCGCCACCAGCAAACTGGTTTCCAACCTCATGCGCATGCCGGTGCAACCCAACAAAGCCATCGTGGGCCGCAATGCTTTCGCGCACTCGTCGGGTATCCATCAGGACGGCGTGCTGAAAAGCCGCGAAACCTACGAGATCATCGATCCCGAGGATGTGGGCGTCGACCAGTCGAGCATAGTGCTTACGGCACGCAGCGGCCGCGCGGCATTGAAACATCACCTCGCCGAGATAGGCTACACGCCCGAGACTGACGAGCTGGACGACATATACCAGCGCTTCCTCGAACTTGCCGACAAGAAGAAGATGGTCACCACACGCGATCTGGAGGTACTGGTGGGAACCGCTGCCACGCGCCGCCGAATGAGCATTCGACTTACAGGATTGCAGGTGGTGTGCGGAAAATCGAGCATCCCCACGGCTACGGTGCAGATCAGCTTCGACGGCGACACCTTCACCGAGACGGCCTGCGGCAACGGCCCCGTCGACGCAGCCATAACCGCGGTGAAGAACATAACCAAACGTCGCGTGCACATCGAGGAGTATCTGGTGCAGGCCATAACGCGAGGCAGCGACGATCTGGGCAAGGTTCACATACAGATCTCGCACAAAGGCAAGATGTATCACGGTTTCGGTGCCAATACCGACATAGTGACCGCCTCGGTGGAGTCGTTCATCGATGCGATTTCGAAAATAGCTTAACACTGCAAGATGAATACACTTTTCGACAAGATATGGGACGCGCACACCGTCAAGGTTCTCGACGGCGGCTCGTGCGTGCTCTACATCGACCGCCAATACATCCACGAGGTAACGAGTCCGCAGGCTTTCGCAGGCCTTAGCGAACGGGGAATCGGGGTGTTCCGTCCCTCGCAGGTGACGGCCAGTCCCGACCACAACATCCCCACCGTCGACCAGCATCGACCCATAGCCGAGCCGCAGTCGGCCGCGCAGGTGGCGACGCTTTGCCGCAACTGCGACGCGAACGGGATAACCATATTCCCCATAGGCTCGCCGCGCAACGGCATAATACACGTGATGGGTCCCGAAACGGGACTCACGCAGCCCGGAATGACCATCGTATGCGGCGACAGCCACACCTCGACACACGGAGCGTTGGGATGCGTGGCGTTCGGTATAGGCACCAGCGAGGTGGAGATGGCTCTCGCCTCGCAGTGCATACTGCAATCGAAGCCCAAGAGCATGCGTATAAACGTAGAGGGAGAGTTGCGCCGCGGCGTGTGCTCGAAGGATATAATACTCTACATAATATCCAAGCTCGGCACGGGCGGCGGCACGGGCCACTTCGTGGAATTCGCAGGTTCGGCCATCCGTTCGCTCTCGATGGAGGCTCGCATGACCGTATGTAATATGAGTATCGAAATGGGTGCTCGCGGCGGCATGATAGCCCCCGACGAAACCACATTCGAGTATCTCAAAGGGCGCGAGTTCGCCCCGAAGGGTGCCGAATGGGATGCCGCAGTGGAACGCTGGCGCGCGCTGAAATCGGATCCCGACGCTGTGTTCGACAAGGAGGTCACTTTCGATGCCGCCGACATAGAACCCATGATAACCTTCGGTACCAACCCCGGCATGGGCGTAGCCGTGAACGGCGCAATCCCCGCATCCGATGGCGCGTCGTTCGACAAGGCGCTCGATTACATGGGATTCCGCGAAGGCGAGAAGATGGCGGGCAAGAGAGTCGATTACGTGTTCGTGGGCAGTTGCACCAACGGCCGCATTGAGGATCTTCGGGCATTCGCATCGCTCGTGGAGGGCCGCCGCAAGGCTCCTAACGTGACGGCATGGATCGTCCCGGGCAGCAAGCAGGTGGAGCGTCAGGCCATCGAAGAGGGGCTGCGCGACAAACTCGAAGCGGCAGGATTCGCATTACGCCAACCCGGATGCTCGGCTTGTCTGGCCATGAACGAGGATAAGATCCCTGCGGGAAAATATTGCGTCGCCACATCGAACCGCAACTTCGAAGGACGTCAGGGTCCCGAGGCGCGCACCATGCTGGCCGGTCCTTTGGTCGCGGCGGCAGCGGCCGTGACGGGCATGGTAACCGATCCGCGCGAATTGATGAAACCCGATGAAACCCGACAGAAATGAGAAACAAATTCACCACTCTCGTCTCGACGGCGGTGCCTCTGCCCATCGAGAACATAGATACCGACCAGATTATCCCCGCACGTTTTCTTAAGGCGACCACGCGCGAAGGATTCGGCGAAAATCTGTTCCGCGACTGGCGTTACGACGCCGACGGGAATCCCAAACACGATTTCGTCATGAACTCGCCCCGTTACAAAGGCGCAATTCTCGTCGCAGGCAAGAACTTCGGCTGCGGATCGAGCCGCGAGCACGCCGCGTGGGCCATAGCGGGCGCAGGATTCCGCGCCGTGGTATCGAGTTTCTTCGCCGACATATTCCGCAACAATGCTCTCAACAACGGACTCCTGCCCGTGACGGTGAGCGAGGCGATGTCGGACGCGATATTTCGCGCGATAGAGGCGAATCCCGCCGCGGAGCTGAAGATCGACCTCGAGGCGCAGACCATCGAGATCGCAGATACGCCGCACAAAGAGTCGTTCGATATCTCGCCCTACAAGAAACAGTGTCTTATGAACGGTTACGACGACGTGGACTATCTGGTAAGTATCCGCCCCGAAATCGAGGCATTCGAACAGAAACAAAAGTAAAAAAGATGAAACACATAAACATAGCTCTGCTCGCGGGCGACGGCATAGGTCCCGAGATCGTGGCGCAGGCCGTGAAGGCGGTAGATGCCGTCGCGGCGAAATACGGTTACGACGTGAAATACACCCCCGCCGTCGTCGGGGCCGCCGCGATAGATGCCGCGGGCGATCCCTATCCGCAGGCGACGCACGAAGTGTGCATGGCCTCCGACGCCGTACTGTTCGGCGCGATAGGCGACCCGCGATTCGACAACGCGCCCGACGCCAAGGTACGTCCCGAGCAGGGGTTGCTGGCGATGCGCAAGCAACTGGGATTGTTCGCCAACCTGCGCCCCGTAAACACTTTCGCCTCGCTGCTGCACCGCTCGCCGTTGCGCGCCGATCTGGTGGAAGGTGCCGATTTCATGTGCATCCGCGAACTGACCGGAGGTCTCTATTTCGGACGTCCGCAAGGCCGTTCGGAGGATGGCAATACGGCATACGACACATGCGTCTACACGCGCGAAGAGATAGAACGCATCTGCCGCCTCGGATTCGAATACGCCATCAAACGTCGCGGCAAACTGACCGTGGTTGACAAGGCCAACGTGTTGGCTACCTCGCGTCTGTGGCGCGAAACGGCGCAGGCTTTGGCGACGGAATACCCCGCGGTCGAGGTCGAATACATGTTCGTCGA
>CAUDHE010000124.1 GCA_958449275.1 uncultured Alistipes sp. | reverse complement strand
ACGCCATCGCCAAAGAGGGCGAAGCGGAACGAATCACTTCGGCAGCGTTCATCAAACGGCATAGCCTGACTTCGGCGAGTTCCGTACAGTCGGCAATGAAGAAACTGCTCGAAAAGGACATCATCACCGAAATCAACAAAGTCTTTTCCGTGACGGACAAACTTTTTGCCATGTGGATAAATAGGTTGTATAATGAGAAAAAAAGACTCTTATAAAAATTATCAACCAGATAGTAAAGCTATGGGGCAAATATTACTATCATAATAAACCCAATCACATTCTCGAAAATATATTGTTGCATATTTAATTACCATATTTTGAAATTCGCGCTAAAACAGCATAAATTGTTAATAACTTTTTTTGTTTTCAGGCACCTGCATGAAGTGGATAATACCTAACTTTGCATAGTTTTTGATTTTAAAAAACAAGATTCAACACACTAAACAACTGCTGCCCCCTCAACTGCTGCCCTCCTTATTCGGATTCCAACAACTGCATGAATCTTGCTCGTGCGGCGCTCTTTTACGCCGATTACCGGCCTCTTTGATGTTCCACGACCGCGTTTACGCTTGACAACCGATTCGCCCTCAGACAACCTGTTTTGCTTCCGCGGATCGCCACCGACACAAGTATCGACTACGGTTCAAACATATTGCGGTACTCTTCTTTCTACATAGCCAAACGAATTATATAACATACGCCACGCAGACTGATGGGATACCAAGCTCCCGTTAAGTTGGAGTGTGGAACCACCCTTGCGCGATACTATCACTTTATTCATTGCGTACAACCACATACGCATATCAAGGTGAGTGTGTTCGAAGATAGTACCCTTTAAGGCCGAAAACTCAGAATTACAATTCCCACAATAGAGTTTACGATAATCGTACCGTTAATGGAAAACGTGAGAATGGAATGTTCCGCATTTTGAACAGACGTAACCATCCTTGTATTTGGCAGACACGATAAAGTCAATGGCTGCATTCTCGTTCGGGAACTTCTCACAAAAAACGAAAAAGCGCTCGGGATAAACCGAACGCTTTCAAGGGTGGAAGATGGGATTCGAACCCACGACCTTCGGAACCACAATCCGTCACTCTAACCGACTGAGCTACATCCACCATATAGATTTGCTGTCACAAATCGGAGTGCAAATATAAAAGGTTTTGCAATTACTTCCAAATAAAATGTGAAAAAATATCGAAAAATTTCATCTCGACCGACCGTGCGTATTATTTTACGGGAACGAACGTGACAACCAAATCGGCCGTTTCACCCGCTTTGAGCCGTATTGCAAAGCCTATGCGACGGACGTTCTTATCGCTGATTTCAAACGGTTTATAATCATGTTCGGGCCATATGACCGCCTCTCCCTCTGCGCGGCTGCGCAACTTCACGTCGAGCGACTTGCCGTTTTGGGTAAGACGTATGGTGTGAGGATCGACAATCTCTGCTCGGGCCTCCGTCGCCATTTTCCATTCTACGGCCGATTCGTTCGCGCCGTTCTCGATGTGGTCGGTCAGAGTCAGCCAATCGTTTTTGTCGAGCTCGGCTGTGCGGACGACCCTCTTCGCATCGCCCTCGAAAACCGGTGTGAGATCGATCACGGCTCCCTTGCGACGCGGAGCGTCGAAGTGACGGACGATATCGGCATGTCCGTCCACATTATGACGGTTGCCGTTAAACGTAAGCGTATTGTGCGAATCGGGACCGATGCGGAATATATCCCAGCGGGGGCTGTCCTGCTTCATGTTCCACAAATCGACTCCCGCCTGTTCGAGACGGTTGTAATCGTGCTGGCCCAGATCGACGGCCCAACGTACTCCGCCGTATTCGTATATGAACGACCCTGCATCCATGTGAGCATGGTTGCTCGATGCGTGGCCACCCTTGATGGCGAAATAGGCATCGTCGGCCGAGGTCCATCCGCTGCGGCAGATAAACACGGGGGCTATGCCGCCGCTGAACCATGTACGTCGCTTGGGTAGGTGCGATTTCGAGAGGTCGAGTCCTGCGGCGAATACCATATAAACGGGTAGCAGACGGTCGTTGGGAATTTTACCCGCTTCGATGAACCGCTCATCGACAGCGACCGTAGAGGCGTCGCCCGTCTGCCGCGCGAACCAGTATTTGGCGGGAAGACATCCGGCGCCGGCTCCCGAATCGTAGAAATTGTAACAGCGGCCCGACGGAGCCGTCATGTAAGTCATGAACTCGGCCGAGCGCATGAAACTTTTTTGAGCCGATATCCCCGCGTCGGTGCCGAGAGCCGATTGCAATGCCGCCACGAGCATGACTTCGAACCCCGTGCCGTAATCCCAATATCCGTATCCCTCGGGATAGCCTCCGTCGGGATCGTAGCTTTTCTGCGCCGTGGGATTCGAGGCCAGGCACTTGGCTATCAGCGCCTCGCAATACTCGGGCGAACGTTCCAAAGTTGCCAGCGCGCCGTATACCATTCCCGCGTTGCACACTTGATTCCAATTGTTCTCGGCGCGGAAGAACCACGCCTGCCTGTCGTTTTCCGAAGCGCGAAGTCCCTTTTCGTATATCGCCGTGCCGATGATGCTGCGCGAACGTCGCGACAACCTATCGTGAATCCAGTCGTAACCTATGGCGACGGCCATCGTCATCTCGCCCACGTCCAAGAAATGCGACGGATTCCAATCGTCGAATTCGCACACGGCCAACATTTCGCGCTCGGCGCGGGCCGCGTAACGGGTGTCGTCGGTGGTCAGATATGCGTACGACAGATAGAATATTCGCCGCAGAGCCTCGCGCGAGACCGACAGCAGTCGGCGCCCCGTCATTTCACGCGTCACGGGTTCGGCGGCCAGCATCTTGTCGGCTTCGCTCACTATTTTTTCGTGTACGACGCGTGCGTTGGCCGATTTCGACGGCAAAGCACGCATATTTTCCAAGTCGCCCGAGCGCAGGAGCAGACGCGGATGCGGAGCGAGTTTGTCGTAGTCGAGATTCTGACCCGAAACGGGCGACGCCGCCAAAGCGGCAAAGAACAGCATGACGGAAATGAATCGGTTCATGGCAGCGATTGTGTTTTACGGTTGTTTGCGTCCATAAAGATAAACATAATTTCGCAAAATGCGCGCAAATGGCAGACTATTCGTCACGACGGCAGAGATCGGCGGTTCGGGGTGACAAATTGTCACGGCCACCGCCGCTTTGTGACAGAAATGTGTGCCAAAAACGATTTGGCACATCTGTTGTTCGAACGTAATACGGATTTCGACAAATCCGACGATGTGCAAACGATATTAACTTAATAAACACTGAAAAACATGACAATCAAACCGCTTTCAGATCGCGTATTGGTATTGCCCAATCCGGCAGAGGAGAAGACCGCAGGAGGTCTGTTCATTCCCGACACAGCAAAGGAGAAACCCCTTATGGGTAAGGTAGTGGCCGTAGGCCCGGGCACCTCGGAGGTGAAAATGGAGGTAAAAGAGGGCGATCAGGTTCTCTACGGCAAGTATGCCGGCACCGAAATCAATGTCGACGGCACCGACTACCTCATCATGAAGCAGAGCGACATTCTGGCAATCTGCTAAACATCGAATAACAAACATTAAACGAGAAAAAAGCTATGGCAAAAGAGATCAAATATAACGTAGAGGCTCGCGAGCTCCTCAAGGAGGGTGTCGACGCTTTGAGCAACGCAGTGAAAGTAACGCTCGGCCCCAAGGGTCGCAACGTTATTATCGACAAGAAATTCGGTGCTCCCCAGATCACCAAGGACGGCGTGACCGTGGCCAAGGAGATCGAACTGGAGGACGCATTTGCCAACATGGGTGCGCAGATGGTCAAGGAGGTAGCCTCAAAGACCAACGACGACGCGGGCGACGGTACCACCACCGCTACGGTTTTGGCACAGGCCATCATCGGCGTGGGTCTGAAGAACGTGACCGCGGGCGCCAATCCCATGGATTTGAAGCGCGGTATCGACAAGGCCGTATCGACCGTCGTCAGCGAGCTTCGCAAGCAGAGTCAGGAGGTCGGCAACGACATAGCCAAGATCGAGCAGGTAGCCACCATTTCGGCCAACAACGACAACAACATCGGTAAGCTCATCGCCGAGGCCATGAGCAAGGTCAACAACGAGGGCGTTATCACCGTCGAGGAGGCCAAAGGTACCGAGACTCACGTAGACGTGGTGGAGGGTATGCAGTTCGACCGCGGTTACATATCGGCTTACTTCATGACCGACACCGAGAAGATGTCGGCCGATTTGGAGAAGCCTCTTATCCTTATCACCGACAAGAAGATCTCGACCATGAAGGAGATCATGGGCGTACTGGAGCCCGTGGCTCAGAACGGACGTTCGCTCCTCATTATCGCCGAGGACGTCGACGGCGAGGCTCTGTCGGCACTGGTGGTCAACAAACTGCGCGGCACTCTGAAGATTGCGGCCTGCAAGGCTCCGGGCTTCGGCGACCGTCGCAAGGACATGCTGGAGGATATCGCCATCCTTACGGGCGGTACCGTCGTATCGACCGACAAGGGCATGAAGCTGGAGGATACCACTCTTGAGATGCTGGGTACGGCCGAGAAGGTTAGCATGAACAAGGAGAACACCACTATCGTGGACGGCTCGGGCAGCAAAGACGCCATCGCCAACCGCATAGCTCAGATTCGCTCGGGTATAGAGGCCGCCAAGTCGGACTACGACCGCGAGAAGTTGCAGGAGCGTCTGGCCAAGTTGTCGGGCGGCGTGGCAGTACTCTACGTGGGTGCGGCTACCGAGGTCGAGATGAAGGAGAAGAAGGACCGTGTGGACGACGCTTTGGCGGCAACCCGCGCAGCCGTAGAGGAGGGTATCGTTCCGGGCGGCGGCGTAGCCTACATCCGTGCCGTAGCGGCTTTGGATAACATGAAGGGCGACAACGACGACCAGACTACCGGTATACAGATCGTGAAGCGCGCCATTGAGGAGCCTTTGCGTCAGATCGTGGCCAACGCAGGCGGCGAGGGTTCGGTAGTCGTTAACAAGGTGAAAGAGAGCGCAGGCAACATCGGTTACAACGCTCGCGACGACAAGTTCGAGGATATGCTTGCCGCAGGTATCATCGACCCGACCAAGGTATCGCGCGTGGCTTTGGAGAACGCGGCTTCGATCGCTTCCATGTTCCTCACCACCGAGTGTGTGCTGGTCGACAAGAAGTCGGATGCGCCTGCCATGCCCGCAATGCCCCAGGGCGGCATGGGCGGCATGATGTAATCCGCACGTCTTTTGACATTATAACTGCCATGCGTCGCCTTCGGGCGGCGCATGTTTTTTATTGCGACTCTTTGAGTCGCGCAGTTCGCCGCCGCCACAATCATTCCTCATCGTTTTTACATTCGGATCGCGGTCTGCGGCGCGCATGACAATATATATTTATGCTGTTCGCCGACGGCGGAGGACAAAACGAGTCT
>CAUDHE010000123.1 GCA_958449275.1 uncultured Alistipes sp. | reverse complement strand
AGGTCGACCGTCTCAAGAGCGGACGCTACGAGTAGGGATTTGCATATCTGCAAAAAAGGCGATTCGGTAAAGAATCGCCTTTTCTTGTTTATCGGGTGGCCTCGTGCCACGAGGTCTCGAAGTAGCTGTCGCGATATACAGCCGAGGGCGCCGAGGTCGTGAGTCCCGAAAAGGCGGTGACGGGATATATGCCCGATTTGTCTCCGTAGTTCGACCAGAACGAGTCGAGAGTATATTTGCACGGCACCGTTCGACTCATCTGAGCGGCGAACTCGGCTTTGAGCGCGGGATCGCCGCACATCTTGTCGACGTAATCTCCCAAATCGTAAAATACGTGGCGCGATTGTCCCTCGAAAGTCTGTATGCCGCCACGGTCATAATCTTTCGTCGTGCCTGCGTTTATCCTCTTAACGATGGCCGCGAGGGCGTCTATCTGTGCGCAGTCGATAAGCGCGACGGAACCCGAATAACCGTATTTCGAAGCGTACTGATCGTGGAACGTCTTGCAGGCCTGAGGCAGATCGTGCGATCGTCCGCCATTGCGAAGCAGGCATGGCAGCGTGTTCTGATAGGGGAATCCGTCACCGAGTATCTCGCACGGTGAGCCTATTATGTAGTCGGCGTTGCGGCGCAGATCGTAAACGGCCTCGATGTTGGCCATGAAGCATGCGTCGAACAGTATGTAGTCGAATTTCACGCCTGTCGAGGTCAGTGCCGTCGACATCGTCTCTATGTCGAATTGGTTGGATTGCGTATCTGAATATTTCTCGCCGAAGTGGCGCGTCACGATATCGCTCTGCGACTTGCGCCAAAAATCGTCTCCGCTTTCCGCGGCTTGGCCTGCGGTCGTCGTTCCGGCGGCGCGGCGCATCGCCTGAGGATCGGGCGAGGCGTCGGCAGGTATCCATGCCAGGGCGTGCCCGGCCATCACGAGCCCGTAACTGTCGGCGGGTACCGAGCGTATTATCTCGTTGAAAAAATAGCTCAGATGTTCCTCGTCCATCTGTTGCGGCAGGTCGTACGATCCGAGTACCTGCTCCTCGCACGACCCCTCGACGTATACGAGTTCTATCAGGTCGGCCTTGGTCTTGTCGGTATGTTGGAAAAAACATACCACTCGGCTGTTTCCCTTGATGTTCTGCCGTATGGCCTCTTTCGCCGCCGAGATGTTGCGATAGAAGTAGTAGGAGAGCTGCGTTCCCGTGAAATAGAATATCAGCGTGTGCGGCGTGGTCTTTTCGGGCGGCGTGGTCTTTTCGCATGCGGGCACGAGAAGCAATGCCGCGAGCATAAGCGACAATATCGTAAATCGGGTCGACAGTATTGTTTTCTCCATAGCAAACAGGGGGGCGTTCGGGTACCTAACGCTTTATCGGCAAGTCGCGGCCTTATTTATATTCGCGCGGCTTGAGGTTGTTGAACTGCCATGTGCGTTTCTTCTTGAACGAAACCTCGTCGGGCTTGTTGCGGTATACGCGGCTGTAATCGAAATAGAATCCGCGGATCTTTCCGTCGGGAGTCTTCTTGGGCTGCTCCAACGGAATGTATTCCACGTTTCGGCTCACTATTTCGGCGCGTTTGCCCGCATATCCCATCGACGATACGACGTCCGTCGCGTGCGAGAACATCAATACATGCATCGGATCTTTTTCGTCGCGGCCGTCGCCCGACGATTTTATGGTTTCGAGTATACCGTTCAGATGGCGGAAATAGGCCTCCTCTTTCTCTTTGTCACCCAGTGCTCCGTAGGCGAATACCAGCATGTTGAGTACCGTGGGGCTGAAAGGATCGACCTTCATGGCATCCTCGCACATGGATATTACGTAACGCATCGCTTCGGGATCGGGCGATGCGGTGTCGAGCCTCATGATAGTTTCGTAGAGTCTCTCTATTGCGGGATTCGACGCCAGCGGTTTGTAGTCGTCCTGATAGGCGTATCCGTAGTAGAGGTAGTGGTAATCATCCTCCGACAACTTCTCGAGGTTGTTGTAGCGCATCATGAGGTTGGTGTAATAGTAGGGCGACGAGGTATTCATGATGTTGTTCAGAATATCGTCCTCGTCGGGTACTTTCGACCAACTGAGCAATGGCATGATAAGCAATGCGACGGCGATCAATCGTTTCATAAGCGGTGTTTTTTATAAAACGACATATCAACGCAAATCGTATTCCCTAATCGATTTTTCGAGTTTTTTCATCAGTTGGTCGGTCGCAGGCACCAGCGGCAGACGCAATACGTTCTCGATGCGTCCCATGATCGCGAGCGCCGCTTTCACTCCCGTAGGGTTGCCTTGTTCGAACAGTGCGCATACGGCGTCGCGCATGGGGGCATAGACCTCGTCGGCACGGTCGAACAATCCCTGCCGTGCCAGTCCGACCATGTGCGAGAACCGTGACGGAAAGGCGTTGGCCGCCACCGATATCACTCCGTCGCCGCCCTTGCGCATGACCTCGACCGCCATGCTGTCGTCTCCCGAGAGGACGATGAATCCCTCGGGTCGGTTCCTGATGATCCGTTCTATCTGTTCGATATTTCCCGAAGCCTCCTTCACGGCTATGATGCGCGGCTCGTCGGCTGCCAGACGGCATGTGGTTTCCGCCGTAAGGTTTACTCCCGTGCGGCCGGGAACATTATACAATATGATCGGCAGAGGCGATGCCTCGGCCACCGCGCGATAGTGACGGTAAAGTCCCTCCTGCGAGGGCTTGTTGTAGTAGGGCGTGACGCTCAGCAGGGCGTCGACTCCCGCGAGGTCCATCTGTCCTATGCGTCGTACGAGTTCGGCCGTCGAGTTGCCGCCTGCGCCCACGATCAGCGGGACGCGTCCCGCTATGCGTTCGCGCATGAAACGCAATATTTCGCACCTCTCATCTTCGGTCAGGGTGGGTGTTTCGGCCGTAGTTCCCAAACATACCATGTAGTCGATTCCGCCCTCGATGACGTAATCTGTCATGCGGCCCAAAGCCGCCATGTCGCAAGAGCCGTCGCTTGCGAACGGTGTTATCATGGCGGCTCCCAGGCCGCCGAGTCTCGCTGTATCTCTGTTCATAAATCGATAGTAACTTCAAATATCAAACTTGTGCGGTGCGCGGGGATCAGAACAACGAACCCTGGATATCCCGCGGCTTTTCCGTTTTGTCGGAAGTCTCTGTCGCCGTGACTTGCGTGCCGTCGTTCGGCTCGGCGGATTTGGTCCCGTTCCGTCGCGGGCCTTCATCCGAATCCGAAGCGATCATGGCGATGAACTCCTCCTCCGAAATGATCTTTATTCCGAGCTTGGTCGCTTTCTGCAATTTCGTCGGGCCTATTTTGTTACCCGCCAGCAGATACGACGTGTTGGACGACACCGCCGCCAGGTTTTTGCCGCCGTGCGCCTCGATCATGGCTTTCAGTTCGTCGCGCGAGTGGTCGGCGAACGATCCCGATATCACGAACGTAAGTCCCGCGAGTGCTTCGGAATCGGTTTGCCGCTGCGCCTCTTCGAATTGCAGCCCCGCTTCGCGCAATCGTTCTACGATGGCGCGATTGTGTTCGTCGGCGAAGTATTCGATTATCGAGTCGGCGATCTTCCCGCCCACCTCCTCGGCCTCGAGCAGTTCCTCGCGAGCGGCGGCCATTACGGCGTCGAGCGAGCGGAAGTGCGCGGCGAGGTATTTCGCGGTTGTCTCGCCTACGAAACGTATGCCCAAGGCGAACAGCACGCGTCGGAACGGTACTTCTGTCGAACGGCGGATGCTTTGCATGATGTTGTCGGCAGACTTCTCGCCTAATCGCGGCAACGGAGCGAGTTGCTCGGCGCGCAGGTCGTAAAGATCGGCGATGCAGTTCACGAGGCCGTTTTCGAACAACAACTCTACGGTCTCCTCGCCGAGCCCGTCGATATCCATCGCTTTGCGGCGGATGAAATGTATTATGCGCCCGATTATCTGCGGACGGCAGTTGCTCTGGTTGGGGCAGTAGTGTTTTGCCTCGCCTTCGTAGCGTACCAGCGGCGCGCCGCATTCGGGACATTCGGTTATGTATTCCAGCGGGCTGCTGTCCGACGGCCGCTGCTCGAGAGCGACGCCCGTTATTTTGGGAATGATTTCACCGCCTTTCTCCACGTATACCATGTCGCCTTCGCGTATGTCGAGCGTGGCGATCTGGTCGGCATTGTGGAGCGTGGCGCGTTTCACCGTGGTACCCGCCAAGAGAACGGGTTCGAGATTGGCCACGGGCGTGACGGCTCCCGTGCGTCCCACCTGATAGGTCACTTTCAGCAGTTTGGTAAGAGCCTGTTCGGCCTTGAACTTGTAGGCCACGGCCCATTTGGGAGCTTTCGACGTGGTGCCCAAGGCGCGACGGTCGGCATAGCGGTTGACCTTCACGACCACTCCGTCGGTAGGGAACGGCAATGTCTTGCGCTCCGAGTCCCAATACTCTATATATTCGGTTATCTGCTCGCGATTGCGGCATATGCGCATATTGTCCGATATCTTGAATCCCCATCGGCGCGCCGCCTCCATGTTCTCCCAGTGCGATCCGTGTGGTAGCTCGTCGCCGGCCAGCTGGTAGAGGGTACAGTCGAGTCCGCGTCGGGCCACCACCTGCGACTGCTGCTGCTTGAGCGTTCCCGCCGCGGCATTGCGCGGATTGGCGAACGGAGGTTCTCCGGCAGCCTCACGTTCGGCGTTCAGACGGTCGAACGAGGCATATGGCATGAGTATCTCGCCGCGTATTTCGAAGAAATCGGGATAGCCCTCGCCCGTCAGTACGAGAGGCACGCTTCGTATGGTACGCACGTTCTCCGTCACATCGTCGCCGCGTGTGCCGTCGCCGCGGGTCACGGCTCGCGACAGTCGCCCGTGTTCGTAAGTGAGCGATATTGCGGTGCCGTCGAATTTCAGCTCGCATACGAATTCCGGCTCGTCGATCTCTTTCTCCACGCGGTCGATCCATTCGTGAAGTTCGTCGATGGAGTAGGTGTTGCTCAGCGACAGCATGGGAAACGAATGTTCGACGCTGCGGAATTCGTTGGTGATGTCGCTACCTACCCGCACCGTGGGCGAATTGGGGTCGGCATACTCGGGGTACTCCGCTTCGAGATCCTGCAATTCGCGCAGAAGAGCGTCGAATTCGAAATCGGATACGACGGGTGCGGTCTCAATATAATATTTGTAATTGTAATAGTTGAGACGTTCGCGCAGGAATATGATTCGTTGCCGTGCAGTCATAATACGGGTACAATTGAGTCGTAAAGGTACATAATTTGTTCGGATCAAGGTCGGAAAACAAAAAAAATGCAAAAAAAAATTGCCGATGTCGCGCAATCTGCAAATTTTGCGTATACTTGCAAAAAATTTCAAAACGTTTTCGATGAGCCGAGGGCAGAGACGAGCTTGCTCAGGCTATGCCGAGGCGAGAAAAGGTGTAAGAATTTGAACACTGCCATGGCAAAACCCAATACCGCGAAGAAACATCTCGTAACGAGTTTCCACAACCTGAGCCCCGAAATGCAGGATGCCGTGAAAGGCAAATATCCCCTGGGGTTCACCGATGCGATGATCCGCGTGGACAAGCCC
>CAUDHE010000122.1 GCA_958449275.1 uncultured Alistipes sp. | reverse complement strand
CGCCGCCGCCCCACGCGGCGGACTGCTGCTCGCCTCAGGCTCGCGCATCCCTCCGCCGTCGGCGAACAGCGTCCTTTACATCCTAAAACCCGAAAAACTCCTTTGCGTTGCGGTAGCTTATGTTCTCCACCATGCGGCCTATGAAGTCGATCTCGCTCGCGGGCAGCAGCCCCGTCTCTATGTCGTTGCCGATGAGGTTGCAAAGCGTACGGCGGAAATACTCGTGACGCGGATAGCTGAGGAAGCTGCGCGAGTCGGTCAGCATGCCTACGAAACGACTCAGCAGACCCAGCAGCGAGAGGGCGTTCATCTGACGCTCCATGCCCTCCTTCTGGTCGAGGAACCACCAGCCCGAACCGAACTGTATCTTGCCCGCGGTCTCGCCGTCCTGGAAGTTGCCGATCATGGTGGCTACCATCTCGTTGTCGCGCGGGTTGAGATTGTAGAGAATCGTCTTGGTCAGCTTACCCTGCGCGTCGAGACGATCCAAATACTTGGCCATGTTCTTGGCCAGCGTGAAGTCGCCTATCGAATCGAATCCCGTGTCGACGCCTATAGACGCCATTTTGCGGCTGTTGTTGTTGCGTATCACTCCGAAGTGGAATTGCTGGGTCCATCCCGTCTCCCAGTCCATCACGGCGAACTCCACCAGCATGGCACTCTTATACTTGCGCGTCTCCTCGTCGGTCAGCTTCGCACCGCCGTATACTTTGGCGAAGGCCGCTTCGATCTCGGCCTCGGTATAATCCTCGGCGTAGAACTCCTCGATGCCGTGATCGCTCAGGCGGCATCCCGCGCTCTCGAAAAAGCGGTGACGTGCGCGCAGGGCGTCCAGCAACGTGGCGAACGACCGTATCTCTATGCCCGCCGCCTCGGCCAGTCGGTCGATATAGGCCTTGAATGCCGCGGGATCCTCCACTGCCATAGCCTTGTCGGGACGCCACGTGGGCAGGACTTTGCATTCGAAGTCGTCCTCGCGGCACTTTATGTGGTGCTCCAGCGAATCGGCCGGATCGTCGGTAGTGCATACCGTCTCGACATTGTAGCGGCGCATGAGTCCGCGGGCCGAATACTCGGGCTGCCGCAGCAGATCGGTGCAACGGTCGTAGATTGCGCGTGCCGAAGAGGAATTGAGCAGATCTTCGACCCCGAAAGCGGTCTTAAGCTCCAGATGCGTCCAGTGATACAGCGGGTTGCGCATGGTGTAGGGCACCGTCTCGGCCCACTTCTCGAATTTCTCCCAATCCGAGGCGTCGCCCGTGCAGTAACGCTCGGCCACGCCGTTGGTACGCATGGCGCGCCACTTATAGTGGTCGCCGTCGAGCCATATCTCCGCCAGATTGCGGAAACGGTGGTCGGAAGCCACATACTCGGGATTCAGATGGCAATGGTAGTCGATGATCGGCATCTTGGCCGCATGATCGTGGTAGAGCCGCTCGGCCGTGGGGCTTTGCAGCAGGAAATTTTCGTCGTTGAATTTTTTCATGACAGTCGGTTTTTTTGGTCGGATTCAAGGGACCGCCGCGCCCGAAGGCGGACAGCACCCATTAAGGTTTGCAATGCACAAAGATAACCGAAATATCGGTTAATGTCAACTTTTTTACTCGCGGCATCTGACTGAAAATTCCGAATTGGGAAACTGTGCCGCGGAGCGGCGTTATCTTCGGCGGCTCGCGCCTAAAGCGCGACCCCTCCCCGCAGCCGCCGAAGATAAATTTCATCCGAGATCGTCCGACTGCGGCTCTTTGAGCCGTGCGGGGCGAAGGCTGCGGCCCGCGGGCACCGCATCGTGCCGTTTTGCTGTCGGGCGAATTAAAAACCGATCCGCTTTTCGCATTTCGGTTTTGTTTTGCTACCTTTGCGGAAACAAATTAAAATCTGCGATCATGGAATTCGAAGGAGTAGTATACAAGATAATGCCCGCCACAAAGGGCACCTCGGCGCGCGGCGACTGGCAGCGTCAGGAGGTTATTTTCGAGATGCCGAGCGAGTTTTCGCGCAAGGTGTGCGTCACGTTCTTCAACAAGGAGTCGGAGGTGGCCCGTCTGAAGGAGGGAGCGACTTACACCGTTTCGGTCAATATCGAATCGCGCGAATACAACGGCCGCTGGTATACCGACGTGCGCGCCTGGCGCATACAGCCCAAGCAGGAGGCCGCACCCATGCCGTCGATGCCCGACATGCCGCCCGTAGGCGAAGAACCGTCGTATTCGGCACCCGCCGCCTCGGCCGAAGCAGACGACCTCCCGTTCTGATACTCCCGAACATCGCAAACGATACCGTCGACATGAAACGACTCGTCATGGCTGCGGCCCTGCTGTGCGCCTCATGCGCCACGCAAAGGGCCGAGGATATGCGTTTGATCGCCCCCGAGGCGTTCGAACGCACCGTAAACGGCACCGCCACCTCGCTCTACACGCTGCGCGGCGGCGATCTGGTAATGCAGGCGACCGATTACGGCGCACGCATAATAGCTTTGTGGGCCCCCGACCGCGAAGGGCGCATGGCCGACATAGTGATAGGGCACGCCACGCTCGACGAATATCTTGCAGCTCCCGTGTCGCGTGTGGCGGGAGCCGCCGTGGGTCCCGTCGCGAACCGCATAGGCAGGGGCGAGTACGAGATAGACGGTGTGAAATATGCTCTGGAGCGCAACAACAACGGCAATACGCTGCACAGCGGCCCCGCAGGATTCGACAAAGTGGTGTGGAAAGTAAAAGAGGCGACCGACAGCAGCATATTGTTCGCATACACGTCGCCCGACGGGGAGTTCGGATTCCCGGGCGACCGCACCGTCGAGATGAGCTACACGCTCACGGACGACAACGAACTGTCGATCCGCTACACCGCTTCGACAAATGCTCCCACCCCGATCAACATGACCAATCACACGTTTTTCAACCTCGGCGGCGAGGGAAGCGGCGATGTGCTCGGTTACACGATGCGGGTGGCGGCGTCGCGTTACACGCCCGTGGACGACAACACGCTGCCCACGGGAGAGATAGCCTCCGTCGAGGGTACGCCCTACGATTTCCGCAGCTCTCGCGCCATAGGCGACGCGATAGCCGAAGCGGGAGGTTACGACAACAATTTCGCGATCGATTCGGCCGATGGGACCGCCGTGCGCACGGCAGCCGTCGTGCACGATCCCGTATCGGGGCGTACGGTAGAAGTGCTGACCGATCAGCCCGGCATCCAGATCTACACCGCGGGAGCGTTCTCGGGCGAGACGACAGGCAAATACGGACACAAACTCGAAAAGTATCATGCCATAGCGCTCGAAACGCAGAAATTTCCCGATGCGATGCACCATACCGATTTCCCGTCGATCATAGTACGTCCCGACGAGAGTTACTCTCACGTCTGCATCTATCGCTTCTCGGCGGAGTAATCACGTCCGACTACACCTCCACCAGACGGTGGCGGATGGCGTAGACCACGAGACTTGCCGTGTTCTTGCAGCCGCTCTTTTCCAGAATGTTGGCGCGATGCTTGTCGACCGTACGTTTCGATATGAACAGACGTTCGGCGATCTCCTGAGTCGAAAATCCCTGACATATGGCCACCAGAATCTCCACTTCGCGGCTCGACAGTCTGTCGGACTCAGCCACGGCGTCGGTATTTTCGCCGCCTTCTTCGGCCGGTACCGACCGTATCGAGTGCGACAGCGATTCCAGCAGCGACGCGCTGAAATAGGTGCCGCCCGCATATACGGTCTCCACGGCCTCGACCACCTCGTCGAACTCGGAATCCTTGAGCAGAAACCCCTTGGCACCGCTCGACACCATGCGCGAATAGTAGGCGTTGTCGCCGAACATAGACAACGTTATGATTTTCAGATCGGGATACTCGGCCAAAGCTCGTTCCGAGGTCTCGGCTCCGTTCATCGCGGGCATGGCGTAATCCATGAACACCACATCGGGGCGCACCGCAGGCAGCATGGCTAGAAACTCCTCGCCGCTTCCCGCGTCGGCCACCACTTCGAAATCGGGCCGAGACGAGAGCAGCACTTTCAATCCGTGTCTGAAAAGCGAATGGTCGTCGACCAAAGCTATGCGTATCATCTTCTTCTCTCTCTTTTACGTACGGGGCGCGCTTCGGCTATGGCCGCGGGACGGGCGGTCAGGCGGGCGGCTCCGCGCACGTTCACCTTCACCGACGCCCCCATGCCCTTGCCTTTCGACGAGCGTATGTCGAACTCGCCGTTGAGCGAGTTGACGCGCGAATTTATGTTCGACAACCCCATGCCGCAATCCATCATCGCCTGAGGATCGAATCCGCGGCCGTTGTCGGTATACTGCAATTCGAGCACGTCGCCGCCCGACGAGAGCGACAAGCGTATCTCGCTGCACCCCGAGTGTTTCAACGAATTGGTAATAAGTTCGCACACCACGCGATACATGATTACCTCTATGTCGGTATCGTAACGCTCGCCGCGCAGGTTGGTGGCGAACGATATCTTCACCTTGTGCAACGCCGTCGCGCGATCGATGAAATTCTGTATTCCGCGCGCCAGCCCGAAATCGCTCAGCACGTGCGGCGAGAGATTGTTCGATATCTCGCGCAGCGACCGCAGAGCCTCGTCGACCACATAGAGCGTGTTATCGAAGATCTCGCGCTGCTCGCGGCTCATGTCGCTGTGGGTGAGCGCCGAAAGCGATATTTTGGCCGACGACAGCAGCGGACCCAGCCCGTCGTGCAGCTCTTTCGAGAAATTGGCGCGGCTCTTCTCCTCGGTGCGCAGCACCGCGGTGAGGATACGTTTGTCGGTAAGCTGGCGATGACGGTTCAGACGGTCGATATATGCGAACAGACGGTGCAGAAACACCATTCCCATCGATATGCAGAACGACACGGCTATGTCGAACCACACCATCGTTATGACGGGCATGGGATGGCCGTAGTTCATCCACAACTGCAACACGCGCTGCACGGCCAGCACCGTGAATCCCACGAAAAAGAGTATCCAGATGGAATTGTACTTCGTGACCCTCACCATGCGGATGGCGAAGTACATGGCAATCAACTGGATCACGATTGCCAGATAGAGCAGAATGCGGATCATCATAATTTATGGCGTTTATGGGCTTGCGCCCTGATTATATGGTTCGGCGGTACGGCCGCATCATTTCAAAATCTTCTCCAAAAAGGGGAAATGTCCGTAACTCGTCATGTCGACCTGCACGGGCACCACCGACACATAACCGTTACGCAAGGCCCATTCGTCGGTGTCGTCGGCTTCGGGTTCGAAATTGGTGTAGTTGCCCGTGAGCGTGAAACACTCCTTTCCCTCGGGATGATCCTTGCGGGCGAACTCCTCGCGCCATATCCCGCGGCACTGACGGCAGACCTTCACGCCGCGAATGTCGCCGAGCGGCATGGCGGGAACGTTGACATTAAGACACAGCGGCCGCGCGCAGTCGTCGCACTCCAGCACCGACTTCACTATCTCGCGGGCATAGTGCTGCGCCGCGCCGAAATCGGCGTTTTCGTCGTGGTCGGTAAGCGACAGTCCTATCGACGGACATCCGTAGAAACTCCCCTCTATGGCCGCACCCATCGTACCCGAATACAATACGTTGATGGCCGAATTGGAGCCGTGGTTTATGCCCGAGATCACCAGATCGACGCGACGGTCGCCCAGCATGTGGTCGAAAGCCACCTTCACGCAATCGGTCGGCGTACCCGAAAAAGAGTATATCTCC
>CAUDHE010000121.1 GCA_958449275.1 uncultured Alistipes sp. | reverse complement strand
AGGCAATAATTTGCTATTTGTCAAAAAAAAAGTACCTTTGCAATACGGTGCGGCAAGCCTGCAAGGCAGACGTCGCATAATTTACGATATCGCAGCGCGATATCGGCAGTTCGCCGCCGCCCCACTGCGGCGGACTGCAACTCGCGACGCTCGTTTTGTCCTCCGCCGTCGGCGAACAGCACGCAAGCGTCGACGGTCGGTACGACATAAAAACACCGTATTCGGAGCGTAGCGACCGAAGTCCCCTCCGAGGAGGGGATTTAGGGGTGGGTCAGACTTGTATACGCGGCCAAAGGCCGCGGGCAGACGACCGTAGAAGTTGGGGTTGCGACAATATGACGCAGGTACATTGAAATACATAATTACTTTTATGAGACGATTGATTCTTGCGGGGGCAGCCCTGCTCACCATGCTGTCGGCCGGGGCCCAGGGGCCGCGCGTGTGGCGTTCGGAGTTTCTGACCTACGACAAACGCGAGGATGCCGCCGCCGACAAGCGCGACGCCACGGCGGGATACATGGCTTTCAAGCCCCAACGCATAGCCATAGCGGGCGGCGAGGCGCGTTTCGTGCAGAAGGTGGAGATCGATGCCGCGATGAACGACTACAACATCTTCTTCCATATCGAGAACGCGGGCATGGCCTACACGCTGTTCATCAACAACGAGGCCGTGGCCGAGGTCGACGATCCCTACACTCCCGCCGATTTCCTCATCTCGCCCTACATGCGTCAGGGCGTGAACGAGATCATGGTGGGCGTGCGGACCAGCCGCACGCCTCAACTGCACGAAAACATATTCCAGCCCGCGTTCGAGCAGTTCGAAAACAGCTACATATTCGTGCAGAGGCGTCTGGCAGTGCGCGATTTCGACATCGCGCTGGTGCCCGACAGCACGCGGCAATACGCCAAATTGGAGTTGGACGTGGTGGTGGCCAACGACTTCAATTTCAAGGAGACGATTCAAGTGGGCTTCGACATCTACAACCCCAAAGGCAAACTGATGGAGTACAGCGTGAACGAACTGGAGGTCGAGGGCCGTTCGACGGACACGCTGCGATTCAATCCCGACATCTACCACGCCTACGACTTCAAATGGGGCGACGGCCAACCGCCGCTCTACGACGTGATGATATACGTCAAACGCAACGGTATGCTGTGGGAGTACATCCCGATTAAGATCGGTTTCGGCAAGACGGAGTACCGCGACGGCAAGTTCTACCGTTTCGACAACATACTGCACCTTCAGAAAAAGGAGCATTTCAACGCGCTGGACGACCGCCGCAAGACCTACGTGGAGATCGAGCAGCTGAAACTGCGCGGCTACAATACCCTATGTCCCGACTACCCCCAGCCCAAGTGGTTCTACGACATGTGCGACAAGGCGGGCATGTTCGTCATCGACCGTGCCAACATCAACTCTCCCACCAACAGCAACATACGCTCGGTAGGCGGCACACCGGCCAACGACCCGTCGCTGGTCGAGGAGTATCTCACACGCGTGAAGTCGATGTACTATCGTTCGCGCAACCACTCGTGCATAATAGGATTCGCGCTCGGAGGAGCCGACTCGGGCAACGGATACTGCATGTACAAGGCTTACGAATGGCTGAAGTCGGTGGAGAAGGAACGCCCCGTGTTCTACGAAGGCGCCGAGGGCGAGTGGAACACCGATCTGTAATTCTTCGAGGAAACGAGCATTTATGAACATCGAGCTCATAATGGTCGGCAAGACCGATTCGGAGGAGGTGGAGAGTCTGCTGGGCATGTACGCCAAACGCATCAACCGCTACTGCCGCTTCACCGTGACCACTTTGGCCGACGTGCGCAACACGCGCAACATGGCCCCCAACCGTCAGAAGCAACTGGAGGGAGAAGCCATTCTGCGAGGCGTGGGCGACGGCGACTGCCTCGCACTCATGGACGAACGAGGTACGGAATACACCTCGCCCGAGTTCGCGGCATGGATGCAGAAACGCATGTCGAGCGGCGTGAAACGGCTGGTGATGGTAATCGGAGGCCCATACGGATTCTCCGACGCTGTGTATGCGCGTGCCGACATGAAACTGTCGCTCTCGCGCATGACATTCTCGCACCAGATCGTACGGGCCATCTTCGCGGAACAGCTCTACCGCGCATTCACCATACTGAATAACGAACCCTATCATCACGAATGAGAATCCTGCACACGCATATCGCACTGCTCGTGCGTCGCATGGCACTGCTATACGTGGTGCTGATGTTGTGTCGCGCGGCGTTCTACGTCTACAATCTGCCGACCATAGGCCCTTTGGAGATGCGGGGGGAGGTATTGAAAGACCTTCTGTTCGGAGCACTCAAGTTCGACACCGTGTCCATACTCTACGTCAACGCGCCGTTCATCCTCATGTCGCTCGTGCCGCTTCACCTGCGCGAACGACGATGGTGGCAGACGACGATGTTTTGGTACTACACTATCGTCAACTCCCTCGCCGTGGTAGCCCTCAACATGGCCGATGCCGTATATTTCCGCTATGCGCAGAAACGTTTCACGGCCGACGAGATATTCTTCGCCGACAACGACAACTCGTTGCAGCTCGCGCTTAAATTCGCCGCCGAAAACCGGTATATGGTCCTGGTCGGCGTGCTGCTCATAGCCTTTCTTGTACGGGGCTACGGCCGCCGCATAAAACCCGAACCGATCTTCGCGGGAGCATGGTACTACGTTGCAGGCATCCCCGTCCTGCTGCTCGCCTCGGCACTGGTCGTGGGAGGCATACGCGGCGGATTTACCAAGATGACCCGTCCCGTCACGCTGTCCAACGCCACTCTCTACACATCCGACAATTCGCAGGCCGCCATGATCCTGAGCAATCCCTTCTGCGTGCTGCGCACCGCGGGATCGAGCGGCAAACTGCATTACGAACGTTATTTCGACGACGCGACCCTGCGATCGATATACACCCCCGAGCACCGTCCGTCGGCCGCCGCGGGCGACACCGAGTTTACGGGACGCAACGTGGTCATATTCGTCATGGAGAGTTTTTCGGCCGAACATTCGGCGCTGCTGTGCCCCGACCTCTATGCCGACAAGGAGCAAAAGGGCTACACCCCGTTCCTCGATTCGCTCATGCGGCAAAGCTATACTTTCCGCCGAATGTATGCCAACGGCAAACGGTCGATTCAGGCTCTGCCCGCAGTGTGGAGCTCCATCCCGTCGTTCAAAACGCCGTTCGTTCTGATGCCGCAGTCGATGGGCGCCACCCGCGCGCTGCCCGCCATGCTGAAGGACAAAGGCTACGAAACCATGTTTTTCTGCGGCTCCGACCGCGGCTCGATGGGCTTCGGCGCATACGCGCGGGCCGTGGGGATCGACGACCTTTACAGCCGCGAAGATTACGAGGCGGCGCACGGAAAGGGCGATTTCGACGGTTACTGGGGAATTTGGGACGAGGAGTTCATGCAATACATGGGCGAAGTGCTCTCCGAAGCGCGGGAGCCGTTTTTCGCCACCATGTTCACCCTCTCGTCGCATCACCCGTTCGTGATACCCGAACGTTATAAAGGCCTCCTGCCCGAAGGGCTAACGGCCAACCACAAATGCGTGGCCTATGTCGACGGAGCGTTCCGCCGTTTCTTCGACCGCTTCGGCGACGAGGAGTGGTTCCGCAACACGATATTCGTATTCGTGGCCGACCACGTGTCGAGCGAGAAATTTTCGGAGACGTTCCGCCACTCGCCCGACGACTATCGCATATTCGGATTCATCCACGCCCCCGAAAGCTCGCTCTTCGGCGAGCACCGCACCCCTGTGTCGCAGATCGACCTGATGCCGACACTGCTGGGACTGCTCGGCAACCGAGAGCCCTATTTCGCCTTCGGTCGCGACGTCTTCGGCGAGCATACGGGCACGCCCTTTGCGATCAACTACGACGACAACATGTTTCAAGCCGTCACCGACCGCTATCTGATACGTTTCGACGAGCACGAGGTGCGCGGAGTATACTCCGTAAACGATGCGAAGCACGAACACGACCTCGCGGGCGAAGTAGCGACGGAGGATATCGAACGGCTGCTGAAAGCCGTAATACAGAGCTATTACGACAGAGTGGAGAAAAAAAACTATACGGTCGATGATTCGGTTCAAAGAGATTCTGTCGACGGATAAACCCGCCATCGATCGCCGACTCGCGGCGGCTGGCATCCTTTCCTGCGACTACACATTCGCCAACATATACTGCTGGAGGCACACCTACGGAAGCGTGTGGGCCGAGTTCGGCGATGTCATGGCCGTACGCTTCGAGCTCGGAGCCGAGGGCTATCGCGGCTACATGCTCTCCGAGCAGGGCGACTATTGCCGAATAGTCCCCGAGCTGATGACAGACGCACGTGCCGAGGGCATCCGCTTCCGCATGGTGGGGATGAGCCGCGACGGTGCGGAGGCCTTCCGCCGCTGGGCCGACGAACACTACGGACTGGATGCCGAGGGACGGGCCGCGGTGTGCGACACCCATGAGGTCGAATGCGTGCGGCGAGGTAGCGAGTGTTTCGCCGTATGCGACAACCGCGACTATCGCGACTACATCTACTCGGTGGAAGATCTCGTCAACCTTACGGGCCGCAAATACCAGCCCAAGCGCAACCACGTAAACCGTTTCGAATCGATGTACGAATACACGTTCGACGAACTTCGCCCGTCGGATTTCGAGGAGTGTATGCGTCTCGAACGCGAATGGCAGCGACGCAAGGAGGCCGCCGAGGCGGGCGATGCCGAACATCGCGCCGAACACGAGACCGAGATGTCGGAGGAACAGCGGGCCATATCCGAGGCTCTGGCGGCATACGACGAACTGGGGCTCTACGGCGGCGTGCTGCGCGTCGACGGGCGCGTCGTAGCGTTCACCTACGGATCGGAGATCACGCCCGAGATATTCTGTACCCACATCGAGAAGGCCGACGCGTCGTTCGAAGGCGTCTTTCCGATGATAAACCGCTGTTTCGCACGGGCTTTGGCGGCACGGGGATACAAATTCGTCAACCGCGAGGAGGATATGGGACTCGCGGGGCTGCGCCGCTCGAAAATGTCGTACCATCCCGTAGCCATGCAGGAGAAGATGACCATATCGGCGCTCACGCTGCGCGAGATAGAGTGCCGCGAACTGTGGCAACGGGTATTCGGCGACGAAAGGGAGTTCGCAGATCTGTTTCTGAGCGAGACAAGCAAGCCCGAAAACACTTTGGTACGGCTCGACGACGAAGGACGTGTGGCGGCCATGCTGCACATAGTCGACATAACGACCGAATACGGTCCCACGGGATACCTCTACGCCATAGCGACCGATCCCGCACGGCGCGGCCGCGGGCTGGCGTCGGGACTCATAACCGAGGCTGTCGCCATGCTCCGCGACCGCGGCTGCAAGGCCGCCATGCTCATACCCTCCGAGCCGTCGCTCAAGGACTTCTACGCACGCTTCGGATTCGAGGATCGCGAATATCCGCTCGACTTCTCCGAGGGTATCGATCTGGGCACGGGCGACCCCGATCGCGATCGGGCGATGGTGCTGAAGATAGAATAATTATCTTCGGCTGCGGGGTGGAGTTTTGCCGTTCGCATAACTGCGCCGTTCGCAACCTCGGCGCGCGGAGGCCCGCAACTCAGTCTCGTTCGGTTTCGGTCTCCGCAATCTGCCGCCCGACGGCTGCCGCTCTTTTCTCGGCCAAATGCCGCCTCTCGACACGCATCCCGATGCCGACAAGCTCATTCAACGCCTCGCGGCGGAAACTTTCGTGCTCAAGCATACAATCGATCTCGT
>CAUDHE010000120.1 GCA_958449275.1 uncultured Alistipes sp. | reverse complement strand
CGGCATGCCGCTGTTAAAGGAGCGTTTTTTCGATAGCGGCGTGCTCGATTTCCTGCTGAAGGAGCGCGAGGCGGGACGCATCCGCAACCTCGGCTTTTCCTACCACGGCGACGTGAGGGTATTCGACTACATGTTGTCGCGCCACGACGAATTCAAGTGGGACTTCGTGCAGATTCAGCTCAATTACCTCGACTGGCTGCATGCCAAGGAGGTGAATCCGCGCAATACCAATGCCGAATACCTCTATGCCGAACTCCGCAAACGCGACATCCCCGCGGTAATCATGGAACCTCTGCTCGGCGGACGCCTCTCGAACGTTCCCGACTACATCTCGGCCCGTTTGAAACAGCGCGCTCCCGAGAGCAGCGTGGCATCATGGGCATTTCGCTTCGCTGGTTCGCCCGAAGGGGTACTCACGGTCCTGAGCGGCATGACCTACATGGAGCATTTGCAGGATAACATACGCACGTATTCTTCGCTCGATCCGCTCACCGATGACGAGAAGGAGTTTCTGGAGGAGACGGCCCGACTCATACTGCAATATCCCACCATTCCGTGCAACGATTGCAAATACTGTATGCCGTGTCCTTACGGGCTCGATATTCCCGCCATTCTGCTTCACTACAACAAGTGCGTTAACGAAAGCAATATTCCCTATTCGTCGCAGGACGAGAACTATCGCAAGGCTCGTCGGGCTTTTTTGGTGGGTTACGATCGTTCGGTACCCAAACTTAGGCAGGCCGACCGATGCGTAGGCTGCGGACAGTGCAATCCCGATTGCCCGCAGCATATCGACATACCCGCGCAGATGCGGCGTATAGACCGATTCGCGGAGAATCTGAAGCAGAACCTCGAATTTTGACCAATACCTTAAGATTAAACGTAAAACAAACGAAATATGCAGATCAAAAAAGACAACGGCATCGATCGCCGCGAGTTTATCAAACGGCTCGGTGCGGGAGCGGCAGTCACCACTACGGCCTTGGCGGGTTGCAAAAACGGCGGTTCGTCGGCGGGATCGTCGGGGGCGGGAGAGGTCCCGACCGATAAGATGACCTTCCGAATCAACCACAATACCGGCGACAAAGTGTCGATACTCGGCTACGGCTGCATGCGCTGGCCGATCCGCAAGGGGGCCGAGGGCCGCGACGAGATCGATCAGGAGGCGGTGAACGAATTGGTCGATTACGCTCTGGCGCACGGGGTGAATTATTTCGATACGTCGCCCGTCTATGTGCAGGGACTGTCGGAAACAGCAACGGGCATAGCCCTCGGTCGTCATCCGCGCGACTCCTATTTCCTGGCGACCAAAATGTCGAACTTCTCTAATTGGTCGCGCGATAATTCGATAGCCATGTACGAGCGTTCGTTGCGCGAATTGCAGACCGACTATTTCGACTATTACCTTTTGCACTCGGTGGGCGGCAGCATCGAGGATTTCAACCGACGCTACATCGACAACGGAATGCTCGACTTCATGATCGGGGAGCGCAAGGCGGGGCGTATACGCAACCTCGGATGGTCGTTCCACGGCGACGCCAAGGTATTCGACCACATACTGGCTCTGCACGACACGGTGCACTGGGATTTCTGCCAGATACAGATGAACTATTCCGATTGGCGCAATGCCCGCGGCCGCAACGTCAATGCCGAATACCTCTATCAGGAACTCGACAAACGCGAGATTCCGATCATTATCATGGAGCCTCTGCTCGGCGGTCGGCTGTCGAACGTTCCCGACCACATCGCGGCACGTCTGAAGCAGCAGGATCCCGAAAGCAGCGTCGCTTCGTGGGCCTTCCGATTCTCGGGATCGATGCCGCGCGTGCTCACCATTCTGAGCGGTATGACCTACATGGAGCATTTGCAGGACAACATACGTACCTATTCGCCTCTGGTGCCGCTCACCGACGAGGACAACCGTTTCC
The DNA here is from genome assembly GCA_958449275.1 of uncultured Alistipes sp. Taxonomy (GTDB): domain Bacteria; phylum Bacteroidota; class Bacteroidia; order Bacteroidales; family Rikenellaceae; genus Alistipes. The sequence goes on along the minus strand of CAUDHE010000120.1, from coordinate 3,870 downwards.
TCTACGACACGGCCGAGCTGATGCTGCAATATCCTACCATCCCTTGCAACGACTGCAAATACTGCATGCCTTGCCCCTACGGACTCGACATACCCGCCATCCTGCTGCATTACAACAAGTGCGTGAACGAGGGTAACGTATCGGCCTCGTCGCAGGACGAGAATTACCGCAAGGCACGCCGCGCGTTTCTGGTGGGTTACGACCGTTCGGTGCCCAAGCTGCGTCAGGCGAGTCATTGCGTGGGCTGCAAGCAGTGCAATCCGCATTGCCCGCAGCGAATCGACATTCCGCGCGAGATGCGCCGCATAGACAAATACGTGGAGGATCTGAAGCAGGAACGCGAATTTTAGGCAGGCATGGAGTACAGGATACTGGGACGTACGGGTTTGCGCGTGAGCGCCATAGCGTTGGGGTGCGAGGGATTCATGCACAAGACCGCCGAGCAGGTGAAAGACGATTTGGATTTCGCCATAAGCCGCGGTGTCAATTTCATGGATATCTACTCTTCGAATCCCGACTTGCGGTCGAATATAGGAGCCGCGCTCGACGGACGTCGCGACGGGTTCGTGATCCAGGGCCATTTGTGCACCGCATGGGAGAACGATCAATATCTCCGTACGCGCGATCCGCGCAAAACCGTCGATTCGTTCGAGTCGCAGTTGGCTCAGCTGCGCACCGACTACCTCGACATAGGCATGATACATTACGTCGATTCCGAAGCCGACTTCCGCGAGGTGTTCGACGGCGAGATCATTGAGATCGCCGAGCGTCTCAAGGCCGAAGGCCGTATTCGCCACATCGGTATGAGCAGTCATAATCCCGTGGTGGCCCGCATGGCAGCGGAGACGGGTATCGTCGATGTGCTGATGTTCTCGATCAACCCGTGTTACGATCTGCTGCCTCCCGACGAGAATGTCGATTCGCTGTGGGCCGACGAGAGCTACGCTTCGGCGCTTCACAACGTCGACCCCGAGCGCGAACGACTTTATGAATCGTGCGCCCGCGAAGGCGTGGCCATCGACGTGATGAAGGTCTACGGCGGAGGCGACATGCTCGGCGACGATTCGCCGTTGGGGCGTGCCATGACTCCCGTGCAGTGCATCGAATATGCGCTCACGCGTCCTGCCGTAGCGGCCGTGATGATCGGTTGCAAGAGCCGTGACGAGATAGCTGCGGCGATAGGGTGGTGCGATGCCTCGGCCGCCGAGCGCGACTATGCGCAGGCGATGTCGGGACTCGACAAGTTCACGTGGCGCGGCCACTGCATGTATTGCGGCCATTGCGCTCCGTGCTCGGCGGGAATCGACATAGCTGCGGTAAACAAGTTCCGCAATCTCGTCGTCGCTCAGGGCGAAATACCCGAAACTGTGCGCGAACACTACCGCGCTTTGACGCACCACGCATCGGAATGCGTGGAGTGCCGATTGTGCGAGCCTCGCTGCCCGTTCGGAGTGGAGATCGTCGAGTCGATGCGCGGCGCGGCGGAGAAATTCGGATATTAACGCATATACAGCAAAATGAAGACTATATTTTCACGGTCCGATATGCAACGTGCGGTCGACTTGCTGCACGCCGAGAACTGTTCGTGCGTGATTCTCGGTGTTGCCGAGCCGCACGAACCGCGCGTATTCCGCGAACGCGGAGTAAAGGATCTGTTTCGATTGCTGCACGAGGAGCCGACGTCGTTGCGCGGAGCTTTCATCGCCGACAAGGTAGTGGGCAAGGGTGCGGCAGCATTGATGATTTTGGGCGGCATCGACGGTCTGTATGCCGATGTGATAAGTTCTGCGGCCCTCGATCTTTTCCGCACCGTCGGCATGGAGCCGCGATATCTCCGTGAGGCTCCGCACATAATCGACCGCACGGGCACCGACATCTGCCCCGTCGAAAAATTGTGCGCCGAGTGCCGTACGGCCGAAGAGTGCCTGCCGCTCATCGCCGGTTTCATTCGCGGCGGCGGTCCTAAACCGCATGCGAAATAGGAGAAACGACAAGGGCTTTATGCCCTCGGGCAATATTTTTGGAAGATGAACACAAAAGGAATCCGACCGCTCGGCGCGCAGACTGCAGAGCATGCGATGAGCGAATGCGAGTCACGGTCCTCCGCGGGGAGGCGTGAGGTTCGCACGACTCTGACGGTCGGTTGATTCCGACGATATTAACTTCCAAAATATGTTTGTCATGAAAAGAATGCTTTTGATTATGTCGACGCTGTTTTTCACTATCGCGGCCGAGGCGCAGACCATGCCCGTCGACGGGCGTTTCGAACTTATGGAATTGCCTTATGCCGAAAACGCTTTGGAGCCGATTATCGGTGCCGAAACCATCGGCTTGCACCACGGAAAGCACCTTCTCGGCTATGTTACTGCGCTTAATGGCCTGATCGAGGGTACCGATTTCGCGAATCGCTCGTTGGAGGAGATCGTGGCTTCGTCCGACGGTGCGGTTTTCAACAATGCGGGGCAGACGCTCAACCATAATCTCTATTTCACGCAGTTCTCGCCCGACGGGGGCGGTCGGCCGCAGGGCGACCTCGGCAAGGCAATCGATGCCGCATGGGGGTCGTTCGACAGTTTCAAGACCGATTTCGTCGATGCGGGCACGTCGTTGTTCGGATCGGGATGGGTTTGGCTCGCCGCCGACAAAAACGGCGATCTGACGATCGTGAAAGAACCTAACGGCGGCAATCCCGTCGCACGCGGTCTTACGCCTCTGCTGGGATTCGACGTATGGGAGCACGCCTACTATTTGGACTATAACAACCGACGGGCCGATCATCTGAACGCCTTGTGGCGCATAGTCGATTGGAACGCGGTGGAAAAACGTTACGATAACATAAACCAATAACTTAAAATCATGCAAACTGCAAACATCAAACTCTATTCGTTGAACTACGACGAAGCTAAAACCTACCTCGTCGCGGCGTTGTTCGTCTTGGGCAATATCGCTCTGCCGCAATTGTGCCACCTCGTACCGCGCGGAGGCATGATATTGCTGCCGATCTATTTCTTCACTCTGGTAGGCGCCTGCAAGTACGGTTGGAAAGTCGGGCTTTTGACTGCCCTTGCTTCTCCGATAGCCAATCATCTGCTTTTCGGCATGCCTGCTGCGGCCGTGCTGGCTCCGGTGCTTGTCAAGTCAGCGCTTTTGGCTCTTACGGCGGGATATGCCGTATCGCGTTTTCGCAGGATCTCGCTGCCGTTGCTGTGCGGCGTGGTTCTGTTCTATCAGACGCTCGGTACGCTGTGCGAATGGATGATTACGGGAAGTTTTCTCGCCGCTGTTCAGGATTTCCGTCTCGGTATCTCGGGAATGCTGCTTCAGATCGTCGGCGGCTATGCGGTTATCCGCTTTGTGCTGAAAAAATAGTCGAAAACGAAAAAAAGTGGCGGCATCTTTTCGAGATGCCGCCGCTTTTCATTTTACTTCACCAGCAACGGCGAATTGGCTGTTGATACGAATCCCGTACCGTCCGACACATAGACGTAAACGCGATATTCGCCCGCCTCGTCTATTCTGAGTTTCGCCGTGGGGGAGTCGGTCGTAATTACCTCGCCGTAACGCTCGGGACGCGGTTCGAACGAACCTCCGAATCCCAGCACGGTCGCTTCGCGAAGTATCTCCCATATGTAGGTCAGTTCGTCGCCGTCGCGATCCGATGCCGTGACCTCGGCCGTGAATATGCTCCCCGCAGCCGTTTGGGGACTATCCTCGGGGCGGCGGCCGTCTATCGTGACGCCCGTCACGACGGGAGCCGTCCGCTCGGGTTCGCGCCCCGTCCATACCCTTTGCATGGCTTCTACCATCGGAGTCTTCTCGCCGTTCAGTGGCAGGCCCTCCACGCTTCTCTCCACGAACATGCTGAACCAA
>CAUDHE010000119.1 GCA_958449275.1 uncultured Alistipes sp. | reverse complement strand
ATCATCATGTCGCTGATAGTCATACGTATCGTCACCCGCGTCGATTTCACCGAGGAGAACAAAGCCTTGGAAGCCATAAGCAGCGAGCGCACCAATGCCGACAAGCTGTCGGTGGTATTCACCAACGGGGCACTGGAGGGGCAGAACATAGCCCATCTGCGCGAGTTGATTAACCGCTCGTTCGTCATATCGCGTATCATGCACGAGGACGGCTCGATAGTCATCGCCGACGGCGACAGCGTGCTGAAGACGGGCGACCGCCTGCGAGTGATATGTTCGGCAGACGACAGCGAAGCCGTGGTGGCATTCTTCGGACAGCGGATCGAAATGAGCATGGAGGATTGGGGACAGGGACAGACGCCGCAGAGCCAGCTCGTATCGCGACGTATAATCATCACCAAACCCTCGATCAACGGCAAGCGCCTTTCGGATCTGCATCTTCGCACCAAATACGGCATTAACATCACCCGCATAAACCGCGCCGGAATCGACCTCATACCTTATCAGGGAATGGAGTTGCAGATGGGCGACCGAGTGATGGTGGTAGGCAACGAACATGCCATCGAACAGGTAGCCAACGTGCTCGGCAACTCGCTGAAAAAACTGCGCCAGCCGCAGTTGCTCACCATATTCTTCGGAATTGCCTTGGGCGTTCTCCTCGGCTCGATTCCGTTGATGAACATCCCCCAGCCCGTGAAACTCGGCCTGGCGGGCGGTCCGCTCATCATCGCCATACTCGTAGGACGTTTCGGTCCGCATTTCCATCTGGTGACCTATACCACCATGAGCGCCAACCTCATGTTGCGCGAAATCGGTCTGGCCATGTTCCTCGCGGGCGTAGGCATAGGTGCGGGCGACGGATTCGTCGACGCCATAGTAAACGGCGGATACCGCTGGGTAGGCTACGGCGTCATAATAACGGTAGTGCCGATTCTCGTAGTGGGACTCTTCGCCCGACTCAAACTCAAGATGAACTACTACACGCTCATGGGACTCATCGCGGGCAGTACGACCGATCCTCCCGCATTGGGATATGCCAATGCCACGGCGGGCAACGACATGCCGGCAGTAGGGTATGCGACGGTCTATCCCGTAGTTATGTTCCTGCGGGTACTCACGGCCCAGCTGTTGATACTCATGGTGCTGTAGAGGCAGACGGAATAACGTACGACAGAGGGAGACCCGCCCGTGAAGCGGTCTCCCTTATTTTTTGCGCAGCTTATAGGGACATACCGAGTCGCCGCATGCGTCGCATTTGGAGTATTTACGGACGCGCGCGCCTCGAATCACAGCTCGGACGAGCCACAGAAACACTGCTGCCCCGATGACGTATACTATGATGTTTTGCCAGTTCATGATGATTTCGTACGACAAATATAAACAATTATACTCTCTTTTCATGCGAAACGGAGCTATATCGCTTCGGGCGACCGTTCCGCACTCCGAACAAAACGACATTCACGGCTTTTCGCATAGAGACAAGATTTGATCCATAATCCGATCGGACAAAAAACATGCCGCGCGCAATTCGCTTCATGGCACACTACAGACTATATGCCGATATAATAACCGCTTAATCGTGTTTTTGGGGAGAAATTAGTTGGAATTTGGAAATTTTTGTATATTTGCGAAGATTAACAAACCAATAAACCGTTATTTATTATGAAGAATTTGGTAGATCAGATTAACGCTCAGATCGAAGTATTCTCGGCCAACGCTTCGGCACAGGTCGAGAAAAACAACAAAGCCGCAGGCACTCGTGCACGCAAGGCTGCTTTGGAACTTACGAAGCTCCTCAAGGAATTCCGTAAGATTTCGGTAGAAGAGGCTAAGAAATAGGCATCCGAATCGTTTTACAAGACAAAAGGCTGTCCCGTCGGGGCAGCCTTATTTCGTCTTCGTCTCTTCGGTAGCGCGGCGACCTACGGCCGCAAAATACCGTGACGGGCGAACAGATCGCGCTGCATGGCGTCGATACCTATATTCTTGTCGAACGGAACGGCATTGTTATGGTCGTCGAGATAGAAGCGCGGCGCCTCGGCATCGAACTCCGCACTTAACAACGACACCGATTCATCCGCATATTCCGACCGTATGGATGCCATGTCGGCCATCGTGTGGAATACGCAATGCGTATTCGCGGGCGCCGACAGATTGCGGCGGGCAGCCTCGACTTTGGCAGGAAACAGAGCACGGTATTGGGGCGAGAACCAAGCCAGCGACGCGACGTGCAGCTGATAATAGGTGACGGTGGGCGAGGAGTGCAGAAACCGCGAATCGCACTTGTCGAGCAGATCTTCGCCGTGGTCGGCGCAATAGAACAACGCTGTCGAGGCATGTACGCTTTCGAGCGTTCGTATCGCTTCGGATATGACATGATCGGTGTAAACTATCGAGTTGTCGTAGGCATTGAGTATCATATCGCGGTTCTTGGCATTTATGGCCACATCGTCGTCGGGCGTGAATACGGCATACTCACGCGGATAACGTCGGTGGTAGCTGAAGTGCGATCCGTAAGAGTGCAGGATGAACAGCAGCCGCTGCGACGGATCGTTCGCCACAGCCTCACGCATGACATCCACCATCTGCATGTCGTAACGCGGCGCGTCGACATATACTATATGGTCGGCATCGCTTGCGAGTCGGTCGATCATGGCGCCCTGCGGCGACTGGTTCGAGATGAAATAGGTGGTGAATCCCGCTTCGTTGAAAAGTGCGGGAATGCCCTTGCGCCGATAAAGTTCTTCGTGCTGCGAGGTGTGGATCGACGAGAGTATCATCGGCACGCTCTTGTGGGTGGTGTTGCTCTGCGTCACGACATTGCGGAACACAGCTATGTCGCTGCGTTTCGACAGCTCGGGATTCGTCGGCCTTTCGTAGCCGTAAAGCTGCCAGTCGGCCGCGCGCGACGCCTCGCCTATTATCAATACGTATATCTCGCGGCAATCGGGCAGGGTATCGCGATCGGCGGCGTACGAAAAATCGGCCGAAGTGCGCTCGAAATTCTTTATCTTGCGTGTCTCCGATATGCCGAGCCCCAGATTGTAACTTACGTTCACGGGAAAGAGTTCGTCGCGCAACACGCGCCGCACCTCGCCTCGACATCCGAATATCAATACCGCGCATCCCGCCATAAAGGCCGCGCCACCCGATACGAACAGCGCCTTGCGGGCCGACGAAGGCAATTCGACCTTTTTGCGGATATGTACCGCGGCGACCCACAGCAGCGGCAGATAGACCACGCACACGCCGATTACGGAGGGATATATGTTGCTCAGCAACTCCGTCGCCTCGCCCGGGTTGGTCGTCATCAGATTCAGAAACATATCGGTAGCTATGACCGAATTGCCGAACAGATACGACAATACGATCTGGAATGCGCTGAAAAATATGAATATGAATCCCCACCACACCATGCGCCCCGATCTGTGAGCGAGGGCCGCGAACACGGTGTAGAATCCGAGCGGCAAGAGTATGCACGCGACCGCGACGGCAAGCGGGTTGCGTTCCGTATACGTCAGAATCGCCACGGGCAACATGAGCGACGCGACGAATGCGACGGCGAGCCGCAAAGGATGGTATTTTTTTGTCTTTTCGTTCATTGTCAGAATGCTTCATTTACATTAATCACGAGTCCGTTCGAATGTCGGCCGAACCCGTAATCGATTCTCAGCACGGCTTTCGGTCCCATCTCCATTCTGAAACCGACACCGCAGTTGGGCAAAGTTTTCGACGCATCGATGAGTTTGTGCGACGGGAAGACGTTCCCCGCTCCGCCCCATACGCAAAATCCGAACGGACCGCGGATACGCTGCCGCAACTCGACTTGCGCCGTTATCATCTTACGGTCCGAATATCGTCCCGTGTAATATCCCCTCAGTCGGCTCGCGCCGCCTATCGACGGCCAAAACAACCAAGGCGTAGCCGACGACCAGAAATCGCCGTAAAGGTCCGCAGCAAGTACCGAACCGCTCCACATAGGCGTATAAAAATCGGCCACGGCGGTTATGTGCCACAGCGTCGATCCGCAATCACCCAAACCGCGCGGACGCGTTTCGGCAAGCAGCGACAGATAAAAGCCTTTCGTAGTTCGGTATCGGCTGTCGCGCGTGTCGTATTCCGCCACTGCGCCCAATCCCGTCGAGAGGGCCGAGCGCCTCTGCCCCGCAGCAGCGATATAACCTTCGCCCCGTTCGTCCAACGACAACGCGGCGGCATACCGCAGATCGAACGATGCTCCCGCCGAAAATCCGCCTGCGATCCTGCGCATGTAACGCACCTCCAACGAACAGTCGTCCCGAGTATACCTGGTGCGAGGATTTCGGTCGGCCGCGTCGTATCCGAGACCCCAGAATTTCACGGGCAGGGTACTCGCCTGAATCTTATAGGTCAATCGGTGATCTCCGCATTTGAAGAAAGTGTCGCCCGAGAGTCTTATTCTGTAAAATCCCGACACCGAGACATTGCCCGTGAATGCCGCATGCGATTCAGTGGCGATCGAATCGTACTCGCAAAGATTGTAATATCCTCTCAGCGACGCGACCAGCATCACGCTCGTCTCCTGCGAATAGGCAACGCCAGCCATTCCGTTAGCTCTGAACCTTGCGTCGGGCGAACGGCCGAACAGAGGCCTGCGCACGAAATCCGCCACACGCTCGAAAAATCCCTTTTTCGAACCGCGCTCCAAATTGCGCCTCACCGCTTCGTAATCAATCGCGCCGACGGTCGTCGCACTCCCGCCCGCATGCGCCCGTCGCACCGTGTCCCTCGCCGATACAGTCTCTTGCGCCACCGCCGCACGCGCGGCAAGCAGAATGACGACTGCGGCAAGAAACACGACTCTCATCTTCTCGACGTTCGATTAGCGGTATTTCTTTATCACCTCGTAGAACTCGGCTTTGTCGGCCTCCGACAACTCGCCTTTCTTCATGAACACGAGTTCGCCCTCCTTGCTCACGATGAGCAACACGAATTTGTTGTTGCAATCTCCGAGTTCCCACGTGCTGCTTACGATTCGGTCCTGATCGGCCAGTACCGTCGCACCGTTCTTCTCGGTACGCTTGCGGGCCATCGAACGGGCCACACCGTTGGGAACCATCGGAGCATCTTTCAAATTCATGATGCCGAATCCGAAAATATTGTCGCCCGCGGCGGCGTGATTCTCCTCCAGATCCTTGGTGAACCCGTCATTCTGTTTGTGCTTGTCGGGATCGACATAAAATATGAGCAGATTCTTTTCGCCCCACATGGGCAGGGTGGCAGGCTCGCCGTTAAGATCGAGAAGTTGCAGATTCTCCACCTTGTGAGGCACGGCAGCCTCTTTCGTCTCTTTGTTCTGGGCATCGGCTTTCGCGCAAATGCACGCGCATGCCAGCAGCAGAAATAAACTCTTTTTCATATCAGTTGTTTTTTCGTTGAAACCGCATTGAAAAACGGTGTAAAAGTATGAAAAATTTACCGTATTGAGACATAGAGGCTCTTTATAGTCCGATATTTTACCGTTTCAGGACATTTTATCGGACATGCGCGGTATGTTGAACGCATAAGCTCCGCCGCCCGAAACGGCCAAAGCGACATATATACCCATATATACGAAATCGAGTTTTGCGGCATCCGAAACGATCGCGCCGTCGGCGGCGGCCTGCACCAAAGCCGATGCGCATGCTATCGCCATGACAACCGCGGCGGGACGGGTACCGAATCCCAGTATTATCATCACCGCCAGCAGTCCCTCGACCATGGTAGCGACCGCAAGCGATGCGGCTCCGCTCATGCCGAGAATCGATGTATGCGTCCTGACCGCATTGTCGTAATTCTGCAAATTGCCCAGTATGTGCATGAGCATCACTCCTCCGATGAATATGCGGAGAAATAATACCGCGATGTCGCACCCGTTGCGGTCGACACGCTTTGTTTCCGACGAATCTTTCATATCCTCGCGTCGGATCAAAAAATATTCCAATCGTCACCGGCACGCCGCAACGCTATTGT
>CAUDHE010000118.1 GCA_958449275.1 uncultured Alistipes sp. | reverse complement strand
AGTTCGCCTCTGCCCTCGGCTTGCCGAAAACGTTCACTTTTAGGTAGAACGCAACTTTACATGCTCGTGATTCATAACTCTATTAACTGTTTATAAAATTAACTGATATATAGTTATTTGAAGTTATGAAAAACAAAGCGGAACATAGAATAAGATACTATGTCATCACCTCCGAATCCGTCTTTTGGCGAAACTCCGAGTAAAACGACTACCTTTGTCATGACCTTTTGCGAGAAAACCGGTGTTCCTCGAAGTGCAGAACCGTTTTCGAAGAGCGGGAACAAGGTTTTGCGACCTCCTTACCGACCCGAAAAAGGGCAACGTTTTCGATAAGCCGAGGGTAGAGCCGAGTTTACTCGGTCTATGCCGAGGCGAGAAAACGACGGCGAATAGCCACGGATCAGTAACGAAAACCTCGCTCAACTCCTCGAAATCATGCTTTTCAGCCTTTTCGCAACTCGGCGAGGATCAACGGGTAACATTTCTGCCTCTCAAACACTTAACCTTATTCCTCTCCATAACCTTACTTTATCCGAAATTATTCTTATATTTGTAAATGCGCTCATGCGGAACGGGCATGGGCGTATTCGTTCGTTACGGCAAATACCATTCGATATGAAAATAGCAGTTCTCGGTCCCGCACATCCCTATCGCGGCGGGTTGGCCTCGATAATGGAGACCATGGCTCGCGAATTTATCGGTCGCGGCCACGAAGTGACGATATATACGTTCAGCGTGCAGTATCCCTCGTTGCTGTTTCCGGGGAAGAGCCAGTACGTCGATACGCCCGCGCCCGACGATCTGCGCATCGAACGGGCTGTGAACACGGTGAATCCGTTTAACTGGATCGCCGTCGGCCGCCGATTGCGGCGCGAGCGACCCGATATGGTGCTGATGAAGTACTGGACTCCGTTCATGGCCCCGTGCTTCGGAACGATAGCCCGCATCGCTCGCAGCAACGGCGTGACACGCGTGATATGCCAGATCGATAACGTCGAACCGCACGAACACCACCCGACCGACCGACCGTTCAACCGTTATTATCTGGGTGCGGTGGACGGCTTCGTCTATATGTCGGAGCAGGTGCACGGCGAACTGAAAGCCTACACTTCGGTTCCGATGCTCTTTTCGCCCCATCCCATGTTCGAGAATTTCGGCGCTGCGATCGCACGCGACGAGGCGTGCCGCAGTCTGGGGCTCGATCCCGATATCCGTTACATGCTCTTTTTCGGGCTTATACGCGATTACAAGGGGCTCGATCTACTGTTGCGGGCTTGGGCGCGGGAGCGTCCCGAAGGGTACAAGCTGATAGTGGCGGGAGAATTCTACGCCTCGCGTGAGAAATATGTGTCGCTTATCGACGAATCGGGATTGCGCGACGATGTTGTGCTGCACGACCGCTTTATTCCCGACGGGGAGGTGCGCCGCTATTTTTCGGCGACCGATTGCCTCGTGTTGCCGTATCGCTCGGCCACGCAGAGCGGTGTGACGCAGATAGCCTATAACTTCTCGTTGCCGATGATAGTGACCGACGTGGGCGGCTTGCCCGAGATAGTACCCGACGGACGGACGGGACTCGTCTGCCCGCCGACCGCGGAGGGTATAGCCGATGCTTTGCGCCGTATACGCGAAGGGGACACGCTGCGGCGTCTGCGCGACAATTTCGCCGAGGAACGCAAGCGATTCTCGTGGAGCGCGATGTGCGATAAGCTGACCGAGGTGCTGAATATGACGAGGTAAAGCGGCGAAAGTGCTTGCACGAGTCCTTTTTTATCAGTACATTTGTCGGTTGTACCATATATATAGCTATGCACCGCGCAGGATTCGTAAACATAATAGGTAACCCGAATGTCGGCAAATCGACGCTCATGAACGCTTTGGTGGGCGAGCGTCTGTCGATCATAACATCAAAGGCCCAGACTACGCGACACCGCATCATGGGCATCGTCAACGGCGAGGATTTCCAGATAGTGTATTCCGACACCCCGGGTATCCTCAAGCCCGCATACAAATTGCAGGAGTCGATGATGAACTTCGTCCGCGGAGCCGTGGACGATGCCGACGTGATACTCTATGTCACCGATACGGTGGAGCAGAGCGACCGTTCGGACGATGTGATCGACAGAATCAACCGCAGCGGCATACCCGCGATTGCGGTAATAAACAAGATCGACCTCACCGATCCGCGCAGGCTGGACGAGCTGGTCGATCTGTGGCACGCCAAGATGCCCGACGCGCTGATAGTCCCCGTTTCGGCCCGCGAGCAGTTCAATATCAAAGGTGTGCTCGACGCCATATTGGAGCGTCTGCCCGAGGGCGAGGCTTTTTATCCGAAAGATACGCTGACGGACAAGACACTGCGTTTTTTCGCCTCGGAGATCATCCGCGAAAAGATATTGCTCAACTACGACAAGGAGATCCCGTACTGTTGCGAGATAGAGATCGACACCTACAAGGAGGAGCCGACCATAGACCGCATATCGGCTACGATATACGTCGCTCGCAATTCGCAGAAAGGTATCGTGATAGGCCACAAGGGCGAGAAGCTGAAACGCGTGGGCAAGGCCGCACGCGAGGATTTGGAGCGCTTCCTCGACAAAAAGGTCTTTCTGCAACTCTTCGTCAAGGTGCAGGACGACTGGCGCAACAACGAACGGCAATTGCGTCGCTTCGGCTACGATCCTCAGTAACGGCGCGCAAAAAACGGGCTTCGGGCCGAAATAAAAACATGCTTCCCCGCGTTTGGGAAAAGAGGGAGCTCTCCCTGCTGAACATTAACGGAATTAATACGCGAAATGCGAAAAGGCATCATCAGAACGATACTCACGATCGTCGTGCTCACGGGCGCGTGGACGGCCAGCACCCAATACAACAAGGAGTACTTTTTCCACATGGGTCGCCGCTTCATGATGAACGACGACTATCAGGAGGCCATCCGCACTCTAAATGTGCTGTTGCGTTTCGACGAAGATGCTTACGAGGGCTATTTTCTGCGCGGCATAGCCAAATACAATCTCGACGACCTGCTGGGTGCCGACGCCGATTTTTCGGCCGCCATCGAAAAGAATCCCGTATTCACCACAGCATATACCTATCGTGCCATAACGCGCTCGCGGTTGGGTAATTACGACGATGCGCTGAAAGATTTCCACGAAGCCATCGAACTCCGTCCCGATCTGCCGGGCCCCTATTACAGCCGCGGCGTCACGAGGCTTTTGAACCAGCAGTTCGTGGAGGCGATATCCGATTTCGACATGTTTATCCGTCAGGAGAAAAAGGTGGCCGACGCATATGTGAATCGCGGCGTGTGCTACCTTTACATGAAAGATACGTTGCGCGCATACGAGGATTTCGACAATGCGGTGAAAACCAACCGCGAGGATCCCAACGGCTACAACCGCCGCGGAATGCTGCGCATGCAGCAGAAACTCTACGCCGAGGCCGAGAGCGATTTCGATAAGGCCGTGAGTTGCGATTCCACATATCTGCTCTCGTTCTTCAATCGCGCGCTGGTGTACTCCAATACCGATCGTCCGCTGCTGGCGTTGCGCGATTTCGATCGCGTGATAGAGTTGGATTCTACCAATTCGCTCACGTATTTCAACCGCGCCATAGTCCGTTCGCAGATAGGCGACTACAATCGTGCGCTGGAGGATTACGATCGTGTGGCCGAGTATTCGCCCAACAATGTGCTGGTATACTACAACCGCGCCATGCTCTACACCCGCACGGGGCAGATACGCAATGCCATCGACGACTATACGCGGGCCATATCGCTGTATCCCGATTTCGCGAATGCCTATCTCAACCGCAGCTATCTGCGCCTGATGACTAACGATCCGGCGGGAGCTCGGCAGGACCGACAGACAGCCGAGCGCAAGATAGCCGACTACCGTTCGCGTCTGAGCGACTCCACATACTCGATATATGCCGACACGACGCAGAAATTCGACAAACTGCTGGCGTTCGACAACAAAGTGTCGGACGGCGGCGCATTCGACCGCATTGCCGACGACAATGCCGTGGGCGACATGAACATGAAGTTGATTCCGTTGTTCAAATTCACACTCATGTATCCCGATTCGGCCGTCGCGGCCCGCAACGCGCTCTACCATGCGCAGCGTGTCGAGGATTTCAAACGCAGGGTGGACAATCCGCTGCTGGTGCTGTCGCGCGACGATACCGATATCGCTCCCGATTCGCTGGTGGCGATGGGCAACGAATTGCAGAAGCGCACGCGCGAGGCGAAGGAGGATTCGTGGATCGATCTTTTCCAGCACGGCATAACGCAATCGCTCATAAAACAGTATACCAACGCCGTCAATACGCTGTCGATGGCCATCGAGGGCAATCCGTCGAATCCGTTCCTCTACATCAACCGATCGACCACGCGGGCCGAGATGATAGACTTCATATCGTCGATCGACAACTCCTACCAGCGTATAACCATCGATTCCGATCCCGCCAACCGTTTGCGCAATGCGAGTTCGCGCACGTATAATTACGACGATGCGATAGAGGATATAAACAAAGCGATAAAACTGTATCCCAATTTCGCATACAGCTATTATAACCGCGCCAATCTGCATGCCATTTCGAACGAATTGCCCGAGGCGTACGACGACTATACCAAAGCCATAGAGCTGAATCCCGATTTCGGCGAGGCCTACTACAATCGCGGACTGGTGCAGATATTCATGAAAGATACCCGCAAAGGGTGTCTCGATCTGTCGAAAGCGGGAGAGCTGGGTATAGAAAATGCCTACGAGGCATTGAAACACTACACGGTCATCGAGCACGAATAGTCGAGGCAGTAAACAAAACTTAAATAAATTATGACGCAAACCTACAAGAGACTCAACGATTCGGCCGCCATGCGCTGGACGGCGTTGGGTGTGGTAGCCTTCACCATGATGGCCGCCTATTTCGTCAACGACGTGGTGGCTCCGTTGAAATCGATCCTCGAGAGCGACCTCGGATGGACCAGCCGCGAGTTCGGATTTTTCACGGGCGCTTACAGCTTTCTGAACGTATTCCTGCTCATGCTTATTTGGGGCGGATTCATCCTCGACCGTTTCGGCGTGAGATTCACCGGCAAGCTGTCGGCCATACTCATGGTGGTCGGCACTGCAATGGAGTACTACGCCATGACGGCCATGGCCGACGCCGAGGGAACCGTATTGGGTTACAAGTCGGGTGTTATGGTCGCTTCGGCGGGATATGCCATCTTCGGCGTGGGTGCCGAGGTGGCGGGTATCACCGTCACCAAGATCATAGCCAAGTGGTTTCGAGGCAAGGAGATGGCCACGGCGATGGGCGTTCAGGTCGCGTTGGCTCGCATCGGCTCGCAGGCGGCATATTCGGCAGCCATCCCGCTGGCCCGTAATTTCGGGCTGACGACCCCCGTCATGGTCGGTCTGGTGCTGCTCGTCGGCGGACTCGCGGCTTTCTTCGTCTTTTCAGTTATGGACAAGAAACTCGACGGACAGATCGAGGCGGCGCAGGACGGCGACGACGAGAAGTTCTCGTTCAAGGACGTGGGCAGCATTCTCACCAATACGGGCTTTTGGCTCATAGCGTTGTTGTGCGTGTTGTTCTATTCGTGCGTGTTCCCGTTCCAGAAATTCGCGTCGGAGTTCCTGATGAGCAAATACGACATAGCCGAGAATCTGGCGGGAACCATTGCGGGACTGCCCGCGCTCGGGGCGTTGATACTCACGCCCGTATTCGGCGGATTCATCGACAAACGAGGCAAAAGCGCCTCGATCATGGCTTTGGGCGCGGCCATGCTCATCTTCGTGCATGCCGTGTATGCTCTGCCGTTCGTCGACAGCGCCGCGATAGCCATATTACTCATGATAATCCTCGGCATAGCTTTCTCGCTCGTACCTTCGGCCATGTGGCCCGCGGTAGCCAAGATTTTCCCGCAGCACCAGCTCGGAACGGCTTACGCGCTCATATTCTTCATCCAAAACATAGGTCTGTGGGGCGTGCCCAATCTGATCGGCTGGATT
>CAUDHE010000117.1 GCA_958449275.1 uncultured Alistipes sp. | reverse complement strand
CGACGATATCGTTATAAAATTCGCGATTGTTGCTGTTTATGGGCATCGTTACGGGGGTTGGCAGTGGATATGATGCGCCCGAACGGAAAATAAAAGGGGCGCAGGTACAGCCCCACTCACCAGCCTCGCGAGCCTCAGTATGGTAGCTGCCCTTACGCCCATGCTCGCCCACGGCTCGTAGCCGCAGGCATAGCAAGGGTTTCAGACAAAAATTACACCATACCTAAACCTATTATAATTTTATAATAGTCGCGAGTTTGTGAGTGGCATAAAGGTTTGTCCTAACCTTCAGAATAATATGTTACGGTTACGGAACCGTTCTTTCGTGCAAAGGTAACATAACTTTTCGTTTTAAGTCATGCGACCCGCCGAAAAAATATAAAAGCGAGCAATGGGATCCTTACATTGAACGAGGTCTTGGAGGAACCATAACGATGTAAGTAAAAACACCCACGCCCGCAAATAAGCATGAATATATCGCAATTAGGGACGTGGGATACACGACCCATCAGGCTGTTTCTACTTCGCCGTTTGTCAAAACCTCCAAGTTTCGTTCAACGAAGGCGCCACCTATTGGCGGATCGCATTACAAAGATGATACAAAAAAATTGGTATTACAACAAATTTGTAATTTTTTTATTGTTTACATACGTAATGTCACTAAGTGCAGCGAGGATTAGCATCGCAAGCGGGACGTTTTTCGGGTGACCGATTGCTGTTCGCAGACGGGAAGCGTGTGTGACATTTATCTTCGGCGGCTGCGGGGGTCGCATCTTCGATGCGAGCCGCCGAAGATAACGCCGCACAGCGGCGCAGTTATTCGGGCGCAGCCTGCGGTGGTCTGCTGTGTGAGCATTGGCGAACAACTGCGGGCCTCCGCGCGCCGAGGCTGCGGCCCGCGCAGTTCTACGAACTGCATTTCCATGAATGTACCGCTAGTCCGCCGCGGTGGGGCGGCGGCAAACAGCGCGACTCAAAGAGCCGCAGCCTCTGCCACGCAGGCCGCGATCCGAATAATAACCATATATTTCGTCGCGGCAAAATCGCAAATAAATTTGCTTTTGCCCTCGCGGATTCGTATCTTTAGCGAAAATCCAACCGCCATGAAACCCGACAAGAGTATCACACGTCGCGATTTTATACGTATAGTCGGCGCAGCCGCATCGGTCGCACTGTTGCCCCGAACAAATCTGTCGGCCACACCCGTCGGCAAGAAGAGACTGTGGAAAGGGTTCAACCTGCTGAACAAATTCAATCCCGATTATCAGACGCCGTTTTCGGAGTCCGATTTCGAGATAATGGCCGAATGGGGTTTTAACTTCGCGCGGATTCCGCTGTCGTATTGGTGCTGGAGCAGCGAGGACGATTGGTATCGCGCAGACGAAAAATGCCTCAGGGAGATCGATCGCGCGGTGGAACTGGGACGTCAATATCGCATACACATAAATTTGAACTTCCATCGCGTTCCCGGGTATTGCATCAACCCTCCGCATGCGGAAAAGAATCTATTCGAGGATGACGATGCTCTGGAGGCTTGCGCATATCATTGGCGCCTATTCGCCGAGCGGTACAAGTCATGTCCGTCGAGCCGACTCAGTTTCAACCTCATCAACGAGGCCCCGTCGGTGGCCGATGCCGCTTACGACCGCGTTGCGCGGCGGCTCATCGAGGAGATCCGCGCCGTCAGTCGCCGCCGCACCATCATCGTGGACGGGTTGGACATCGGCAACCGCCCGTTGATGAGCCTCGCGAATGTGCCCGACATAATACAGAGCGGCCGCGGATATCAGCCGATGCTCATATCGCACTATGCCGCCAATTGGGTCTACGGCGACGGACCGATGTATTTTCCCGAAAGCAGGCTCGGGTGGCCGCTCGACGAGAACGGCAAGATATACGACAAGGAGTGGTTGCGCGAGACGCTCGAGAGCAGCTGGAAACCGTGGATAGCGAAAGGCGGCCGCGTCCACATAGGCGAGTTCGGATGCCACAACCGTACGCCTCATGCCGTGGCGCTGGCTTGGCTGAAAGACCAGTTCGACATATTCGAGGAGAACGGATGGGGTTGGTCGCTATGGAATCTCTCGGGTTCGTTCGGGGTGCTGGACAGCGGGCGACACGACGTGAAATACGAGAATTACAAGGGGCATAAGCTGGACCGCAAGATGCTGGAATTGCTGAAGCGTTACGCAGGATAGGCATTGCCTTTTCGGCATGTACCTGCGGGGCATTACTTTTTAGACAATGTCCCGCAGGACATTACCATACCGAAATCGTCAAAAGAATCTGTATACCTCCTTCAAGATAGGCTCTTTCGACATGTCGTTGGGATTGGTTCCCTCGACGCCTTCGGGGATCGGCTCATTCAGTTTCTCGAACAACTCGACCCAAAAACGCGGCATATCGCCTTTCGAATCGCGGAAATTCATCGGCTTGGCGGTGAACAAAGGCGTCCCGTCCGCCTTGCGGAAGGATTCGTATACAAGCTCCGAACAATACATCTTTCCGTTGTCGGGGCAGTATGACCAATCGTACTCCTCTCCCAGATGTCCTTCGGCGCGTTCGACGGCATCTTCGGCCGAGAAATCGGCCGTGACGCGCATGACCACCACGCCCGCCTTTTCGCCGATACGCGGCGCCGACGCCATGAAATCATCCCATTCGGTACGGGTCACTCCCTTTTTGCCCGTCGCCTCGATAACATACGGCTTCCCGTTCTCAGTAGCGACGATCGCCACATGCGAAAACTTGACGGAATCGTGCCAGGCCGTAGCGTCGGCTATGGCTTTCGAAGGTGCGGAATCTCCCGCCACCTTAAAAAGCAGATCTCCGTTTCGCGGCGTATATCCGCTATTCGTACAAGCCGACAGGAGTGTCAGCATCAGAACACATATTGCGCAAAAAACTCTCATTTCTAATCACGATGGATGAATACGGATGCAAATTTATTCATTTTCGCGAGTTTCGCACATACATCGACCACAATAAAACAGATCATGTCGTCGGACGACGCAACGCAATTGCTATTTGATATTCATGCTCGATCTGAAGCGAACGTTCCGTCGTTCATCCACCTTTACCTTCTCGCCCGTACGCGGGTTACGTCCCATGCGCTCGGGCGTTCGTACCACCGAAAACATGCCGAATCCCGAAATCAGCACCTTTTCGTCATTCGACAAAGTGCGTTCCGCTATTCCGAGCAGCGAGTCGACTACTCTCCGCACATCGTCTTTAGACATGGCGAGCTGATCCGCTACGGCGTTGATTAGTTGCGATTTATTCATAACGATCGAAGTTATAAAGGTTAATTTGGCGGTACATTATCAAATACAAAATTAATCTTTTTTCCGAGACGTCAAAATAAAACGGTACTTTTTTTGTTGATAATGAGCGTCTTGCCGAGGGATATATTAAAAAAACGCATAAAATATTTGGCAGAACCGAAAAACTGTTCTACTTTTGCACTCGGAGAGGTGGCAGAGTGGTCGATCGCGGCGGTCTTGAAAACCGTTGAGCTGCGAGGCTCCGGGGGTTCGAATCCCTCTCTCTCCGCAAGAAAGCCTGATTATCAGGCTTTTGTTGTTTTTAACACCCAATTTTACATTCTTGGGTGTAAAATTGGGTGTTTTTGTATTATTTAACGTGAGTTCGACATAAGAATCTCACTATCCCCAAAAACAAATATCAAACTCGCGTTATTTAAGTGTAAAGATGGGAAATATAGTCATTACTAACAACGTTTTACAACTATATGCTTTCTTGTTTAAAACTATGCCTCTTATAGCTCAAAACTGTTGGAAAATATAACTCAATTATTATTTTAGCACAGAATCCCAATGTAATTGTTTGTCTTCAAAATCTTTAATTGATTCTAACACGGCTATGTCTGAATCTTCCATGTTTACTTTGTCTATATTCATTTCCACATAGCTCTCACACCTACTGAAATCGATTATTTCACAAACAAAACTAATTGAACAATGTATTATTACCGCTGTTGCAATAGCGAGAAGCAAAATATAGGCTTTTTTGAAATAAGTATAATTGCTTTTGCGTCTTTTTCTTTTATTGTATGCTCGATATATGAGATGTGCCAATGCCAAAATGATTATAGCAGGTAGCCACACTCCAAATCCCAAGTATATAATCCACACAAAATCGGCAAAAATGGATGCGTACCCTTCGCCATTCAACATATATATACCACTAAGTAAACCTAAAAATGCGGCACACTGTATGCTGTATATATATGTCAAACTATTTTTTCTCCCCTTGTCCAATTTGGTCTTTCGCCACCATAATAATATCGCAATACAGATAATAGCTACAAGAAAACATACAATGTTTCCATGCTGTATATCCAGTAATAAATAGCGTTCTGCCAAGGGATTCAAATCCAAATATCTTTCCATTGTTGACATAGGGTTATACCAAGCGCCTATAAGAGTTATGCGTAACGAATAGCTAAAAGATTTTATAGTTCATCATAATCAAAATTGGATTATTTTCCACGACTATAAATCATCTGTCCTTAAAACGACTGGCTCATCAAGAGTAAGAAACACTAATTGTTGTATGCGAAAGCAAATTTTGCATGCTGTTTCCCCACTGTTATGTCGCTACACAAATCATTGTAGCAACATAATAGCGAGAACATTACACTAATGATAGTGACCGATTATTGATTTTACTATAGGTACCAAATGTAAATCCTTTTTGCTCACAAAATATCCCATATAAATATTCAGTTATTAAATAATTTCATTATCACAACAGTTCTTTAACTGTAACAGACAAATCAATGCAAGAGTTATCATCCAGATAGAGATAAGTATTTTTCTCAAACACCGCTTATACACCTTGCTGCCCGGCTGCTTGCTTTATGGCTTCAATCAGACGCTCCCGAATGGGTATTATCAAATTTTCTTGATATTGAGATAAAGTATGGCTCGCTGATTCGGATAATTGTTTTAATTCCTGGTCTAATTTTATTAATTCATCTTGCTGTATCTTTAGTTGTGCCTCGCTCACTCCATTTTTGCTATTCAATTGAAATTGCTCATATTTAGATTGGAATTCTTGTTGTATCTGATTTAACTCAGCTTCAAGCTCTTTAGCACGCAACTTAATTTTCTCTTCTGCATTTTGATAACCGGGTACATATGCAATCAAATTAGCCGTCTTTATATATCCCAACTTAAATGCGCCGGCACTCTGAGCAGGTACAGTATTGTTTGGAGTTTGTATCTCGAAATATTGACCTCGTTGTTGCGTGGAGTTAGAAGTGAATGGTCTAGCAATTAATTTGAAATTATATGGACCATTATAGTCATCCGAGGTTTCTTTCTCTTCTCCGGCATTTAACACTATTGTTCCAGTTAGTTTTGTACCATTATAAATTTCAAATTCATAAATAACAGAAAACAGGAATGTTATTGTAGTTTCTAAACTTTATCCGATAACTTCCAGATTGTGATATATTACTAACACGTATTCCTCGTGAAACCTCAACCCCGCCAATATCCTCTTTAGTGGAAATGCCATTTATATAATATCCTCCTTGTTCTTCTTTCACTTGTTGCTGATTGCCAGCATTCTGCTGTACAATTAGATTGTTCTGAGCAGATAACACGGATGGAGATAAACAAGTAAGCAATGCCATTAGAAAAACACGTTTGCAAAATGAATCAAATTTAAAATATTTCACATTCATGTTTATTTTGCCCATCAGTCCAACAGAGCAGGTTATTAAATACAAAAGCGCGGACCGCAACGCCACTTCTTTATTCGGAGGTCGTAGGAAACCTTTGATGCAGATGTGACAATAGTAGCCCACGCTATATGCGTGAGAACCACTATGCCATCTGAGTATGCAATTTGAAAATTTTCTACGTTTACCAAAACAGCAATGCGATTCACGTCTTTCTCGACGGATCGCTTGCCCAAAAGTAGTACAAATAATTGAATCCTACAACAATTTGCGTGCTGTATTTGCTATTTTCTTGTGTTTTCGGGGGCGCGGCCTGCTGTTCGCAGACGGGGACGTGTATGACATTTATCTTCGGCGGCTGCGG
>CAUDHE010000116.1 GCA_958449275.1 uncultured Alistipes sp. | reverse complement strand
CGTTGATAAGCTGGACGATATTGCTCTGGTTGTTGGCCGACTCCTGAAAGCGCATATAGTCCAGCTTACGGCGGCGTTTGAGGAATATCAATACCCACAGGATATAAAGATCGCTGCCGAGCAGGAATACGCCGAGGATGCCGAGGTCGTACCCGGCCATCACGACACTGTATATGACGAGCGACACGGCAGCCATCACGATACTCAGCAGCGAGCCGGTCAGGAATGTCTGGATCCGGTTGTAATCCCCGATGCGCTGCATGATGTCCCCGACCATCTTCGAATCGAAAAACGCGATGGGCAGGCGCATGAGTTTGGCCAGAAAGTCCGAAATGAGCGAGATACTGATGCGTGTGGTCATGTGGAGCATCAGCCACGAACGGATGAGGTTGTTGGCCATCTGTCCGAGCGTCAGCACCACCTGTGCGATGAGAATCATGACCACGAACGAAAGGTTGCTGTTCCCGATACCCGTATCGACGACCGATTGGGTCAGGAACGGAAGAATCAGACCGAGTACGGCAGCAATCAGCATCGCAAGGCCGAGTTGGAGCAGGTAGGATTTGTAAGGCCGCAGATAACGCAGCATCGAGGCGAAATTCAGCCGTTTGTCCTCATCACCTTGCTCGGCATAGAACTCCGGTTTCGGCTCCAACAGAAGGGCGATGCCTTTGGCCGAGGAATCGCCGGAAAGGTCGCCCTGCAAAACGGAATCTTCGGCTCCAGTCTGCAACCACGATTTGAGAAATTGTCGTTCGCTATATTTGAGTAATCCTACGGCTGGATCGGAAACATAGACCCACCACTGCCCGCGTTTCTTCTCGATTTTATAGACGACCACGAAATGCCGCTGATTCCAATGTACGATGCAGGGAAAATTGGCTTCGTCGCGGAGCTGCGGCCAGGTAAGTTTTACACCGACCGACCTCAAACCGATACTCTCGGCAGCATCGCTGATACCTAACAACGAAACGCCCTCCCGCGTGATATGGCAGCGATCACGCAGATTTTGCAGGGAGTAGTGCCGACCGTAAAATGCAGCGATAATTCGCAGGCATGTCGGGCCGCAATCCATCGAATCGAGTTGAATATAATTGGGGAAAGACATTGATGTAGAAAATTGTGCGAATTTGATTTAGGGGATAAATATCCCCTAAATCAAATTAACATTTCTCTAATGAAAGAATAATACAGACTACCAACTTGGCTCAATTACTACGCCATCACATTTCTTATTTACTGATTCCATATCACATTGGCATGTGGCCAACAGTTTGGTTTGACAATTTACTTTGGTGGGACAGTCCTCTTGTCTTGTGGGACAGACTATTTGCCTCGTAGGACAAGTCGTACAACTTCCGCAATTCGTTCCACCGGAATCACCTATTACGGTACAAGTTGCAGTATTATCACCGCCACGAATCTTAAGCATATCCAAATTCTGGATAATTTCCTTTTTTAACCGTAATTTTTTCATAGCACATTTTTTTATTTCCCCTACTCTGTTTTCAGATTTTCGGGATCCTCTGTTTTGTTATTCAATTGCATACACTCGATGTCGCGGATATAATATATCCCGTCGAAGATATTGAGCCAATGGCTGTGGAGCAGACTCAATATTGGCAATGCCGGAAATTCGAATACTATATTTCGGTAGCCGTCGAGCCATTTCAAACTTTCGAAGTCTATGAATACGATAAGGGACGTCGTCTGTAAAGCGAGCGATCTGCTGCCCCCATGCCGTGATGCATAGCAGGCTAAATAATAAGCCGATAATTTCTCTTCTTATAGTTTTATTAGTTTAATAAAAAAAACTTCATCCATTGCGCATTCCGAAAATCGGATATACATAGAGATAACAATAACAAGCCAATTCCGGAAATACCTTCTAAAAGTCCATATTCTTTTACCCAACCTCCATATTCAGCCATATGCCATGCGCTATATCCAGCCAATCCTTCTTTTCTACTGCCTATATTTAACGTCACATCGAACCAATAATCGCGAACTTCCTCGAACAGCTTTTCTCCGGTTTGTCGGTACGCATAATGGAACATCATACATACACTGGCTGCTCCGTGACATAAACCGGCATCGATAACACCGGCATTTCGGAAATCCCTGCGCGAAGTCGAAAACCGCAGCACCTCCAATGCTTTTTCCTGCCATTCCCGGTTATGCAACGCTTTTCCTGCCTGCCACAACGATGTCGCTACACCTAAATCGCCATAGCACCAAGCCAAACGGCTATAATGATTATCGTCACCAGGATTATTCTCCAAAGATTGGCTCGGAAAGAAAGCACCGTATTTAACATGATCTATCTCTTGGGACAGAATATAATTACAAGTATGCCTGATGATTCGGTCTCGTCTTTCCCGATTGATTCCTTCGCTTTCCAACAAGCTCAATACGGATACTATACTCGACATCCCGTGTGACAGGCAGATATTGTATCCTATGCCTTTGTCCTGTCCCAGCGAAGATTTCCATTTGTAGATTCTATCTCCTTTTTCAGCGGTTTGCTCCAATGCCTCTAATGCCCGGTTTACAAACTCTGCGTCGTCGCAATAATATTTGACAACGCCCAGTCCACCATGCAGGTAGTCGTAATTCCCGTTTAGAATACTGTTTATCGCGAATGTTTGCAGCAATTCCCGGTAGTTTTTCTCTACATCGGAATAGTCGATCTCCAACAACCGCTCGCGGTTCAGGTATTTCAAACCCTCCAAAGCGCCGGTAAATCCGCCGCAGTATGTCAATAATCCTATTTCGGAGGTTAATTTATCGAAATACGTTTCGAGGAAGCCCTCTAAAATTTCCTCTTGCTCCGAATTGGGAAATACTTGCAGATAGTGTTTGCAGAAGATAATGATGCCGGTCTGTCCGGCCAGCAACCCGACACCTTCGTTGTCGAGTTTACCGTCTTTCATATCCCGAAACAGCACATCGGCTATTTCATGGATTTTATGTTCGATTCTCGTTTTCATTTTTACCGAATAGGGATGAATACTTTCATTGTTTTTCCGCAAGCCGCTTTGTCCGTGCGATCGCTGACTCGAAATATTTGGTTAAAAAATCATAAATAACCAATTCGAACTGCCGGTTATTGGTACGGAACCAACGGTTCATCGTCATGTGCGAAATGCTGCCCAGCAACTCGTCGATCGTAGGTGCCGCCAGGCCGGAGGATTGGATTCGGGAAATTTCCGCAGCGACTTTCCCGATTTCCGACTTGCGAGGTTGTAATATGGCTTCGTAATCCGTAAACATCTCGCGGTCGGACAACGCTTTTTCGATGTCCGCTCGATAACGGCGGTACTTATCATTGATCTGTTTCGTGAACGAATGCGAGGTGAATCCGAACTCCTTCTTGAAATTCTCGGCCATCCGGGAAAACAGTGCTTTCTTCTCGTCCGGTGTTTTTCCGAAGGAGGTCATCGTATCATCCAGTAATGCCAGTGCCAACTGCCAGCGGGTCGTTTCCCTCGTGTCCGTAGGTAATTCCTCAATCTTTTCGAGTAATTCCAGAATCGCACCGCTGTCTATTCCGAACAATCGTTCGACCGGCTCCATAGTATCTGCCCCGTATCGTTCGATTTCACGGACGTAAGTATCGCATAAAACCCTTATAACAGCCCCGTTTTCCACCAAAGGCTGAAACGACACTTCGAAACGCCGGAAGATAGGGGCGTAGTTCTCGAATTGGTCGATGTGGAGCCGCAGGCGGATATGAAAATCCGGGTCGTTATAACGAATAAAGAAGCTGCCGTCGATCCATCGCTCTGCGTACAGTTCCCGAAGGAATGGCCGTATGGTATGCGCCAAAACCTCATCGGCTGTTTTGACACCTGTGTATATTTTGAAGTATAGCCATTGGCTACCGGGTATGAACTTTCTCTGTATCATGTTGCTCGTTTTTATGAAAGGCGAAAATCACCTCGTTCGTAAATCGGTCTTTTCCCCGGCGGACAATACCGGAGTCGTTACGAAACAGAAATTCTTCCAATACGATCTGTTTGCGTTTGGCGATCTCTTCCAGAAGCAGTCGTTGGCATTGTGTATCTTCCAAATTCAAATAGAGTTCGTTGTCGCTGTCGGGAATGACGACTTCCGTCGGCATTTGTCGTTTCTGTAAAAGTTCCCTGAAGCGGACGGAAAGTTCCGAATCGGATAATTTGTCCATCCCTTCGACCTCTTCCTGTTTGATTCTCCACAGTTCTCTCGAAAGAATAATGTTCTTGTATTGAATCCGAGGAAGATAATCATAAGTGGCCAAAAGTCCCGACCAACCGCAACTCAATCCGCCGGTTATCCGTTGGTGTTGAAGATCGCAGAGGAAACGGTAAATCGGAATGGGACTCATCGAATAGTTATGGGCACACGTTAAGCGGGGAACGACCTCTTTGTCGTATTTTTTGGAACGAAGAAACAGACGTCCCTGCCGAATGGAAAGCATCAAGTCCGATATGGGAATATCCGTTCCGTCGTGTTCGTAATTCGACAGATAATGCAGCGTATGTTCCCTAAATACCGGGCGCGAGGCGATATTTCCGATGCGTGATTCGGGAAGATGCGATATTTCGGCGAAGATAACGTCCGGAGTTTGCCTCTGTTCGAAATCGGCGATTTCTTTGACCAGAGCCATAATACTCTCGTCGATATGGCAGAAGCGCCCCAAAAGGTTGGCCGCACATACTCCGCCGACCGATTTTATGTTGATTAGATCGTTATCGAGCAGGCTGCACATAACGGCAATCGTATCGGGAAACTGATGTTTGTAGTCCAGTTTCTCGAAATCCTTGTCCTCCAGCAATACGACGTGGCCTTCTTTGCGGGCATTTTCGATATATTTTTCGAATAGAATGCGGTCGGCGGGAGTTTGGGTAACAGTTACAGTATTTGAATAACGACCGGGAAATACTAAATCGTTAATCAGAGGATTGACGTCGCCGCTACCCGATGAAACCGGATAACCCAATCCCAACTCCCCGTCCAATGCCACAGCCAACGGAACTTCGGCCTCTTCGTACCGGCTTTGGAATGCCTGAATAAAATTTTGCAGCGTGGGATGTTCGTTCGGTGGTGTAATCTTCGCCAGAAAGTCGATCAAACGAACGATTCGGGATACGGTTTTTTCATCCACCTGTGCCCGATGCACCGGTTTGAACATATCCGTCTGAAACAGATATTTCGGCTCGTAGCCTACGCCGATATTTTTTACGATCGATAAAATTTCATCATATAACGGCAGTGTCGTACCTATCGGTTGTGCGTCGATTCGGTTCAGAAGCTCCTGGATTTGTCGGAGCGGTTGCAGGAGCGGAACATTTTGCAGGCGGGAGAGTTTATCGATAAGCGTATCGAGTACGTCTTCACCGACGACACATGGATCGAGTTCGCTTTTCAGCACTTGCGAGGCGATAGTCTCGATGACATATTCATGCGCTTGCTCCGTGGTTATCTCGTCATCGACGAGTGCTTGCACCAGTTGTTCGATTGTTGCTCCGTCTGCCGCCGTGTTCAGGAGCGTGGCCAGCGCTTCGTCGATTTCCAACGAAGCAACCGTATGCTGGCGCTGCGATTTCTTATAGTGATATTCGACATAGCGATACTTTCCGCCGATTTCATAAAGGCTGTCATTCGGGTAATATACGAGTTGCTCCCGCACGTTGGGGTCACGCTCGATCTCCTGAATCAGAGCACACAGATATTGCATGTCCAACCGGGTGCGGCGTTTGTTGTCCGTCGTAGCCGGTAATTCGATCAATGTACTGTTCGCAATCTTTCCCGTGCTGCATCCTGCGAATAAACCGAACGGAGTACACCGTGTCATTGCCCGGTGCCGGTATTTCAGAACGGAACGTTCGAATTTAGTCTGCTTTTTTCGGTCTTTCGATACACAACCTTCATACAGCTCCGGCGAGGCTAAATAGAGCGCTTCCCGAAATTCAGGACTCAAGGTCGTATCTTCTGCCGGAGCATCCAGCGGAAATAATGGCGTCCTGAAAACAAAGTCGGGGAAAGGTGTAAACGTCGGTTTCATTATGCCAATATAAATTACAAGATTAGGTTTCTTTTAACAAGATAACAATACAATATGTCAACAGCAAATACTTTGATAAATAAGTCGCTTTAGGTGTAAATTATTTTGATATAGCATCATCAATAAATATTTTTTTCATCATTAGTGTCCCGTTAAAATCGGGACAAATTAATATTAATCAAACAATCCCGG
>CAUDHE010000115.1 GCA_958449275.1 uncultured Alistipes sp. | reverse complement strand
CGCACAGACTGCGGTTTTTGCTCCACACGTAACGGTAGAACAGACGCGAAATGTAGAGATCGTAGATAACGATCACGCCCAACAGCATCCACAAGTTGCCCGTCCATACCACGAACCACAATACGTAGAGAATGGTCGCCAAAGCGAATCCCACCCATTTGTTACCGAAGAAATCCTTTATTTTTTTCATTGCAATGTTTTTTATTCGGTCCGCGATTCCGACGGATGATCCGCCCGCCGCGAATATTAACGTTTCCATGCCTCGCGGCAGTGCGCCGCAGGGGCGTTTCTTGTCAAATCAGATCGTCCATCGTGTAAACGCCGTTCCTGCCGCAAAGGAATTCGGCCGCGACGACCGCTCCCAGCGCCAGCGTACGGCGGTTCTTTATGGAATGTCGTATCTCCAGTACGTCGTCTTCCGAAGTGTAGGTAACCGAGTGGTCGCCCGGAGTCATGCCCACGCGGAAGGAACGTATGCCTATGAGCGAAGGATCGTCGGTATTCTCGTTCACCCAACCGCTTTTGCGTTCCATGCGCGCGATTATGTCGTCGGCGAGCGTCACGGCCGTACCGCTCGGCGAATCCTTCTTCTCCGTGTGGTGCGTCTCCTCGATGCTTACATCGTAATCGGGGAATCGATTCATGAGTCGTGCCAGTTCGCGATTGAGGCGGAACATGAGATTCACTCCCAGCGAATAGTTCGATGCGTAGAACATTGCCCCGCCGCGTTCGCGGCACAACTCCTGCAATTCGGGCAGACGCTCGGTCCAGCCTGTGGTACCGCTCACCACGGCCGCGCCGCACTCCAGACATTTGCGGATATTGCCGTATGCCGTGGACGGCGTGGTAAACTCTATGGCGACATCGGCGCGGGCCAAATTCTCGGCCGTGAGATCCGCGGCGTTGTCCTGATCTACGATGAGCGTCACTTCGTGGCCGCGTTCGGCGAGTATCCGCTCTATTTCGCGGCCCATCTTGCCGTAACCTATTATAATAGCTTTCATAATCTTAAAATCGTTTTTGTACGGATCATGCAAAGATAGCGATTTTATTGATTATATCGCAAGACAAACCGCCTCGACGACATATGTTATACGATTTTCGCGAAAATTAATACCTTTGTGTCGATTTACATAAATTACATTTTACATGAAACGACTTTTGATCTCCATTATTGCCGCTGCCGCCGTTTTCTCGGGATTCGCTCAAGGCATACCCGCCGAAAAGAAGTATGTGGCGGTGACCGATTACATTCGTGCCGACGGCGCGAACGACGTCAGCGATGCGATACAGAAAATCATCGACGACAATCCCAATCGTACGATATATTTCCCCGACGGAACTTATCTTATCTCGAAACCCGTAGTCACGCCCGCCGATCCCGAAAAGAGCGTGGCGCTGGAACTCTCCAATTATGCCGTAATCAAAGCCGTTCCCGACTGGTCGCATACCGAGGCCATGATACGGTTGGGAGGCAAGGATGCCGCCAACAATATCGAGACTCCGGGCAGCAACTACTATTTCGCGGGCGGCATAATCGACGGCAGCGGCGTCGCAAAGGGAATATCGATCGACGGAGGCCGCGAGACCGTCATTCGCAACACCTCGATTAAGAACGTCGCACTCGGCATTCACGTCAAACGCGGCGTGAACAGCGGATCGTCGGATGCCGACATATTCGGCGTAAATATCGTAGGCAACAACAAGCCCGATTGCGTGGGAGTATTGGTCGAAGGTTACGATAACACTTTTTCCAACATGCGCATCGGCGGCGTGTATATAGGATTCCTCATACGTTCGGAAGCCAACTGTCTGCGTAACATCCATCCGCTCTACTACGGCGACGACGAGCACTACCAAAGCAGTTGCGGATTTCTCGACGAGGCGCAAAATAACTGGTACGACTTCTGTTACAGCGACGAGTTCGCCACCGCATTCCGCATAAACGGCGGCCGCAGCCTCTACAACAACTGCTATGCCTACTGGTACTCGAAACGCGGCAGGAAACACGTGGGATTCGAATCGAACGGAAAGTTCGAGTCTTCCGTGATGAATTTCAACATGGGACTGGGCGAGCACAACGGCACTGCGGAGAACAAGGTTCTCGAGGCTGCGGAAGAGGGAGGCTCGGGCGTATTCTTCAATCTCCACATACTCGACAAACGATTCATTACCGACAACTCGCACGACAAATATTCCAAATAATCAGGGTCGCGGACTGCGGAGCGCGCAAACGAGCGAATGCGGGTTGCGCGCTTTCGCGGA
Source organism: uncultured Alistipes sp. (assembly GCA_958449275.1). Taxonomy (GTDB): domain Bacteria; phylum Bacteroidota; class Bacteroidia; order Bacteroidales; family Rikenellaceae; genus Alistipes. The sequence goes on along the minus strand of CAUDHE010000115.1, from coordinate 4,088 downwards.
CGAACCGTGCGGCCCTCACGACTCCGAAATCGTAAATTGCCCGAATCATGCGTTACTTCATGGAACTATGTTACGACGGCGCGGCTTATTGCGGATGGCAGCGCCAGCCTGCGGCACCAACGGTACAGCGGACCTTGGAAAAGGCTCTGTCCACATTGCTGCGCGAAGAGGTGGAGACGGTCGGTGCGGGCCGTACCGACACGGGGGTCAACGCATCGTACTACACGGCCCATTTCGACTGTTCGCAACCTGTGACCGACTGCGACAAGCTGGTGTACAAACTCAATCTCATCCTGCCACACGACATCGCCGTGAAGGCGGTAAAGGCCGTGGCCGATACGGCGCATGCCCGTTTCGATGCCGTCGAGCGCGAGTATACGTATTATATTTCGCAGCGTAAGGATCCTTTCCGCCGTTTCTCGGCTTGGCAGTATTACGTGCCACTCGACATCGACCGCATGAACAGCGCGGCCGAATCGCTTTTGCGCCACGACGATTTCACGTCGTTCGCCAAACTGAACTCCAACAACAAGACCAATATATGTCGTGTGATTCGTGCCGAGTGGAGGCGCGAGGGCTACATGCTCGTCTTCACCATCCGTGCCGACCGCTTTCTGCGCAACATGATACGTGCCATAGTTGGCACCCTGGTCGACGTGGGCCGAGGACGCCTCACGCCCGAAGATTTCGAGAGCATTTTGATCGCCCGCGATCTGTCGCTTTCGAGCGGCAGCGCACCTGCCCGAGGGCTGTTTCTGAGCGATGTGGCATATCCCGAAAGCGTATTCACACGTATAATAAGATGACATAAAAAAACGAGGCCTGCGGGGCCTCGTTCACGTTGCTACGGGCGTTGGATCATAGTGCGGGAAAAAGCCGATCCGCCACCCCGTTCATCGTAGCATTTCCATTCCAATTGATATTCGTTGTATGCGGACTTATTGATTTCGCCGGCTATAAATCCCGATCCCGAACTGCATTGCCAGCCGATTTTCGATTGGTAACCCGATTTCGACGACTTGTTGCATAATATTCCGTTATTGTCGAATACCGATATGAATCTGTATTTGTACTGCCATGCGTATTTGCCTGTCAGCAATAACTTGCCGTCGACATATTCGTTCATCACGAATGTGGTTCCGCGCTTGTCGTTTGCGATATTTTGAGGTATGACACCGAAAAACTCGTCGGGAATCGGGCGGGTGATCTTCGCCGAAGTCTCCTTTTTTTCGGCATTAGCGCTGTAATCGATGGCGAAAGAGGCTATATTGTCGTAAACTATACCGTCACGGCCGACCAAAGCCTTCGACTTATAGTCTCGGTCGCGATAGACCCAGCTCAATTCCACCACTTCGATCGTGTCCCTTGCTATTGCGTCGTATACCCGTTTCTTGAATTTTTCGCGGTCCTCGGATGTAAAGGCCCGACTGTCGCCCCACTCGACAATCGAGAATACGTCCGAAGAATTTACGACGGTCACGGCGTCGTCGGCGAATATCTCGTCGAGAACGGCGAGTTTTTCCTTTTCGCCGTCTACGGCACCGAGGTGCTGATAGGCCGTGAGCGTCATCTGCTTCTCGGCGCTTACCCGCGCGGCCAGGTCTAATGCGTGATTTATCTCTTTCAGCCACTCCTGCGAATATGAGAACTGACATAATAATATTAATACGAAACTCGATAAAAGAGTTCGCCGTGCCGTTCGTTCCTGTGATCTCATTTTTGTAATATTTGGTGATTGTTATCCCGTTATTCGCAAATATAACATATCGCCCCGCCGAAAGCAATTATTTTCTCATAAAATATCGCTTGCCGTAAAAAAATACGGGAGTAACTCATCGTTACCCCCGCATTCGGTCATGTTGTAAATACTATAAATGTATGGCCGCGCCCAAAGCGGCTTCGGCAGCCTCCATTATGCCCTCGTTCATCGTGGGATGTGCGTGTATGGTGCGGGCTATGCCGTGCGCCGAGGCTCCCAATGCCTTGGCGACAGTCGGTTCGCCGAGCATTTCGGTTACGCCGGCGCCCACCAGATGCGCTCCGATCAACTTGTCGTCGGCATCGAAGATCAGCTTTACGAATCCGTCACGGTCGCCTGCGGCCGTGGCCTTGCCCGACGCGGTGAAGGGGAACCGCCCTACTTTGTATTCCGATCCTGCCTCGCGAGCCTTCTGCTCGGTGATGCCCACCGACGCCACCTCGGGCGAGGTGAATATGCACGACGGCACGGTCGAATAGTCTACGGGGGCGGGATCGAGGCCGCATATATGTTCGACGCAATGTATGGCCTCGGCCGAAGCCACATGCGCCAAAGCGGGCGTGGCTATTATGTCGCCTATGGCGTAAACTCCGTCCAACGATGTCTTGTAGTGCTCGTCGACTTTGATTTTATCGCGTTCGGCTACTATGCCGGACTCCTCCAGCCCGATATTCTCGATGTTGGATTTGATGCCCACGGCCGAAAGAACGATGTCGGCCGTGAGAGTCTCCGCCCCTTTCTTGCCTTCGATCTCGACGCTGCATTTACCGTCACCGTTTACCGTTACGCTCTTCACGTTTGTAGAGGTGAGCACCGTGGCACGCATCTTTCGGAACGACCGTTCCATCTGTTTCGCGACCTCCTCGTCCTCGAGCGGCATCATCTGGGGCAGGTACTCTATCACCGTCACCTTCACGCCGAGAGAGGCATAAAGACATGCGAATTCGCTGCCTATGGCTCCCGAGCCGACCACGATCATCGATTCGGGCAATTCGGGCAATGTCAATGCCTGCTTCGATGTTATGACGTTTTTACCGTCTACGGGCATGAACGGCATCTCGCGCGGGCGGGCCCCCGTGGCGAGGATTATGGCGTCGGCCTCGTATGCGGTGCCGTCCACATCTACCCTGCCGCGCCCCGTCACGCGTCCGAATCCGCCGATTACGTCGATATTGTTCTTCTTCATCAGAAAAGCCACGCCTTTGCTCATCGTGTCGGCCACCGTGCGCGAGCGTGACACGATTTTCGCGAAATCGGGTTTCGCCTCGCCCGTGATCTCCACGCCGTAGTGAGCGGCGTTCTTGCAGTAGCTGTATACTTGGGCGCTCTTAAGCAACGCCTTGGTGGGAATACACCCCCAATTGAGGCATACGCCGCCCAACTCCGCTTTCTCTACCACGGCCACGCGTTTGCCCAGTTGCGAGGCGCGTATGGCAGCCACGTATCCGCCCGGACCGCTGCCAATGACGATTATGTCGTATTTCATATCTGATTTTAAGGTTTTATGTCACTACTCCGCCTTCAATATCTCGCCGTTGTCGGCAGCCACGGCCCGCTTCCACTTTTCGTTATACCCGGGGAACTGTATCTTGTCGGGAATGTCGCGGCCGTTGCCGTTGTCGACGAAGTGCGAATTGCCGCTGTTGCGTCCTATCACGTAATCGATCACGTCGGCATACTCGCTCTTTACGTTTCCGTCCATATATTTCAGAAGCAGATATTTGTCCAAACGCGTCCAGTTGTCGAACATCGTCTGCGCCGTTTGCGTGCTGAAGCGCGTCAGGTGTTTCTTGCGGGCCTTGTCCGACATGGCGGCGACATCGGCGTCGACACCTGCCACGGCCTTGAGCATAGAGTTTTCCCAGAAATCCACCACGCGACGTATGTCGGCCGACATCATGTCGTAACGCATGTATGCAAAATTCGTGACACGATTGAAGAGCCAGAATGCCGACGTGGGCGAATACTCCAGCATCGAACCGTTGCCTTCGGCCATGCACTCGGGCACCTCGGCGGTGTTGCAGTATACGGGCGTCAGACACGAGGTGGCGGCATCGTCCACGCCGAACCACAGTATACCCGTCTTACCCTTGCGGGCCTGCCCCACGAGCCAGAATCCCGTCTGCTGCGTGGCCGTGGCGCGCTCGTTCACATACTCCTTGCCGTCCACTTCGAACGACATGGGACGCCAACGGTAAGGCAATCCGTGGCCGCCCGCGCCCAAATCGGTCGTCATATCCATCGGTGTGCCCTCGTAGTGGTCGCGCATGGCGTCGAACACCTCCTTGGGCGTGATCTTGCGCGACGGCTTAACCCACAACGGCATGCG
>CAUDHE010000114.1 GCA_958449275.1 uncultured Alistipes sp. | reverse complement strand
TCCATGCCGTGGGCCAGCACCTCCACGTCGTCGCGGCCGTCGGGGTAGAGCTTTTCGGGGGTGGCTGTGCACCACATGGTCTCGGTAATCACACCGCGTTCGTTACTGCACCAGCGTGCGTCGGGCAGCGACGAGCTCCACACCACGGTTTCGGGCGAGAGTTCGCGGATGATCTCCACCACCTTCGGCCAGTCGTAGTAGAGGTAACCCGACTCCAGCACCCGCTTCTCGTTCGCACCTCCGTAGTATCCGTCGCCGCCGTTCGCCCCGTCGAACCACATTTCGAACACGGGACCGTAGGCCGTAAGCAGTTCGCGCAGTTGATTGCGGTAATATTCGAGATATTCCTCGCTTCCGTAATCTGCGTGATTGCGATCCCACGGCGAGAGATAAATGCCGAACTTCACGTCGGCACGTCGGCACGCTTCGGCCAGTTCGCCCACTATGTCGCCTTTGCCCTCCTTGTAGGGCGAATTTTTGATCGAATGCTCGGTGTAGGCGCTCGGCCACAGACAGAATCCGTCGTGATGCTTGGCCGTGATGATCAGACCTTTCAGGCCCGCGTCCTTCACGATCTTCACCATCGCGTCGGCATCGAAGTCGGTCGGGGCGAACACCGATTCGGGTTCGTCGCCGTAACCCCATTCGCGGTCGGTGAAGGTGTTGACCGTAAAGTGCACGAAGGCGTATTGTTCCATGCGGTGCCAGTCGAGGTGGCGCGCTTCGGGCACCACGCTCATCGGGGCGGGTGCGTCGACACGACAGCCGATCGACAGCATCGCCGCCGCGGCCGCTACGGCCGTAATCAAAAAGTGTTTCATGGCTCTATCGTTTAGGTTTGATTTTAGGTCTGCGGTGCGTGCCGCCTTTTTCGGTTCGGCGGGGAGCTGAGGTGAAGAAGTAGGATTTCTGCCTGCGTTTGTCATCCTGCGAACGCGCCACGTATACCTTTTCGCCCGTGTAGGGATTTTCGCCCGTGTGGAACATCACCGACGAGAGGGTCATGGGCGTGGGAGTGAGATCCTGCACCTGCTCGAGGTCGAAATGCAGGCGTCCCAGCACCTTCTCCGACAAGGCTTTCATGTCGCACTCGCGGCACCCCGGGTGCGACGAGATGAAATACGGTATGAGTTGGTAGCGCAATCCGTTGTCGTCGCATATGCGGCGGAAATCGGCATTCAGGCGTTCGAACATGGCGAACGGAGGTTTGCGCATTAGCGCCAGCACGTGGTCCTCGGTATGTTCGGGCGCGACCTTCAGGCGGCCCGAGGTGTGGTGTTTCACGACGGTATCCAGATAGGCGGGGCCGTCGAACAGATCGTAGCGTATGCCGCTGCCGATGAACGCCTTTTTCACACCTTTCACATTGCGGACGCGTTCGTAGAGCGCCAGCAGGCGCGAATGGTCGTTGTCCAGATTGGGACACTTCGAGGGGTGGAGGCACGACGGGCGTCGGCACTTGCGGCAGAGATCGCGGTTGCGGCCGCCCATGCCGTACATGTTGGCCGACGGCGCACCTACGTCGGATATGTAGCCTTTGAAATCGGGCATGCGCGTAATGCGCTCCACCTCGGCGAGGATCGACCGTTCGCTGCGCGAATTGATGAACTTGCCCTGGTGTGCCGATATGGTGCAGAACGAGCAGCCGCCGAAGCAACCGCGGTGGATATTCACCGAGTGCTTTATCATCTCCCATGCGGGGATGTCGCCCTTGCCGCGGTAGCGCGGATGGGGAGCGCGCTCGTAGGGCAGATCGAACGAGCGGTCCAGCTCCTCGGCGGTGAGGGTGGCGTTGGGCGGCGTGACCACCACATAGCGGTCGCCCGTACGTTCCACGAGAGTCGTGACGGGTTCCATCATGTTGCTGAGCGTCTCCTCAGCCACGAAGTTGCGGCCGAAAGCGCGCTTGTCGCGCAGGCACTCTTCGTATGAGCTGAGATGCAGCGTGTGTTCGGGATCGAGCTTGTCGACGTAACCGCGGTCGGAGAGGAAAGCCACCTGACGGATCTTGCGCAGAAGTTTGGCGTTGAAACCGTTGCGCAAGGCACGGGCCACGTCGCGGATCACCCGCTCGCCCATGCCGTACATCAGCAGGTCGGCGCCGCTGTCGACCAGAACCGACGGCTTGAGGCTGTCGCTCCAGTAGTCGTAGTGGGTCAGTCGCCGCAGCGATGCTTCTATGCCTCCTATCAGTACGGGTACGTGCGGATAGAGCCGCTTCAGAATACGGGTGTAGACCGTGACTGCGTAATCGGGGCGAAAGCCCGCCTTGCCGCCCGCCGTATAGGCGTCGTTGCTGCGCAGACGTATGTTTGCGGTGTAGTGGTTTACCATCGAGTCCATCGATCCCGCCGTGACGCCGAAGAACATGCGCGGTGCGCCCAGCTTGGTAAAATCGCGCAGATCGTCGCGCCAGTTGGGTTGCGGCACTATGGCCACGCGGCAACCTTCGGCCTCGAGAAGTCGGCCGACTACGGCCGCGCCGAACGACGGATGGTCGATGTAGGCATCGCCCGTGAACAGGATCACGTCGATGTAATCCCACCCCAGGGCTCGTACCTCTTTTATCGTTGTAGGTAAAAACATAGGTCGTTTTCGCAATATTCACGAATAATCCGCTCGCGGATCGTCTGTTTCGAGTCGTAGACTGCAGGGTGAGCGACAGCGAGCCTCCGCGGGGCGAGGCTACGGCTCGCGCAGTTCTTCGAACTGCAATACCCGCTCGTTTATGTTAAATCACATAAACCCTGACGGCGTTACTCCCCGTCGGCGCCGCGGGCGGCTACATAGCCGTCCCATTTGGCCAGTACGGCCTTCATATCGTCGGGCAATTCGCTCTCGAACATCACCTCGCGGCCCGTCGAAGGGTGGACGAAGCCCAGCGAACGGGCGTGCAGAGCCTGACGCGGCAACAGCGAGAAACAGTTTTCGACAAACTGTCTGTATTTGTTGAAAGTGGTGCCCTTCAGTATGCGGTCGCCGCCGTAGCGTGCGTCGTTGAACAGCGGATGTCCCTGCCATGCCATGTGTACGCGTATCTGGTGGGTGCGCCCCGTCTCCAGACGGCATTCAACCAAAGTGACGTAACCGTAGCGGCGCAGGACCTTGTAGTGCGTCACCGCGTGTTTGCCGTCCGAACCGTCGGCGAAGACATACATCTGCAATCGGTCGCGCGGACTGCGGCCGATGTTGCCGACGATGGTACCCTCGTCGGCGGGAAAATCGCCCCACACCAGGGCCATGTAGCGACGGTGGATCGTATGGTCGAAAAACTGTTTGGCCAACCGCGCGTGGGCACGTTCGTTCTTCGCCACCACCAGCAGGCCCGAGGTATCTTTGTCGATGCGGTGCACCAGTCCCGCGCGCATGTCGCCCTCTTGAAACATAGGCAGATCGCGAAGATGATAGGTCAGGGCATTCACCAGCGTGCCGCTGTAATTGCCGCACCCGGGATGCACCACCATGCCCGCGGCCTTGTCGACTATGATTATGTCGTCGTCCTCGTACTTTATGTCGAGCGGAATGTTCTCGGGGATGATCTCCACCTCGCGTTTGGGGTAAGGCATCACCAGCGTTATGCGGTCCAGCGGCTTCACCTTGTAGCTCGACTTGGCCGCTGTGCCGTTCACCAGAATGTTGCCGTTGTCGGCGGCGGTCTGTATGCGGTTGCGCGAGCAGTGTTCCATGCGGTCGACCAGAAATTTGTCGAGCCGCAGCATCGACTGTCCGCGGTCGACCGTGATGGCGAAGTGCTCGTAGAGTTCGTCGGCCGCATCGCCCTCGGCAATGTCGTTGAGATCGATCGCGTCGATATGCTTTTCGTCAGGATTCATAAGCGGCGTTTAAAAAAATTCGTCTTCGTCGGTCGTCGACACCTCCCCGTTCGCGGCACTGCTCTCGCGCAGCGCACGCACCACGTCGTCGCGTTCGGCATGCTCCAACGAATCGAGACGCTCGCGCTCCTCGCGCAGACGCTGTTCGGACAGCTCTTTGGCCTTCAGGTCCGACGATTTGCTGCCCTTCTCCACCGCGGCCTCGTCGAGCGTGAGACGCAGATCGACCGTCGCGCCGAGCCGTGCTCCCGCATTGTGGCCGGGCGACTGGGCGTATACTCGCGCGTTCTTGCGATTCAGCAGATCGATGTCGCCGTCGAAGATCACCTCGCCGACGTTCAGCCCCTGCTCCCACAGACGGCTTTTGGCCTCCTGCAAAGTGTGGCCCACGGCTTTGGGCACTATGGTGGTGTTCTTCTCGGGTTCAGCGCCCACCTTGAGCACCACGCCCGAACCCATCTCGATCTCGGTGTCGGAGTCCTGCCCGATCTCGCGGTCGCCGACATACTCGGCCAGCACGTAATTGGTAGCTATGTCGGCCACGTAAACGAGGCGTTCGATGCCCAGTCCGGCCACTTCGAGCATATTCTTGGCCTGACGCAGCGAGCGGCCCGCCACATAGGGTACCTTCACCATCTTTTGGCGGAACGAATTGATAGTCACATATATCTTGCGATCTGCCTTCACCTCGGCACCGCCCTTGGGCAACTGGTCGAGCACTATGCCGCCCTCGTAGGCGGGCACGAACAGAGAGTCGTTGACTATGATTTCCAAACCGCCTTTGCGGGCGGTCTGTCGGGCGTCGGCGATCTTTACGCCCATGAAATCGGGCACCGTGCGGTGGGTGCCGTGGCGCGTTATGAACATCATGAGCAGACTCGACGCTGCGATTATCGCCGTCAGTGTCAGCACTATCAGCAACACGTGATACGCCACGGGCGAGCGGCGCAGCCGTTCGATCAGCGCACCCGCGCGTCCGCCGCTCTGCACGGCCCGTCGTTTTGCGGTGTTTCTCTTCTTCTCCATCGTAATATCGGGGTTAAATCACTTCAATTTCGTTATACAGCGTATCGCGTTCCACGGCGCGGAATCCCGCACGGGTCGCCATTTCGCGCATTTCGTCGACACTCATGCGCGGACGGGTGTCGTCGGCGCCCGCCATCGAGTATATCTTCGTCGAATCGTCGATGGTGCCGTCTATGTCGTCGGCGCCGAACGCCAATGCCGTCTCGGTCGTCTGCTTGCCGTACATCACCCAGTAGGCCTTTATGTGCGGTACGTTGTCGAGCACCAGACGGCTCATGGCCAGCGTGCGCAAGTCGTCTGTGACGGGCACTTCGCCTATCTCCGACATCGAATTGCCGAAGTTGCGGTACTTGAGCGGAATGAACGCGTTGAATCCGCCCGTCTCGTCCTGCAACGCACGCAGGCGCAGCAGATGGTCGATGCGGTGGTCGATGCTCTCCACATGACCGTAAAGCATGGTCGCGTTACTCTTTATGCCGGCCTTGTGCGCGGTGCGATGCACCTCGAACCACTCGGCCGTGGAGCCTTTGTCGGGGCAGATCCGTGAGCGGATCTCTTCGTCGAAGATCTCGGCGCCGCCGCCAGGGATGGCATCCATACCGGCCTCGATAAGCAGGCGCAGACCCTCCTCGACCGAAAGCCCCGCCTTGCGGATCATGTACGACAATTCGATGGCCGTGAATGCCTTGACTGCCGCTTCGGGCAGGATCGTCTTCACGCGGCGGATCATGTCGCAATAATAATATATGTCGTGTTCGGGATGCACTCCGCCCACGATATGCACTTCGGTAACGCCGCGGCCGACATAGCCGCGCACCTTGGCGTCGATCTGCTCGGGCGTCATGTCCCACGCTTCGGGACTGCCTTTGGGGCGGCGGTAGGAGCAGAATTTGCAGTTGAACACGCACAGATTGGTGGGTTCGATGTGGAAATTGCGGTTGTAATATACCTTGTCGCCGCTCGCCGCACGTTTGCGCGCCGCGGCAAGCGAGCCGAGACGCCACAGCGGAGCATCGCGCCACAACGTGAACGCATCGCTCGCCGAGAGCCGTTCGCCCGCCTCGACGCGGGCCGCTATGTCTTGCCAGTGTACCATTACTTCGGAGCTTTACGATAGAGATAGGCCGCTATGACGGCGAAGATCATGTTGGGCATCCACACCGCCAGCCACACTGGCAGCGATCCGCTCTTGGCGAACTCCTCGAACACGCGGTTGAACATGATGTAGGAGAAGCACAGGGCGATGCCGATACCTATGTGCAGACCCGTGCCGCCGCGTACCTTGCGCGACGAGAGCGACACGCCGATGAGCGTCAGTATGAATGTGGCCATTGGGTAGGCGAAGCGGCTGTGACGCTGCACCTCGAGTATGTTTATCGAGTCCGATCCTTTCGACCTCTGCTGTCGGATGAAACGGTTCAGCTCGCCGATCTTCATGGTCAGAGCCATGCGGTCCACGCGTCCCAGTTCGCGCACGTCGAGATTGATGAGCGTGTCGAGGTCGCGCAGTTGCTCGAAACTCTCCTCGCCCGCCTCGTCCGTGCGGCGCACGATGTAGCGCTGCGCTTTCCAGCGCCCCGTCGCGGGATCGACGCCCAGGTCCGACGCCTC
>CAUDHE010000113.1 GCA_958449275.1 uncultured Alistipes sp. | reverse complement strand
CGTCGACGATGCCGATTTCGTACGTGCGGAGTTTTTCGCCGTCGCCGAGGCGGTGGGCGTCGCATTGCCTTCCGAATCCTTTACGGAATTGCCGCGACTCACGGTCGAGGGGCGTCGCGGGTTGGTCGACATTCCTGTCGGCGAGTGGCGGGCGTTGCTCGACGAGTGCCGAGGTCGCACGTTGGCCGTGCGGGTGTCGGCGTGGGGCGAGCACTGTCCCGACGGGGTGAGTTACGCGCCTTTCGCCGTGACCGTCTCGGCCGATCCCATCGACGGATGGGTTGCCTACCGACTCATGGAACCCGGGTACGAGGGGTGGCTGCAAATGGGTATCTATCAGCGCGACCTCTCCACGTTCACCGAAAAGGTGCTGGTAGACAATTCGGTGAACGGCATGGGCTGCGTCAACTGCCATTCGTTCTGCGATTATTCGCCCGACCGAATGATGTTCCACTCGCGCAGCGAGGGCGGCGGAACCGTGTTCTGGCAGGACGGCGAGGCGAAGAAGGTGAACCTCGCGGGCATAGGTCCCCGTAAGCAGGGTACCTATCCCAAATGGAATCCGCGGGGGCGTTACGTGGCCTACTCTTCGAACGAGACCTATCAGACGTTTTACGCCAAAGACCGTCAGGTGAACGAGACTTTCGACACCGCGTCAGACATAATAATCTACGACACCGAATCGGGCCGAGTGATCGCCGACGAACGTTTCATGACGCGCGAGCGTTGGGAGAGCTATCCCGAGTGGACACCCGACGGCGATTGCCTGCTGTTCGCCTCGGCCGAGGGGGTGAATATGCCTGCCGAGCGTCGCGAACTGCACTACGATCTGCTGTGCGTGCCGTTCGACCGCGAAACGGGAGTGTTGGGCGAGCGTGTGGATACGCTCTACAGCTCGCGTCTCGACGGCGGCAGCGCGGCCTATCCGCGCATATCGCCCGACGGACGTTTTCTGATGTATACCCGTGCCGATTACGGTACATTCCCCGTGTGGCACAAGGAGGCCGATCTGGCGATGATCGATCTGCGCGACGGCTCGTCGGTCGACGTGTCGGCGTTGAACAGCGATTGCAGCGAGAGCTACCACTCGTGGTCGTCGTCGGGCCGCTGGGTGATCTTCGCGAGCCGTCGTTTGGACAACCGTTATGCCCGCATATTCATCGCTCACGTCTCTGCCGACGGGGTGTGCGGCAAGCCGTTCCTGCTGCCGCAGCGCGACCCTGCCCACAATGTATGGCGCCTGAAGTCTTACAACATACCCGAACCGGTGAAGGGCGAAGTGAAACTGCCTGAAGATCGGCTGCTCGATCTGCTCGACACATCCGCGGGAAAGGGCGTGAGCAGCAAGGCTATCAACTGACAGGCTGTCGCGGACCTGTTGCCTGATTAGTACTAATGACAAGATACAAGTCGTTATGAAAAAGATAATTACGACCCATTCGGCTGTTGCCGTGCCGTTGCTGTTTCTGTTTTGGCTGACGGCTTATCCGCACACCATGAGGTGGATGGAAGAGTATTCGTTCTTCAGCACGCTGCCCGACTTCCTGCATCTTCAGGTGCGTTTGCCTGCCGACGCGGTTAAGTATGCGGGAGCTTTCCTGCTGCAATTCTATCGGTGGCCCGTCGTCGGAGCGCTGTTGCAGGCTCTGTTTGCGTGGATCGTTCTGGTGTGCGCCGACACGGCGGTTTACCGTCTGCTGCGGCGCGAGCGGCTTATGTGGACGGCGTTCGTTCCCGTGGCGGTATTCGTAGCCTTGCAGTGCGGTTACCGTGATCTGGAAAAATCGCTGTTGTGGTGTCTGTGGGCCGTGGTTGTCGCCGTCGTGCTGCGCATCTCGGTGCGTCGTCCCGACGAGGATGCGTTCCGCGCTCCCGAGGACGCGGAGGTCAAACCCGTGAAGCGTGGACGCGATGCGAAAGTCCGGAAGCGTCGGTCGTATGCGGGTGCGGTGAATGCCGTTTGTCGTTACGTGCTGCCGTGTGCGATACTGCTCGTCGGCATCTGTACCTCTTATGCCGATAAGGAGTGCCTCGTTCGCGAACGCATTCACAGGGTCGAGCATCTGGCCGAGGCGAAGGAGTGGGATCGTCTGCTGGAGATAGTCACGCCCGAGGCGGCGGCCGAGGATCCCGTGCGTCGGCGTTACGCATTGCTGGCTCTGTCGGAGTCGGGGCAGTTGGCCGACCGCATGTTCGAGTACGGCGTGGAATCGCCCGACGATTTCTTCTTTCCGCACAGCGACGATTTCGTCGGCATATATTTCAATTCGTTGTTTTACGAGAATTTGGGTATCGACAACGAGGTGATACATACGATGTATTTGCTCAACGAGCACTCCGTGTTCGGTTTTTCGTTCCGTACTTTGCGGCGGATTGCCGATGCCTGCCTGCGTCAGGGCGATGCGGTGCTGGCCGAGAAGTATCTGACCGTTCTGAGCCGTTCGGCTTGCAACGGTCCTTGGGTACGCTCGCGCATGACGATGCTCGACGACCTGAAGTCGGGGGCGGTGCGCCCCGAAGCGTTTGCGGCGGGCGACCTGTGTGTAGGTTCGCAGGCGGAGGCCCCGATATTGATGGATATGTATAATCTGTCGAAAGCCGAACCCGAGAATCGCAAATATGTCGATATGCTGCTTTGCGGATTCCTTGCGGCCGGGCTTTTGGACGATTTCGAGACCATGTTCGCCGAGTTCGCTCCGCGATTTTACGCCGATGCTGAGCCTTTGCCCGCGCATTACGAAGAGGCGTTGCTGCTTATTTCGTTGCGTAATCCCGAACTGGCGGGCCGTTTTACGATAAATCCCGCGCGAACGCGCGAATTCGGCCGTTTTTCGCAATTCATGAACAAGGGGCTCCGCGGAGCCGTGAAACAGAACTGGCCGAACAGTTTTTGGTCGTACCTCTATTGCGAGTAGTTTCGTAATTATCGATTCGTATGAATATCGGATATTTAGCAACCATACTGGCCTCTGCCGCGTTGCTCTCGTGCGGATGCGGCGCGGGGGATGCGGCACGCACGATCGATGACGCGCCGCCGATCTATCCCGATTATGCGGAGGTGACGGTGCCGTGCAACATCGCGCCGCTCAATTTCAAGATTCGCGGGGCGGAGCGCATCCGCGCCGAGTTCGCTTTCGACGGCGCGGTATGTTTGGTCGCCGAGGGGCGCAAGGGCGCGATCGACATACCTTTGAAGAAATGGCGCGCGTTGCTGGACGCTGCTGTCGGCGGCGAGGTCGAGGCGCGAGTGTCGGCGTGGAGTGCGTCGGAGCCCGACGGGGTGCGGTATGCTCCTTTTCGAATCCGTATCTCGCCCGATCCGATCGACGAGCGTGTCGTTTACCGTCTGATAGAGCCCGGGTACGAAGGATGGTCGCAGATGGGTATCTACCAGCGCGACCTGACGAACTTCGACGAAGAAGTTTTGGTCGACAATTCGGTCAACTCTGCGGGGTGCGTCAACTGCCACTCTTTCCGCGACTACTCGCCCGACGAGATGCTTTTTCATGCGCGCGGGCAAGGCGGCGGAACCGTATTCGCGGTCGACGGGCGTATGGATAAGGTCGATCTGACATCCACCCCCCCCCTTCGTCAGGGCGTATATCCCATGTGGAATCCCCGCGGCCGTTATGTGGCTTTCTCGTCCAACGACACGGCGCAATCCTTTTTCGGAGGCCACGGGCAGCCGATCGAGGTTTACGACCAGAGTTCCGACCTGATGATTTACGATACCCGGACGGGGCGGATGCTTACCGACGACCGTTTCTTCTCGGCCGAGCGGTGGGAGACATTTCCCGCATGGTCGCCCGACGGCGACAGACTCTATTTCTGTTCGGCCGAGCCGCGGAGCATGCCTCTCGACCGCGAGTCGGTGCATTACGATCTGTTGAGCGTGTCGTTCGACCGTGAGACGGGCGTATTGGGCGAGCGGATCGACACGCTACGCAATTCGCGGACCGAGGGCGGCAGTGTCTCTTTTCCGCGCGTGTCGCCCGACGGACGGTTTCTGATGTATGCTCTCGCCGATTTCGGAACGTTTCCCGTGTGGCACGAGGAGGCCGATTTGGCAATGATCGATCTGCGCGACGGTTCGGCGGTCGACGTGTCGGCGCTGAACAGCGCGGCGGCCGAGAGTTGTCATGCGTGGTCGTCGTCGGGCCGCTGGGCGGTGTTCGCGAGCCGTCGCGACGACGGTCGCTACACGCGTCTGTATGTGGCCGCCGTGTCGCCCGACGGAACGTGCGGAAAACCTTTCCTGCTGCCGCAGCGCAATCCCGACGAGAATGCGTGGCGTATGAAATCGTACAATATTCCCGAGTTCGTGCGTGGCGAGGTGCGTTTGTCCCGCCGCGGGTTGCGAGCGCTGTTCAAATAACGATAATGTCATGAAACGAACCTTGTTGCTTCATTCGGCGTTGCTCTTGCCCGCCATGTTCGTATTTTGGATCGCGGCTTATCCCGAGACCATGCGATGGATGGAGGGCGTCTCCTATTTCTCGACCTTGCCCGACTTCCTGCATTTGCAGGTGCGTTATCCGTCGGGCGCTCTGAAATATGCGGGGGCGTTTCTGCTGCAATTCTATCATTCGCCCGTTTTGGGTGCGTTGCTTCAAACGTTATTCGCATGGGTGGTGATGGCGTGTTCCGATACGGTAGTGTGGCGTTTGGGACGCGGCCGTATGATGTGGACAACTTTCGTTCCCGTGGCGGTGTTCGTCGCATTGCAGGGCGGCTATCGCGATCTGGAGGGGTCGTTGGCGTGGTGTCTCTGCTCGGCTGTCGTCGCACTCGCGGTGTGTCTCTCAGTGCGGCGGCGTGAGGTTGTTGCGACGTGCGGCCGATGGTGTATTCTGCGGGCCGTGATGCCTTGTTTGCTGTTGGCCGCGGGCATGGCCTCGTCGCTCGGGTGCAGGGAATATCGCATCCGCGAGCGGATTCATCGCGTCGAGCATATGGCCGAAGAGGGGCGGTGGGACGATATTTTGGATGTCGTGACGCCCGAGGTGTCGGCCGATGATCCCGTACGGCGGCGTTACGCGTTGCTGGCGCTGATCGAGACGGGGCGGCTGGCCGAGGAGGCGTTCCGTTACGGTATCACGGATGCCGACGATATGTTTTTCGCAGGCAGCACCGATGTGGTAGGATGCAATTTCAATGCTCTGCTGGCCGAGTGTCTGGGGCTGGACAACGAGGCGATACACCAATTGTTTCAGCTCAACTGTCTGTCGACTTTCGGTTGTTCGTTCCGATCGATGCGACGGATAACCGACGCTTTTCTGAGGCAGGGCGAAACGGAGACGGCCGAGAAATATTTGCGAGTTCTGATGCACTCGTCGTGTCACGGCAGTTGGGTGCGCAGCCGCATGGGCGATCTGTCGCGTTCGATGTCCGAGCGAACCGCCGCGGCGGACGATGCCGTATTGACGTGCGCGCGCAACGAAAGGCCGCTGCTGACCGATATGGCGTGTCTGTTTCATGCGCATCCCGAAAACCGCAAGTGCGGCGAGATGCTGTTGTGCGGTCTGCTGGCGTCGAGGGATCTCGACGGGTTCGCGGAGCTGTTTCCGAGCGTGGCGGGCAGGGTTTATTCGCCCTCGGGGTCGTTGCCGCGTCATTACGAGGAGGCTTTGCTGCTGTTGTCGCGCCGCAGTCCGGATATATTGAAGATGTTTCGCATGAATCCGCTTCGAGCCAAAGAGTTCGAACGTTTCGTCGAATTAATGGATGCCGACCGCCGCATGCAGGCATGCGCCATGTATCCCGACAGCTTTTGGGCCTATATGTACGGCGGCAGGTAGAGTTTTTCGGGCGTCAGCCTGCCAAGACCGCTTTCGAACGTTAGTGAGTTGCAGGCTTCCGCGGGTAGGCTGCGGCTCATTCGCATAATATCTGATACACAAAAAAACGGCAGCCCTTTTCGAGGACTGCCGTATGTCGTGCAGAGCGATTTTTATCAATATCCGAAGATCTGCTCCTGCGTCACCTCGGTCACGGGGCCGAGCGTGCGGAGATAGTTCATGTCGAGATCGTTCTTGTCGCCCAGAATCGAGTAGGTGTAGGTTCGGTCCTTCACCCATTTCTGCTGGTAGGCTTTCACATCCTCCAGCGTCAGGTTTTTCACCTGCTCGTATATGGCCTTGTTGCGATCCTCCGTCAGCCCTTTGCAGATTACGTTCGACAAATAGCTGTCGAGCACTTGACTCTTTATGGTGCGCGACGTCTCGATCGAGCCGAGCAGCGACTGTTTGGCCAGTTCGAACGCCGCCTGCGATTCGGGCATTTCGTTTATGATCTGCTCGAATGCCTCCACCGCCTGCTGCATCTTGTCGTTCTGCGTGGCTATGAATGCCGAGTAGGTGTAAGGCTCGTTGCGCTTCAGACCCGTCGACATGTAGGCCGAAGCCGAGTAGGCGAGTGCCCGCGCCTCGCGCATCTCCTGAAATACTATGGAGTTCATGCCGCCGCCGAAGTAGCCGTTGTAGAGCTGCATGGCGGGGTCGTTGGCCACGTCGAAAGTCTCGCCGCGGTTCGAGAACTGGTAGTAGTATATCTGTTTTGCGTCGTATTGCGCCAAGATGACCTTGTTTTCGGG
>CAUDHE010000112.1 GCA_958449275.1 uncultured Alistipes sp. | reverse complement strand
GGTTTGACGGCGAGAGCCTTTTGCAGCCCCTCGGCGCCGTCGGAGGCGGTGAATACCTCGTAACCGTCGCGTTCGAGATTGTATTTCACGAACTCCAGAATGTCCTGCTCGTCGTCGATGATAAGTATGCGGTATCCCATGATCGGATTAATTTTCTACAAATATATGAAATTCCGTATAAAAAAGGGCGCGGCTCACGGATAATTTGCTTATATTTGCTGCATCTATGCGCTTCGATGCGGACGCATGGCGTAATCTTAAAACGAAAAGTGATGGCTACTGAAAATTCGAACCCTGCGACTCCCGCGGAGTCGATCGGCAATGCCGATGATATGCGAAACGTGACTGCCACGGATGCCGAAAAGGCGCAGGAGCAGGCCGTGGAGGCCGCCCCCGAATCCGCCCCCGTGAATACCGCCGCCGCTCTCGACGCCTGCGAGGTGTCGGAAGAAGAGGCTGCCCTCGATGCCGAACAGGCCGGTTTGGAACTCGACGAGGAGACGGCCGAGGAGGCCGCAGCGGAGGTCGATAAGACCGATTTGAGCGGTAAAAGCAAACGGGAGTTGGTCGACATGTTCGCCGAAATGCTCGAAAAGGAGCCTGTGCAGACTTTGCGCAAAAGCGTGGAGGCCATAAAGATAGCTTTCTATAAACTGCATCGCGCCGAAACGGATGCCGCGCGTCGCGATTTCGAGGCGCGGGAAGAGGCGGGAGCCGAGTTCGTGCCCGTGGCGGATGAGTCGGAGGCACGTCTGAAAGAGTTGTTCCGAGAGTATCGCCGCCGTCGTGACGAATACATGGCGGGGCTGGACAAGATCAAGGAGGAGAATCTGAAGGTAAAGCTGGAGATAATCAATGAGTTGAAGGAGCTGGTCGATTCGGACGAGACATTGAACAACACTTTCGCCAAGTTCCGCGAATTGCAGCAGCGCTGGAAAGAGACGGGCGTGGTGCCTCAGCAGAAGGTGAAGGATTTGTGGGAGACCTACAATCTGCATGTCGAGAATTTCTACAACTTCATAAAGATAAACAAAGAGCTGCGCGATCTGGATCTGAAGAAGAACTACGAGCAGAAAGTCGCTCTGTGCGAGCAGGCCGAAGCTCTGGTGACCGAGCCGTCGATCGTGGAGGCGTTCCACAAATTGCAGAAACTGCACGACGAGTGGCGCGAGACGGGCCCCGTGGCCAACGAATACAAGGAGACGCTTTGGGAGCGTTTCAAGGCAGCTTCGGCGCGCATAAACAAGCAGCATCAGGAGTTTTTCGAGCGTCTGAAGCAGGAACAGGTGAAGAATCTGGAGCTTAAGAGCGAGTTGTGCGAAAAGACCGAGGCTCTGTCGGAGCAGCCCTACACCTCGCGCAAGGAGTGGAACAAGGCCGGCGAGCGTCTGATGGAGATGCAGAAGATATGGCGTACGATAGGTTTTGCGCCCAAGAAGGACAATACCCGAATATACGAACGTTTCCGGGCGGCGTGCGACAAGTTCTTCGAAGCCAAGCGCGAGTTCTATGCGGGAGTAAAGACCGAAATGGATCACAACCTTCAGATCAAGATCGAAATATGCGAGGCCGCCGAGGCGTTGCAGAACAGCGAGGAGTGGAAGCGCACCACCGAGGAGCTGATAGCGCTTCAGGCCAAATGGAAAGAGGTCGGTGCGGTGTCGCGTCGTTATTCGGATCAGGTGTGGAAACGTTTCCGCGCGGCGTGCGACAAGTTCTTCGAGCGCAAGTCGCGTCATTTCGCCGATGTGGAGGGTGAGCACGAGAGCAATTTGCAGAAGAAGCTGGCTTTGCTCGATGAGATGCGGACGGCCGACGTGAAGGAGGGCGGTTTCGATATGATAAAGGATTTCCAGCGTCGCTGGAGCGAGATAGGGTTCGTGCCCATAAAGCAGAAAGAGGCTGTGCAGAAGCGTTACAAGGAGGCTGTGGATGCCATGTTCGGCGTACTGCGCGGCACGGAACGCGACCGTTCGATGAACCGTTTCAAGGAGCGTTTGCAGACCATGAAGTCGTCGGGCGACAAGCGTCTGCGCAACGAACGCGACCGCCTTTATAATAAGGTACGCCAGATGGAGCAGGACATAGCCCTGCTGGAGAACAATATAGGGTTCTTCTCGAAATCGAAGAACGCCGACGCCATGGTGGCCGACATTCGCGAGAAGATCGAGAAGGCGAAACGCGAGTTGCGCGACACCATCGAAAAGGTGAAGATGATCGACAGCCGAGGCGCCGAGGAGGCGGGCGAGGAATAGATCGCATCTTCGCGGGTTTGTCGGGACGCGACCGTCTTCGCGGCCCGGCGATGTGACGAATTGGCGACGACGCTAACCGTGAGAACGCATGGTCGGATTCTCGGCTCGGGCCGAGGGGCCGACCGTTGCGGTGAATATGAGGAAATTTTTGAAGTAACAACAAGTAATATTTTTGATATTGATGAAACTGAACAAACCGAAATACATCTTCGTTACGGGAGGTGTTGCATCTTCGCTGGGCAAAGGCATCATTTCCGCCTCGGTGGCCCGTCTGCTTCAGGCGCGCGGTTATTCCGTGACGATTCAGAAACTCGACCCATACATAAACGTCGATCCGGGTACGCTCAACCCCTACGAGCACGGCGAGTGCTACGTGACCGAGGACGGTACAGAGACCGATCTCGATTTGGGCCATTACGAGCGATTCACTTCGATAACCACCACCCGGAACAACAATGTGACCACGGGCAAGATCTACAAGTGCGTGATCGAAAAGGAGCGTCGCGGCGAGTTTCTCGGAAAGACCGTGCAGGTCATTCCTCATATTACGGACGAGATCAAACGACGCATACAGCTGCTGGGCACCACTAAGAAATACGACGTCATCATAACCGAGATAGGCGGTACGGTGGGCGACATCGAGTCGCTGCCTTTCATCGAGTCGGTACGACAGCTGCGCAACCAGTTGGGTTACCAAAATTCGGTGCTGATTCACCTGACGCTCATCCCCTACATGGCTGCTTCGGGCGAGCTTAAGACCAAACCGACGCAGCATTCGGTCAAGGAGTTGCAGTCGGCGGGTCTGCAACCCGACGTGCTGGTGTTGCGTACCGAGCATTCGCTCTCGCCCGAGGTGCGTCGCAAGGTGGCACTGTTCTGCAACGTGACGCCCGACGCCGTGGTGGAGTCGATAGACGTGCCGACGATTTACGAAGTGCCTCTGCGCATGCACGAGCAACATCTGGACGAAGTGTTGCTCGCAAAACTCGGCGTGGAGAGCCACGAAGAGCCTAACATGGATTCGTGGCGCGGATTCGTGGAGAAGATCAAGCATCCCGAGAGTACCGCGGAGATCGCTTTGGTGGGTAAATACACCGAGCTGCCCGACGCCTACAAGTCGATCAGCGAGTCGTTCATCCATGCCGGCGCGGCCAACAATTGCAAGGTGAAGCTCACCTATGTCAATTCGGAGAAGCTCACCGCCGACAACGTGGGCGAGACGCTGGGCCGTATGGCCGGTATTCTGGTGGCCCCGGGCTTCGGCAATCGCGGCATAGAAGGCAAGATCGAGGCTGTGCGTTACGCCCGCGAGAACAAAGTTCCGTTCTTCGGAATATGTTTGGGTATGCAGAGCGCCGTGATAGAGTTCGCGCGCAACGTACTTGGTCTCAAAGACGCACACTCGAGCGAGATGGAGCAGACGAAGAATCCGGTCATCGATCTGATGGAGGAGCAGAAGGGTATTACGGCCAAAGGAGGCACGATGCGTTTGGGCGGATATCCGTGTGCATTGAAGGCCGGTACCAAGGTGCGCGATGCTTACGGCGCCGATGCCATTGTCGAGCGTCACCGCCATCGTTACGAGTTCAACGAATCGTATCTCGCGCAGTTCGAGAACGCGGGTATGGTTGCCGCAGGTACCAACCCCGAGACGGGACTTGTCGAAGTGGTGGAGCTGAAGGATCACCCGTGGTTCGTGGGTACGCAGTACCATCCCGAGTACAAGAGCACGGTGAGCGCGCCCGCTCCGCTGTTCGTCGCTTTCGTGGCTGCGGCCCTGAAGTACGACGCAGGCCGCAAGGCCGGAGCCGAGCAGGCGAAGTAGTTGTTAACGTTAATGCTTACAGATGGATAAGAAAACACTTACCGGAATCGTGCTCATGGCCGTGATCTTCATCGGCTATGTGGTTTACAGTTCCAAACAACAGGAAAAATATAAGGAGTATCTTGCGCAGGTGGAGGCCGAGATGCAGTCCGAAACAACCGTTTCGGACGATGGCGTGTCGGACGGCATCGCCCCCGAGCTTGCCGACAGTGTGGCGTTGGCTGCGGCCGAGAGCGCAGCTATGCGCGATACCGAGATGTTCGGTGCGAGCCTCGCGGCGGCCAAGAATGCTGTGCCTTCGTCGGTAGCCTTGTCCAACGATTATCTCACGGCCGAGTTCACCACCGCGGGCGGTATGCTCTCGAAAGTGACGCTTCACGACTACACCAGATATGCGCCCAAAGGCGAGCGCAACGAGAAAGTGGTGCTGTTCGATCCGTCGAGCGCCGAGTTCGATTTGGAGTTCTATGTGAAGCGCGATCGCAAGAATGTGAAGATCAACACTGCGGATTATGTGTTCACTAACGCGGGAGTGAGCCGCGGCGACGGATTCCAGACGCTCGTCATGCGTCTCGACGTGGGCGAGGATGCCTGTTTGCTGTTCGAATATGTGGTCTATGACGAGAAGGATCCCGCGCGCGACTATATGATCGACCTTAATGTGAAGATGGTGAACATGGCCCCTATGATGGCGGCGCAGTCGACGCTGGGACTGGAGTGGGGTAACCGCACCTATCGCAACGAGCGCGGGTTCAAGAATGAGAACATGTATACCACCTTGTCGTATCGTCTGCCCGACGAGGCGTCGATCGAGGATTTGGGTATGGGTGACGGCGAGAAACAGGAGAGCGTGAAGAGCGAGATAAACTGGATTGCGTTCAAGCAGCAGTTCTTCTCCGAGGCGTTGATCGCGCACGGCAATTTCGCCTATGCGGATATGAGTTTCACGACCGAGGCCGCGGATTCGGGATACATCAAGACCTTTGCGGTGCGTGCGGGCCTGCCTTACAATGCGCAGACCGACGGGTATGCTCTGTCGATCTACTGCGGCCCCAACAAATATGCCGTGTTGTCGAAGGTCACGGACCCCGACGGCGAGAAGATCGCGCTGGAGCGACTCATCCCGCTGGGCGGCTGGCTGGTGGGATGGATCAATCGCTGGATCGTCATTCCCGTGTTCGATTTCCTGCATAACTACATAGCGGGTTTCGGATTGATAATACTCATCCTTACGGTGCTGATCAAGTTGTTGATATATCCCCTCACCTATAAAAGCTACCTTTCGACGGCCAAAATGCGCGTCATAAAGCCCGAGGTGGATGCCCTGAATGCGAAGTATCCGCGTCAGGAGGATGCGATGAAGAAACAGCAGGCCACGATGGAGCTTTACAAGAAAGCAGGCATAAATCCTTTGGGCGGTTGCATTCCGATGCTTATTCAGTTGCCTATTCTGTGGGCTATGTTCCGTTTCTTCCCCGCGAGCATCGAGTTGCGCGGGCAATCGTTCTTGTGGGCCGACGACCTTTCGTCGTACGACAGCATAGTCGAACTGCCGTTCACCATTCCGTGGTATGGCGATCATGTTAGTCTTTTCGCTCTGCTTATGTGCGTTGCGATGGTGGGATTCTCGTATTTCAGTTACCAGCAAACCGCGTCGAGTCAGCCGCAGATGGCGGGCATGAAGATCATGATGGTGTATATGATGCCTATAATGATGCTGTTCATCTTTAATGATTACGCTTCGGGATTGTGCTACTACTATCTGTTGTCGCAACTTATAACTATCGCCATAATGACGGGTATGCGTCGCCTGGTCGACGATGAGAAGATTCATGCGATGATACGACGTAACGCCGAGAAGCAGAAGAATAAGAAGAAATCGAAGTTCCAGCTTCGTTACGAAGAACTCATGCGTCAGCAGCAGGAGCAGATGCGTCAGCAAAATGCCAAGAGCAAGCGCAAGTAACGGATTCCGCTTATGTATCATAAATCGGGACCTGCCTCGGCGGGTCCCGATTTGTTTTTGTGCTTAGAACCCGCGCAGTTCCCCCCCCCACAACCATCCGCGTCATTCCATATTTCACCGTTTTGAAAAACGGTGAAATGTGGAATGATTGTTGCCGCTAACGTTTTTTTTGCGCAGCCTTTGGAGCCGAAACGCAATTATTATTAACTTTGCGATAATTAACGATACTTAAACCAAACAAATTATAAAATTATGGTTAAACCTACATTACTCGTTCTGGCTGCCGGAATGGGATCGCGTTACGGCTCGCTGAAGCAGATGGACGGCGTGGGCCCCAACAACGAGGCCATTATCGATTATTCTATTTACGATGCCATACGTGCCGGATTCGGCAAGGTGGTATTCGTAATCCGCCACTCTTTCGCCAAGGAATTCACCGAGGTGTTCAACCCCGAGCGTTTCGGCGGCAAGATCGAAGTGGAGTTCGTATATCAGGAACTGGATTATCTTCCCGAGGGCTTCTCGGTACCCGAGGGCCGCGAAAAGCCGTGGGGTACCAACCATGCTCTGATGATGGCAGCCGAGGCGATTCACGAGCCTTTCGCCGTAATCAACGCCGACGA
>CAUDHE010000111.1 GCA_958449275.1 uncultured Alistipes sp. | reverse complement strand
CCGAGGGCATAGCCAACGGCGCGATGATGTTCGACGTGCGTAACATCCGTCCGCTGTTCAAACTCGAGCAGGGTAAGCCCGGCAGTTCGTTCGCGATAGAGATCGCCCGCAAAACCGGCCTGCCCGAGGATATCATACGTTCGGCGAGCGACAAGGCGGGCAGCGACCACATAAATCTCGAGCGCCAGCTCCGCGAGATCGCGCGCGACCGTCACTACTGGTCGCAGAAACGCGATAGCATTCGCCGGACCGACCGCAAGGTCGAGGAGCTGGAGACGAGTTACGCCGAGCAGCTCGCCCGCATAAAGACCGAGCGTCAGGAGATCCTGCGGAAGGCGAAGGAGGAGGCTCAGAGACTGGTGGCCGAGGCCAATCGCCAAATCGAGAATACGATCCGCACCATCCGCGAGGCTCAGGCCGAAAAGGAACTGACGCGTCTGGCGCGTCGCGAGCTGGACGAATTTCGCGATGCGGTGGAGCAGGCCGACAAAGGCCCGTCGCACGACAGCGAGCGCGTGGAGCGCGAAATGGAGCGTCTTTCGCGACGTATGGCCCGCCGCGAGGAGCGTCGCGAGCGTGCGGGGAATGCCGTGGCGGAGCCGCAGCAGGAGCCTGCCCGCTCCGTGCCGGCGGAGATAACCGCAGGATCGAAGGTGCGTATCGAGGGACAGGAGGTCGTCGGCGTGGTGCAGAGCGTCAAGGGACGCAAGGCGCAGGTGGCTTTCGGCCAGATACTCACTACCGTCGATCGCGATAAACTGAGCGTCATATCCAATGCCGAGTATAAGAAGTCGACGCGTCCCGTGGCGGCTCGTACGGTGGTGTCGGTGGACATATCGGCGCGTAAACTCAATTTCCGCGACAGTGTCGATGTGCGAGGCATGCGTGCCGCCGAGGCGCTGGAGGTGGTGCAGGATCTGGTCGACGACGCGTTGATGGTAGGCGTGAGCGGCGTCACGATCCTCCACGGCAAGGGTACGGGGGCTTTGAAAGAGGAGATCCGCCGTTATTTGCGCGGTGTACCCGAGGTGGCTTCGGCGCGCGACGAGCATGCCGATCGCGGAGGTGCGGGGATTACGGTGGTGACGTTCGCCGCCGATTGATAATGAAGAGATTCCTATGAAATACAAATTGTCTGAAATAGCCCGAATATGCGGCGGAGAACTTTTGGGCGAGGATGTGACGGTCGACGATGTGGTGACCGATTCGCGCAGCCGTGCGTTCGCCGACGGAGCCATGTTCGTGGCCATGCGCGGCGCGAACCACGATTCGCACGACAATGCGGCCGAGATGTATCGCCGCGGCGTGCGCGGATTCATGGTCGAGCGTGCCTCCGCATCCGATGTTCCTTGCGATGCGGGCTATGTGGTCGTCGACAATTCGCTGGAGGCGTTGCAGCGTCTGGCGGCCGCTCATCGTGCGGCGTTCGGCGGCACGGTGGTCGGTATTACGGGTTCCGACGGCAAGACCGTGGTGAAGGAGTGGACGGCCGCTTCGCTGCCTCCGACGCTGAGATTCTTCGCTTCGCCGGCGAGTTATAATTCGCAGTTGGGCGTGGCGTTGTCGCTGCTTATGATCGATGGCGACGAGGAGGTGGCCCTTATCGAGGCAGGAATCTCCGAACGCGGCGAAATGGAGCGTCTGGAGCGTATGATACGTCCCGACGTGGTGCTTTTCACCTCTGTCGGCGACGCGCACCAAGGCAATTTTGCGAGCCTCGGCGAGAAGATAGCCGAGAAGATGATACTCGCGCGCGGCGCGCATACATTTATATATCACGGCTCCTACGGCGAGATCGCGGATGCGTTGCCCGATCTGCTGCCCGCATCGTGCCGCATAGAGGATGCCGCCGATGCCGACGTGTCGGAACTGCCCGCATGCAACGAGGCTCTTCGCATCGATGCTCAGGAGGTCAAAACGCTGTGCTGTGTGCTGGGCTGTCCCGAACCGCGTCTGAAGCCTGCCGATACGGCCATGCGTCTGGAGGTGAAAGAGGGTGTCGACGGCTCGACCATAATCAACGATTCGTATAATTCCGATATAAACTCTTTGGCTATCGCGCTCGATACCCTGCGTACCGTTGCTTTGGACGGCGGCGCCACGGCCGTCATATCCGACATATTGCAGAGCGGCATGTGCGACGACGAATTGTATTCGCGCGTGGCGCAGCTTGCGGCGGGTGCGGGAGTCGATCTGCTTATAGGCGTCGGCGAGCGTATACGCGCCCACGCCGACAAGTTTCGTTGCGCGACACGGTTTTACGATACTACCGACGAACTTTTGCGCGGCCTCGAGCCTGAAGATACCGCGGGCCGTGCGGTGTTGCTCAAGGGTAACAGGCGGGCACATTTCGAGCGCGTGTGCCATGCTTTGGAGCGTCGCAGCCATACCACCGTGCTGGAGGTGAATCTCAATGCCATGACACACAACGTCGGTTATTTCCGTCGTTTCCTGCCCATGAACCACCGTTTGGTGGCGATGGTCAAGGCACGTTCCTACGGTGCGGGCGATGTCGAGGTGGCGCATCTGCTGCAACGGTTGGGTGTCGATTACCTGGCTGTGGCTTTCGCCGACGAGGGCATAACGTTGCGCGAGAAGGGTATCACCATGCCCGTCGTGGTGCTGAACGCCGATGCGGGCAGTTTCGACAAGATGGTCGCTCACTCTCTCGAGCCCGAGATCTACAGTTTCCGTTCGTTGGCCGATTTCATGCGCAGCGTGGAGCGTTACGGCGGGCGCAACTATCCGATACATGTGAAACTGGACACGGGCATGCACCGTCTGGGGTTCGTCGGGGAGGAGATCGGGCGGCTCGCGGAGCTTTTGCGCGATACCCGTATCGTGAAGGCCGCCACCGTCTTCGCGCATCTGTCGTGCGCCGACGATCCGTCGCAGGATGATTTCACGCGCGGGCAGATCGCGCTGTTCGACCGAATGAGTTCCGCGCTGGCCGAGTCTTTGCCCTACGGGGTGCTGCGCCATACGGCCAATTCGGCCGCCATAGAACGCTTTCCCGAAGCGGCGTTCGACATGTGCCGTCTGGGTTTGGGACTTTACGGTTACGGCTATCATCATAACGACGAACTGCAACCCGTGTCGACTCTCAAAACCCGTATCGTGCAGTTGCGTGAGCGTAGGGCGGGCGAGGCCATAGGTTACGGCCGTTCGCAGCGTCTCGACCGCGACAGCGTCGTAGCCACGGTGCCGATAGGCTATGCCGACGGTCTGGATCGCCATCTGGGCGGCGGACGTTGGTCGATGCTGGTGGCGGGGCGTCCCGCGCCGATAGTGGGACGTGTCTGCATGGACAGTTGCATGATCGACGTGACCGATATCGCGGGGGTGAAAGAGGGCGACGAAGCCGTGGTTTTTTCACCCGCGGCGGGCAATACGCCCGAGGATATGGCCCGGGTGCTGGATACCATATCTTATGAAATAATGGCGTCGGTGTCGGCGCGCGTGAAACGTATTTATGTCAAGGAGTGATGGCTGAAAAAGGAGTTCTCTATATGATTCCGTGCCCGATCAGCGATCGTACGGATGTTTACGACGTCGTACCCGAGTCGAACCGCATGGTGCTCGATTCGCTCGACTATTTCATCGTGGAGAACGTTCGTTCGGCGCGGCGTTTCCTCTCGAAAGCAGGCATATCGCGCCGCATTGACGATCTGGAGTTCGTCGAGCTGAACGAGCACACCGCAGCGGGCGAGGCTGTCGAAGCTATGGTACGTCCCATTGCCGAAGGGCGTTCGGCGGGCGTCATATCCGAGGCGGGAGTGCCCGGTGTCGCCGACCCGGGAGCGTTGGCGGCCGAAGCGTGCCACAGGCTCGGCATACGTGTGGTGCCTTTGGTGGGGCCTTCGTCCATTCTTTTGGCGCTGATGGCTTCGGGACTCAACGGCCAGTCGTTCGCATTCTGCGGCTATCTGCCCGTGAAGCCGCCCGAGCGCGCCCGAGCGTTGCGGGTGTTGGAACGCCGCGCGCATGCCGAGGGGCAGTCGCAGATATTCATCGAAGCCCCCTATCGCAACGTGAAGTTGCTGGAGCAGATATTGTCGGTTTGCGGTGCCGAAACCCGTCTTACGGTGGCGTGCGACGTAACTTCGCCCGACGAATATATCGTAACGCGCAGCGTAGGTGCGTGGCGACGCGTGACGATGCCCGATATCGGCAAACGTCCGACCATATTTATCATCGGTTAGGCTTGGGCATATTATTTGCGCTTGAGTATTGGGAAAATAGGATAAAACATAATTATATGGCAAAACAGAAATTTGAGGATCAGGATGTTATGGATCGCAGTGCGTTCGACGACGGCGACGGTTGTCCCTCGTGCGAGAGCGAGTCGTGTGCCAATATGGCAGATGAGGACCGTCAGGCCTCTGCCACTATGACAGAGGACGACGAACCTGCCGCCGAATCGGAGACGACGGACGGCAGCGAGATCGAATCTACCGAAGCTTGCGTGGCCGAGTGGCGCGACAAATATCTGCGACTTCAGGCCGAGTTCGACAACTATCGCAAGCGTACTCTGCGCGAGAAGATGGATCTCGTGGCCAGCGGCGGTGCCGACGTGTTGAAATGTATGCTTTCGGTGCTGGACGACGTGCATCGCGCCGTGGCTGCTTCCGAAAAGAGCGACGATATAGCCTCGCTGCGCGAGGGCGAGCGTCTGGTGGCGCAAAAATTCGAGGATGCCCTGCGTCAGAAGGGGGTCAGCGAGATCGAGGCGTGCGGTAAGGAATTCGATCCCGATTTCCACGAAGCCGTGGCGCGTTTCGCCGCAGGCGAGGACAAGAAAGGAGTGGTTATAGATGTGGTCCAGCGCGGTTACATGTTGGGCGATAAGGTGTTGCGTTACGCCAAGGTGGTGGTGGGCGAGTAGCCTGCTCCGAGAATATTTAGGAAAGGATTAAGGCAATGGCAGAAAAAAGGGATTATTATGAGGTGTTGGGCGTGGAGCGCAACGCCAATGCCGACGAGATAAAGAAGGCCTATCGCAAGGCCGCCATAAAGTATCACCCCGACAAGAATCCGGGCGACAAGGAGGCCGAGGAGAAATTCAAGGAGGCCGCCGAGGCCTACGACGTGCTGTCGAACCCCGACAAGCGTGCGCGTTACGACCAATTCGGCCATGCAGGCATGAACGGAGGTTCGGCGAGCGGCGGTTACGGAGGTTTCAGCGGCGGCGGATTCTCTATGGAGGATATCTTTTCGCAGTTCGGCGACATATTCGGAGGCCACTTCGGAGGTTTTTCGTCGTCGAGGAGCGGCGGCATGCGCGTCAATCGCGGCACCGACATCAGGGTGAAGGTGAAACTCACGCTGGCCGAGATAGCCAACGGCGTCACCAAGAAACTGAAGATCAACAAGACGATAGCCTGCGACAAGTGCGGCGGCACGGGCGCCAAGGACTCTTCGTCGTATTCGACTTGCGCCACCTGCAACGGTTCGGGATATGTTACCCGCGTGGAGAGCACCTTCTTCGGGCGCATGCAGACCCAGAACGTCTGTCCGACGTGCGGCGGCACGGGCAAGGTCATAACTGCCAAGTGCGACAAGTGCGGCGGCGAAGGCGCGGTTCGCGGCGACGAGGTGGTCGAGATCCGCATCCCCGCGGGAGTGGGCGAGGGTATGGCCGTCACCGTTTCGGGCAAGGGCAATGCCGCCCGTCACGGGGGCATCAACGGCGATCTGTTGGTAATGATCGAGGAGGAGCGCAACCCCGAGCTGGTTCGCGACGGTAACGATTTGATCCACAACCTCAATCTGCCGCTTACCACTTGTATCCTCGGCGGCGACGTGGAGGTTCCCACCATCGACGGCCGTGCCAAGATAAAGATATCCCCGGGCACCCATGCGGGCAAGGTGCTGCGTCTTCGCGGAAAGGGTCTGCCCGACGTGAACGGCTACGGCCGCGGCGATATTCTGATCGTAGTGGATATCACCATTCCCGATTCGCTTACCTCCGAGGAGCGTCGGTTGGTGGAGCAGCTCTCGGAACAGCCGCACTTCAAAACGGCTGCGGGGGTGGATAAGCAGAATATCTTCGAACGCATGAAGAATTTTTTCAGATAGAGTAGCGTCGGAACCGTGTAGTTTATGCGGTCGCGGGGCACCGAAGGTGCGATCCGCCTGAAGAAATCCGACGTTTCAAATATGGTAATTCATATACAGGTACCTTAAAACAGCAGATTATGTCGTTTTTCTCACCTTACAAGCGTCGCGCCAACAGTTTCAACTATCGGCCGCGTTATTACGATCCCGACCGCGAGGAGCGCGAACAGCGCCGTGCCGAGTTGCGCGGCGAACGTTCCGACGATACCGACGAGTATACCCCTGGCAAGTATATTCGCACGCAGCGCGCCGCGCGCGAAGCTCGCCGCACGCGTGAGGGCGGGGGCAGTCGCATGAGAATGTGGATGCTGGGCGTCGGCGTGATGTTGCTGGCGTTGTTCCTCTACATACTCTACCCGCGCATCGTGTCTCTGTTCGAGATCGCGGGCCGCGACAGCTCGGCGCCTCGCACCGAGGAGTACGAAGAGTTCGATCCCTATGCTCCCATAACCATCGTTCCCGACGATTACGAGGAGGGCGACGAACTGATATACGAAAATTAAGAACACGAGCCTAACCGAAACCGAATGGAGAACAAGATAAAACTGCTGCCCGAGATCGTCGCCAATCAGATCGCCGCGGGCGAGGTGGTGAATAACCCCTCGTC
>CAUDHE010000110.1 GCA_958449275.1 uncultured Alistipes sp. | reverse complement strand
GACGGCGAAGATTGTTTCATGATTAAGATGCGTGACGAAAATGACTGCATATCATACGATTAAAACCTTCGCAAGACGGATCGTCATTCCATGCCTCCTCGCGTCGTCGGCAGGATGCTCCGACCGCGCCGCGGGGGAATATCCCGACAAACCGTACGGATCGGTATCCGTCGCATACCTCAAATCGCTCGCCCGCTCCTCGTCGACCGTCATCGCCGACGACATTGCGATTACGGGCTACGTGGCGGTCAACGACCTATACGGCGAATACACGAAAACGATAATCGTATGCGACGAGAGCGGCGGCATGGAGATCGCCGTAGATTCGCGCACCACCGCCACAGTGTTTCCCGTATCGGCCCGCGTGACGGTACACTGCTCATCGCTCGCTCTGGGCGATTACGGCGGACGAATCATCCTCGGCGCACGCCCTTCGGGAAGCTATACCGTCGACCGCATAGCCGCCTCCGATTTCGGCCGCTATTTCCTGATCGACAAATCGAATCCAGTCGCCGTCGCTCCCGTAAGCATATCGATAGACGAACTGACACCCGAAAAGATCGGCAGACTCGTAGAGTTGCGCGACGTAACCTTCGCCGAACAAGCAGGATCATCATGGTGCGACACCGATCCCGAAACGGGCGAATATCTGACGACCTCGCGCAAGGCATACGACCGCGAAGGCCGATATGCAACCGTGCGCACCATCGCCGATTGCCTCTATCGCGCAGAACCGGTACCATCGGGTTACGGAACCATTCACGCGGTGGTCGAATATTTCAACGGCGAATATTCGTTACGCATAGCCAACCACGGAATAGACTTCAGAAGCGACGAAATACGGGAATAGGTTGCGGCGAGGATCGCGCCGAAGATGCGAGTCGACGAAAACAGCGCCCCGTAACATTACCGCATATCGTTCAAAAAAAAGCTGCCCGAACATCATCGGGCAGCCGTCTGTTTCGACCGAACGCATGTTATCGGGCCTGCAATGCACTCCAGAGCATATCTTTCAATTTCGTTATATTGAGTCCCGATACCGACGATATGAATACCGACGGCACCCCCTCGGGCAACTGTGGCCGCATCTGCTCTATCAATTCGTCATCCAGCATATCGCACTTGGTAACGGCCAAAAGGCGCTGTTTGTCGAGCAGTTCGGGATTATATTGGGTAAGTTCGCCGAGCAGAATTTCGTAATCGCGCGCCAAATCGTCGCTGTCGGCAGGAATCATGAACAGCAACACCGAATTGCGCTCGATGTGCCGCAGAAAACGCGTACCCAATCCGCGCCCCTCGTGCGCACCCTCGATGATTCCGGGTATGTCGGCCATAACGAACGACTTGCCGTCGCGTACCTCCACGATACCCAAATTCGGCTCCAGCGTCGTAAAAGCATAATTCGCTATCTTGGGTTTTGCGGCCGACACCACCGAGAGCAGCGTACTCTTGCCCGCATTGGGGAATCCCACGAGTCCCACATCGGCCAGCACCTTAAGCTCCAGAATAAAAGCCCCCTCGTCGCCCTCCTCGCCGGGCTGCGCGTAACGCGGAGCCTGATTGGTAGCGCTCTTGAAGTGCCAGTTGCCCAAACCTCCGCGACCGCCCTTGAGCAGCACCAGACGTTCGCCGTCCTCGGTCACTTCGCCCACATATTCTATCGTCGTCGAACCATCCTCGTGCTCCACCACGCGACGCGCCACGGTACCCAGAGGCACGGGAATCACTATGTCGGCAGCATCCTTGCCCGTCGAACGCGCTCCGTGACCGCCCTCGCCGTCCTCGGCGAACTGGTGACGCTGGTATTTGAGATGAATAAGCGTCCAATACTGACGGTCGCCCTGCAACACTATGCTGCCGCCCTTGCCGCCGTCGCCGCCGTCGGGTCCTCCGAAAGCAACGAATTTCTCGCGGCGGAAATGACACGAACCTGCGCCGCCGTGACCCGAGCGGGCAAATATCTTCACATAATCGACAAAGTTCGAACCTGCCATAAACTATATGGTATAACGGAGTTTCACATCATGATGGATAATTGTCACACGGCCGTTGCCGTACGATTCATCCGCGGCGGCAAAGATAGTTCTTTCCGTCCAAACCGCCAAATCATTCCCTGCATCGGGGCAGATATCCGAAGCATCGCGCGCGATCCGACTCCGAGGTTTGCGCAACAGTCAGGTTCGCGTCTCTTGCCCGACTGCGACAGCAACACAATATATATTTCATTCCGTTCAGAATTTCCATGACACCACACAATAATAGGTCCGCGGATAGGCATATGTCACCACATCCTCGTGCGGCGCATAAACTGTCTGCGCACCGCTCGAATAACGACGTATGCGCGACGACTCATAACCGCTTCGCACGATATCCCTGTCACCCAACAGATTCCGCACCGACAATGTGACCACTATCCGCGAACGCCCCGTGCGGAACCAACGCGACACCGAAGCATCGACCGTCACGGCATCGCCGAGCCGCTGCTGATCGACGAAACGACGGTAAACCTCCTCCGACACGGCAGCCTGCCTCGCCACACGTTCGGTGCGCCGTACGAACGACGGATCGACATACCGCGCCGCCACTGCCTGCACACTGCACGTGGCGGCCCAGCCCTTGTAATCAAAATACGTTATCGACGCCGTACCGCACAATTGCGGCGCACCGCCGATCGTGCAGTCGCCCATGTAACTCTCCGAAAGCAGACTTACCACCTCGTTGTCGGTATCGCGATAATGCGTGACCAACGGATTCTCGGAATAGACGTAACGTCCCGCCGAAGCTGCGAAATCGGCCCGCAAGCGCGACGACATGTGCACCTCGGCGGCAAGTTCCGCACCGTATGCGAGCGTACCGATACGCGACACGTCGACATCGCAATAGGCGCCCGAAAGATCGTCGTACGCGCGAAAAGTCTTACGGCCGCGGCGCGTGGAAGCAGCGTACAGAGTCATGACGACATCGGCCGTCGGCGATGTGTATCCGTAATTCGCCTCCACACCCCGACGCAACTCGGCCCTGCGATCGTCGACCATACGATTGTTGTATTGCGGATTGAGAAACAGATCCTCGGCATCGGGAGTCGCCGATGCGGCAAATACAGCCGCGTTCAGATAATGTTTCGGCGAAAAAACATATCCTGCGCCGGCTTTGACCGCATAAGGCGTGAACCTCGCCGCCGCCGAACGGCCGTAGGATCCGTCGCCCGCGAAAAGCTCCTTTTCGTAATAACCGTGACGATACACAGCTTCGAAACCGACCTCTGCCGCGACATCGACATACCAACGGTCGCTGCGGTACTCGAACCTCGCATCGGCCGACACCGCACGGTCGACGAGCGAATAATCGTACGAAAAACGGTCGCCGTCGCCTATGCGTCGGTCGGGCCGACGCAGATCGTTCTGCGATTTACCCGAATAGGTATCGTCGTCGACAAGATAGTAATCCAGATCGACCAGATACGCCGCGCCCATCATGTCGCGCATCTGCCTGTATCGGCGCGGAGCATCCAAAACGCCGCGCACGCCGTAACTTATCGTAAGATCCTGCCCCAACTCGGTGCGGAACCGTACGGCAGCCTCGGCATGCGCCGCACGCTCCACCCTATCGTCGAGCGCATAGACGGTTCCGCGCGCCGACATACGGTTCTCGCGATAAAGTTCCGCCCAGTTTATCTGCGTATAATCCTCGTTGCCGCGCCGCCACTCCTCCGCCGTCACCGCGGCCGCCTCGTCCGTAAAGAAACTCGGCAGGTAACGATAGTTGTCGGGCACGGGCGTCATGGCGTCGTACCACCCGAGCGACGAATAACGCCGCAAACCGAAACAACCTCCCGCCGACACGGAAAACCGAGTATGTCCCCACACCGAGGCGGTATAGGAAGCCGTCATGAACGGCACACAGTCGCGTCGCACCCGCGAATTACGCACGCGCCCCTCCTGACTACCCCACGAGGGATTATACATTTTGTCGCCCGTAAGCTCGAACACCTCGCGCACCGACCCCGAACGCAATCCGCGTTCCGCCACCGACACAGTGCCCACCACGGCCAAAACACCGCCCGAGTCGAACTCCTTGGTCAAGCGCAGACCGCCGTCCATGCCATCGTTATATACACCCTTGACATACAGATCGTCGCCCCCGCGACCCGCAACGTATGCCGACATGCTCCATCCGCGACGCATCACGGCATTCACCGCAGCCCGCACACCGCCCAGATATCCGCGTCCCGAAAAGAACATGCCTATGTCGGCGCTCGGCATCGGCACGCCCTCCGACGTCGAAAATTCATCCGCACCCGCCATGCCGCCCGTAGCGTAACATCCGTGCGTCAAGCCCGAATAACGGTATTCCGTAAGCCCCAACCGACGCAATACGGCCACATCCGATCGTCGCACTCCGATTCCGTCCAGCACGGCCGTCCGCTCGGTATACGACATTCCGCGACGGGCGAATGAGGTATACGAAAAACGATATGCCGTGATATCGTCGAACAGATCGCGGCCGCTTTGCACGGCACGATAAAAGAGCAGCGTATCGCTCTCCACCGCTTCGCGCACCGCCTCGTCCGCATCGATCTTGTAACGCATGTAGTCGTCGACCTCCTGCGCCGAGGCGATCGCATGTGCAAGCGATAAAAAAATCGCCGCTGCGAAAATCCGACCGTATATTTTTACCGACGACAACATATAACGCAAATATACGGATAATCAGCGACATCGTCAAGTAGTCGGAAAAATATGTCGCCGTGCGATATCCGCTCCGCGCGAAAGACAGACAAAAACGACAGCCCGATCAGTCGGGCCGCCGTTTTTCGAATATGTCGCAAACATCACACGTTTTTCACCACCTCGCGCAACAGACGCCAGAATTTGTCGACCGTGGCGATCTCCAGACGCTCATCGGGCGAATGTACGCCACGGATCGTGGGGCCGAACGATACCATCTCCAGTTCGGGATACTTTTCGAGGAACAAGCCGCACTCCAGCCCCGCATGCACGGCCCGCACCTTAGGCTCCACGCCGAACAGACGGCTATAGCACTCCTCGGTAAGGCGCAGTAACCGCGAATCGGGATCGGGCGTCCACCCCGGATAACCCTCCGAATGCGACACTTCGGCTCCCGCCAAAACGAACGCCGCCTCGACGGTCTGCATGGCGCAGAGCTTCGCGCTCTCGACCGACGAACGCTGCGATGTGGTGACTGCAATGCGATCATCGCCCACAAACTTCACCGACGCCAGATTGGTAGAGGTCTCCACCAACCCTTTCACCGCCTGCGACATGGCTAAAACGCCGTTCGCCACGCACATCAAGGCCCCCACAAGACGCCGCTGCGACTCGATGTCCGTCACCTCGCCGACCTCGGGCATCTCTGTCAACGACAGACGCATATCGGGATCGGTAGATCGGAACTCAGCCTTCACCTCCTCGGCGAACGCGGCATAACGCTCCTCGAACGCACTTCGCATCTTCGCGGGCACCCCGAATACCGCGTATGCCTCGCGCGGAATGGCGTTGCGCAGATTACCGCCGTCCATGTAACTCAGACGGGCGTCATAACGGCTCTGGGCCTCGTAGAGCAGACGCGCCGCAATCTTGTTCGAATTGGCGCGCCCCTTGTCGATATCGTCGCCCGAATGGCCGCCGACAAGCTCCGACACGTCGAAACGGTAGAATACATACCCTTTCGAAGCCGCCTCTTTCTTATAACGAAACTCGGCCACGGTGTCGACGCCGCCCGCGCAGCCTATGAATATCTCGCCCTCGTCCTCCGAATCGAGGTTAATAAGGTACTTACCTCTCAGCATACCCTCGCCGAGTCCGAACGCACCCGTAAGTCCCGTCTCCTCGTCGACCGTAAACAACGCCTCCAATGCTCCGCACGTCAACTCGCTGTCGATCATCATGGCCATAGCCGCAGCCATGCCTATACCGCAGTCGGCGCCGAGCGTAGTGCCTTCGGCGCGCACCCATCCGTCCTCGATGCGGGTGCGTATGGCATCGTTCTCGAAATCGAAGTCGACATCCGAATTCTTCTCGCACACCATATCCACGTGCGACTGAAGGATAACCGTCGGACGGTCCTCGCATCCCGCCGACGCGGGCCGACGCATGACCACGTTGCCCGTCTTGTCGCGTTCGCACTCTATCCCGTTGCGACGGGCGAAATCCATAAGGTATTCGATGATGCGCCCCTCCTTCTTCGACGGACGAGGTACGCGAGTAATGCCGTCGAACTGCTCCCACACCGCACGCGGCTCCAAATCTCTGACTGTCATAATCTGTTTTTTTACGGATAAATCATCACAAAAATACAAAATCCGCACCTATTATCCCGCAAAAACGCCATATAATTGCCTCGATACACGGACCGTCGCCCGAAAAAATGCTGTGCCGACAACAGCATGCGCCGCTACGCGCGGCTGCAAAATTTTCACGTCTTACGCATTTTACGGCCTAATGTTTTGCAAACGGCAAATAAATATATAACTTGCACTCGAAAAACAACCTGAACTGCAAACGAAACCATCGAAATAATGTTCCTTTCGCACAAAATATCGAGGGGGGGGGATTTTACGACAGTCGTATAGGCCTCCGCCGAAGCGAAACCACACGCAGAACTGTGTCGTCCGTGCTAATCTTGCCTCAGCAAGACAGCGGGAACGACCGTTTTTCTTTAACCGTATTTCAAATTTGACTTATATTTATATGAAAAGTTTTTTTGTTTTGTTCGCGGCGTTGGTTTGGCTCGGCGGCGCAACGGCTCAGGTGCGGATCACGGGACGCACGGTGAATGCGTCCGACGGCAAACCCGCAGGATGGGTTACCGTATCGGCGGAACGCGATTCCATCGCTCATGCGGTGGTATATGCCGACGGCGAGGGGCATTTTACGCT
>CAUDHE010000109.1 GCA_958449275.1 uncultured Alistipes sp. | reverse complement strand
CTATCAAATCATAGGGTATGCTGTTTATTGAAGGCTTTTCATTTTTGTTCCTGATTTTCGCGGTCCGAGAAACATTATTGTCTGACCTGCACGTATTGTAATCTTGGAACGTTTCGGCAGACTCCGACTCTTTGGAGTTATTTATATTGTTGATATTCCGGAAATACATACCGGCACAAGCTAACAGTAATATAAGTACGCTAATTATTACATACGTAATCGAATTATTTCTATGTACGCCAGAAATGGTCGGGGATATATATTTTTGCCACGGCAATGTGGTATTGCCAATTCGTATGACATCGTTTTTTTGCAAACATACTTTACCGGTTATTCTTCGCCCATTGACATATGTGCCGTTCGTCGAATTCATATCAACGGCATAAATATTCCCATCATCATCCAAAACTATTTGCATATGTATTCTTCCTACATATGTGTCATGGACAACAACATCACTTTTAGAACTTCGGCCTATCGTTATAATTCTCATTTTTCCGATAACCATTTATCGACTAAACTCCTTAATGCGTCTTTTGCCCTTTGGGGGACAATGCTTAATTCTCGTGACCAGTTATCCCGCATATTAATCACTTTTTCATTGGAATCCGTACAATACAAGATGGCTAATGACGCATACTCGCCATTATTAATCTTAAGAATAATAACACCACATTTGTATAATATCCCGTTTCTACATATAGTTTCCCTATACGAATCGTGGAATGTGAGATTCAACCAATTCACACTATATCTATCTCCTGATTTTTTGATAGATTGCCATACGCTATATGGAACATCATTGTTGCTCCCGGTTATCCATAATCTTCTAAATGACATCGGCATTTGAGCAGAACTAAATTCCTTGACAGAATTTAATATGGCTCGCTCTGTTATTGTTTCAGATGCGTATGCACAGTGCCCCGATAAAAGCATTATGGCTCCAATAATAATTCTAATTCGTATGTGCCTCATAATCTCCATTCAGATTGTTATTTAATCAAATTAGCGAATACTCGTTGCTTTATAGATTGTGAAATTCAATAATATCTGCGTCAGGTCTTTTCATATTATTATAACTTCGTGATTATATATAAAACATCAGTACTACCTCTCCTAAACCGATGATGTCTCCGCTTTTCAATGCGGCACGTTCGGTAAATTGTCCGTTTACGATTACTTTGTTGGTACTTCGTTTGTCGACTATCTCGAAACAGCTTCCATTGAATACAATTTCCGCATGATGTCGAGAAACTTTATCATCGCTTAATATCAAATCGTTATCTTGTTCTCGGCCGACAAGCGTTTTGGGCTTATCGATCTCATAAGTAAAAGTATCAGCCCCCACACGGCATTTTAAACGAGGATATATGTTTTTTACTTCCATCAGACGACGCAACCGTTCTTCTTCAGCTTGCTTCTCTCGTTCTTCCCGTTCTTGCCGCGCTTTGTTTTCGAACTTGCGCCGATACTGCTCGGCAACTTCTTTATCTTGGATACGGCGTTGCTCCAAATTTGCCAATTCCCGACGATTCTCGGCCGCATTCTTTTTTGTCTTACTAACAAACAAAGCGATACCTGCAACCAACGTAATCAACAGTATGACAAGCAATATACCCCACCAAGGGTGTGCCGTCATCCAAGTTCCGACAGTGTGTGGCGGAGGCAATAATTGTTCTTGTGTCTCAACGCCGCCCACAGATAGTGCAATCATGTGCGCTTCCGTACCGCGTTTAGCGTCAGCCGTAAAAGAAATCTTATAATCGTGTCCCGAATATCTCTTGCCAATCTGCGGATAAAGATTTATCAAGTCTTTTTCAGCCGTAGTAACATCCGCATACGAATCGAACGCTCCGAAAGTGCTTTTGGCAAAGCCCTCCGATTCGGGAGCAACTCCAGACCGATAACAGTATTGGAAAATGTAAACCGGGATATGCAGCTGCTGTGCTTTCAGCAATACCTGAGCCTCGGAATCCGAACCGGAATTTTTCATCGAATATCCGGACGTAAAAACGATAATAGCTTTCGCATCTTTCATCGGGGCCAGAAGTTCCAGGCTCTCACGAATCGCCGTATACATATCCGAGCGATTGGGAAATTCCGAATAATACTCTGTGCTGTGTTTGTAATTCTGTATAGCCGATACTATGCGGGATTTATCATTCGTAAATCCATTAGTGAGATCGTTAAGAGCCGACGACGTATTTTTGCGTCGATTGAAAGCTGAAATGGCAAATTTATCCGATGCAGGAATATCTGCACGGTTAAAAAAGCCCAACAGTACTTTTTGTGTGAAATCAAATTGTCCGTAGCCATTATGGGCCATATCTTCCCATAATATAATAGTCGTTTGCGGCAAACTATTGACGACGGCAGGCAATACCTCGATACTGAATTCTCTATTGTCGCCAGCTTCTTTCAGATGCCAAAAATTAGATTTATCCAGTACT
This sequence comes from uncultured Alistipes sp., assembly GCA_958449275.1. Lineage (GTDB taxonomy): Bacteria > Bacteroidota > Bacteroidia > Bacteroidales > Rikenellaceae > Alistipes. Next base: position 4,474 of record CAUDHE010000109.1, on the reverse strand, counting down.
TCGGGGTTATGACTATGGTATACGAACGAAACTTTCGGATAATTCTCTACGTTGAACCCATTCTCTATTCTTCCGGTTTGTTGCGCCGACAAGTACGTTGTCAAAAGCAAAGACAACAAACATGTTATCCATATTTTTTTATGCAGGTTCATTGCCATATGCTATAATGATGTGCGAAATTTGAAACCGGTATTACCCATACGGATAATATCGCCATCTTTCAGATAACGAGGTTCCAATTCGATATCCTCGTCATTGACAAATGTCCCATGTGATGATTGACTATCCGTCAATGAGTATTTGTTGGCACGAAACAACAGAACTGCGTGTTTACCTGACACCCGACCATCATTGATTGTAATATTGCAATCAACATCACGGCCGATGATATTTCGCCCTTCGAATAATTTATAATCTACGCCGAGTTCATCAAAAGAGTAAGTTACCAACCATCCGACCAATTTTCGACCGTATCCGGTTTCTTTTACGGACCCTGTCTGCACATTTGGTCCTATCGGGTCCTCGTCTTCATCGCCAAACACAGTACGACTATAACCCGCAGTCGGTTTTTGCTTTCCGCCCACAACAGTTTCCGGCCCATTGATTATGGTCGTTTTTGTACCACCGTCGGTACTGCCTCCGGCGTATGAATAACCTGTTGCTGTCCGATCATCATCACCGACAAAGGTCTCTGTTTTTAAAGAAGTCGTACTTCCGGTTTGATTACCGGTTCTGCAATAAGGACAACTTACGCCTTGATAATAGTGCCCGTTAGGACACTGTTTGAATTCTCCCCGCATAATATTTAAGTTTATTTATACTTATATCAACCTATATTTGCCATTATCCTCTCTGCGTAAGAGGGGATATGAAATATTATTAAATTAAAAATCATATAGATATATCTAAAATTGGCTTAATTTCGGTCAACAACAGACAAGTTTGGCAAACATTATACAGTATTCATTATAAATTCATCGCTCAATTATGTAAACAATCGGGATAAATTGTCTATATTTACAGTCGAAATGTTCTCTCTTACGCAGAGGTGTCTCAAATTGCTAAACATTCCGCCATTACAAACCTTTTAGAATCAAGCTGTTTGCGCGATCGATAACTGTTGTGTCGAGCGATGCGAGATAGATTCGAGTTGTAACTTCCGAATCATGTCCCATGCCCTCCGAAATAACTGAAAGCGGAATATGTTTCAAGTGGGCAATCGAAGCCCACGAGTGCCGTGCGACATACATGGTAAGCGGCACATCGAGATTAGATAGTTTTGCTATTGTCTTCAGAGATTTGTTGATTTGCTGTAATGCACTACGGTACTTACTGCGGTTGTTGTCAAACGGCGGATTGAGTATCGGCAGCAAATATGGGCTATCGCTCGATATCGAACGATAGATATTATTCCGCTCATACATTTCCACAATCTCTCGCATACACGGTTCCCATTTTATGGTGAGTTGCTGTCCGGTCTTGCGACGGCGATAAGTTATAATTCCGTTCTTCAAGTCCGTTTTTCGCAAATATGCCATGTCAATGAAAGACATTCCGCGAGTGTAGAATGAGAACAAGAACATATTACGGGCGAAATCTAAAACCGGCTGAAATGTTAAATCTAATTCTTTGATTCGCTTGATTGCCGCAAATGGTATGGCTCGCTTAATCGTTTTGTCTATGCCGGTATATACATGCCTGAACGGATGGCGTTGTTCTGTCAGTTCCAGTTCGACAGCTCGGTTATAAACAGCTCGCAAAATACGCATATAAAAAGATATGGTATTCTTGGTAACTCCGCCGCCGAACAAATATGCCTCATAGCGCATCATTAAATCGGAATCTATATCAACCAATAACAAGTCTTCATTATCTCGAAACATCGTAAAGCTGTTTAGCGCTGTAGCATAGTTTTCGGCAGTACGATACTTGTTCAAAAGTTTCAATTTGACGATGACACCCTGCATAAAATTGAAGAACGATTGCTCACATGATTGTGTGGAGAATGCGCGAATAATATCATCTGCCGAATATCGGCCGTTGCATTTGTCGAATCTCTCAATGATCGCATTCAATCGTTTCAAATCTAAGTTTATCCGTTCTTGAGTGAATGAAAGAATACCAATGCGCTCACTATTTCCATTACCCGATGTAAGCACTCCGCGAGTATCGCTCCATTCATCCGAAACTACTTTGTATTCTGTCTTCAGCTGACGAACAATCCGATTATGGATAATCTGATAATAGATTGTTCCTGCATTGCCTTCTACGGTTGAAGGTCTCCATTTTACTTTTACTGTTGCCATATCGCTTTTTCATTTAATTTATCCGCGCAATCCGTATTCTGCTCGTTTGCCAAGTTTTTGAAAGGCGACTTTAGCACAACAGCACGCCCACGATTGTTATCGGTCGATGAACTTCCGTCCACCTGCATTGTTGTCGGTCCGCCAGCCATTCCGATAAGGAGTGCGACTGCAATGTTTGTCAATTCCTGCCACGGTATTCCCTTCCTATATATGCAACCTTTTGACGGCAAAAGATTGCGCCAAAGGCCGCCGCGGCAAGAAGGAATATTATGCGACTCTGCGAGTCGTGCGGGCCGCCACCTGCGGAGATTCGAAAATCCCGAATTGATACCTTATAATTGTTTACTATTGAGGCCCGGTGCGAAAGGCAGGTCCCGAAGCCGCGATTATTACGAAAAAAAACAGTAACTTTGTGCGAATTATGCGCATGTCATGCCGCGAGGCGACCGTGCGCGAAACTGCGGTAATATGAAATTTACGCTCCAACATACGGCTCCCTCGTCGAAAGCACGCGCGGGATTGATCGAGACCGACCACGGTCCGATAGAGACACCCATCTTCATGCCCGTCGGTACGGCCGCCGCCATGAAGGGAATATTCCATCGCGACCTGCGCGACGAAGCTCGCGCGCAGATCATACTGGCCAATACCTATCACCTGTATCTTCGTCCGGGCATGAACATCATCGAGCAGGCGGGCGGCGTGCATCGTTTCTCGACATGGGAGGGTCCGATGCTCACCGACAGCGGCGGATTTCAGGTCTTTTCGCTCTCCGACTGCCGCAAGCTGAAGGAGGAGGGGTGTCATTTCCGTTCGCACATAGACGGATCGAAACATCTGTTCACCCCCGAAAGCGTGATAGATACCGAGCGTACCATCGGCGCCGACATCATGATGGCGTTCGACGAGTGTCCCCCGGGCGACGCTCCGCGCGACTACGCGGCCAAATCGCTGGCCCTTACCGAACGCTGGCTCGATCGTTGTTTCAACCGTTTCGCGCAGACCGCCCCCAAGTACGGCCATTCGCAGTCGCTGTTCCCAATCGTGCAGGGCTGCGCCTATCCCGATCTGCGGGCCAAGGCGGCCGAAAACGTACAGCAATACGACGCCGACGGTTATGCCATCGGCGGTCTGGCCGTAGGCGAGCCTACCGAGGTGATGTATGCGATGATCGAGGTGGTGAATGCCGTACTGCCCGAAAATAGGCCGCGCTATCTGATGGGAGTAGGCACCCCGATCAACATACTGGAAGGCATCGACCGCGGCGTGGACATGTTCGACTGCGTGATGCCCACGCGCAACGGGCGCAACGGCCAGATATTCACCTCGGAGGGTACCATCAACCTGCGCAACAAAAAGTGGGAGGACGACTTCTCGCCACTCGATCCCGAGGGCACGAGTTTCGTCGACAGCGCCTATTCGAAGGCCTATGTCCACCACTTGGTGGTGAGCGGCGAAATGCTGGGTGCGCAGATCGCGTCGCTGCACAACGTGGCGTTCTATCTGCGACTCGTGGGCGAGGCGCGCCGTCACATCATCGCCGGCGACTATGCCGAGTGGAAGAGCTCGATGACGGCCAAGTTGGGCCGAAGACTGTAAATTCAAGCCTTATCGGATGAAAGAGAAGATCAAAATATCGTTCCCGGGCGTCAAGATACTCGACCGTTACATACTGGCCAAGTTTCTGGGCACCTACGTCTTCGCCATCGCCATGATATCGGTGATTCTGGTGGTGTTCGACTATGCCGAGCACGTGGACGACTTCACCGAGATGAAGGCTCCGCTGTCGGCCGTGTTCCTCGACTACTACATAAATTTCATTCCCGATTTCGTAAACCAGTTCAGCGGTCTGTTCACATTCATATCGGTCATATTCTTCACCTCGAAGATGGCCTATCAGACCGAGATAATAGCCATGCTCTCGGGCGGCATGAGTTTCCGCCGTCTGATGTGGCCCTATTTCCTCGGCGCGCTGGCCATCATGTTGCTGTCGCTGTCGCTCAACCTGTGGGTGATCCCCCGGTCGCAGGTCAGCTGCATCGAGTTCAAACAGAAGTATTTCCGCAAGGAGCAAAACCAACAGTACGACCGACATATCTACCGCCAGACAGAACCCGGCACGTTCGTCTACGTGCGCGGATTCAACCGCGCCAACCGCGCCGCCTATC
>CAUDHE010000108.1 GCA_958449275.1 uncultured Alistipes sp. | reverse complement strand
CCTCGAACGCCTTGGCGTGCATGTAGAGCTGCCCCTTGTCGTCGTCGGCACCGCGCCCCCAAATGCGGCCGTCCTTTATCGTCGGCTCGAACGGCTCCGTCCGCCACTCCTCGCGAGGATCGACGGGCATAACGTCGTAATGACCGTACACGAGCACCGTTTTGGCCGCAGGATCGACCGTCTTTTCGGCGAATACCACGGGATTGCCCTCGGTTGGCATCACCTCGGCATGGTCGGCGCCCGCCTTCACGAGCGCGGCCGCGAGCCACTCGGCGCAACACTGCATGTCGGGCTTATGCTCCGACTGCGCGCTGATTGAAGGAATGCGCAACAATTCGAACAATTCGTCGATGAAACGCTCTCGGTTTACACCTATATAATCATGTGCTTTTTTCATAACGTATAATATTAAATCTTATATCTCGACATGGCAGTGCCATGTCGGCAGTTCGCCGACGCACCACGCGGCGGACCGAATTACAAATTACATATCTCTTTCACCTCGCCGATGATTTTCTTCGCCAATGCGTCGGCCTCCTCGGGCGACTTCGCCTCGGTATAAATGCGGATTATAGGCTCGGTATTCGACTTGCGCAGATGTACCCAGTTCTCGGGAAAATCGATCTTCACACCATCTATATCGTTCACTTTTTCATCGCGATAACGATCCTTCATCTCAAGCAGTACTTTATCCACATCGATGGCAGGCGTAAGCTCTATCTTGTTCTTCGAAGCGAAATACGCGGGATAGGTGCGCCGCAATTCGGTCATGGTCATACCCTTCTTCACGAGGAAGCTCAGGAAGAGCGCCACGCCGACCAAAGCGTCGCGACCGTAATGCAGTGCGGGGTAGATGACTCCGCCGTTTCCCTCGCCGCCGATGACGGCTCCCGTCTCCTTCATCTTGGCCACTACGTTCACCTCGCCGACGGCCGAGGCCTCGTACTTACCGCCGTGCGCCTCCGTCACGTCACGCAACGCTCTCGACGAACTGAGATTCGAAACCGTATTGCCTGCCGTATGCGACAACACGTAATCGGCCACGGCCACGAGCGTATACTCCTCGCCGAACATGTCTCCGGTCTCGCACACCAACGCCAAACGATCGACATCGGGATCGACCACGACTCCCAAATCGGCCTTTTCGCGCACTATGACCTCCGATATCTCGGTCAGATTTTCGGGCAGCGGCTCGGGATTATGGGCAAACTGTCCGTTCGGCTCGCAGTTCAGCTCCACCACGTCGCAACCCAACTCGCGCAGCAGTTGCGGAATCACCACACCGCCGACCGAATTCACGGCATCCACCACCACCTTGAATTTGCGGGCGCGCACCGCCTCGCGGTCAACGAGGGGCATGGCCAGCACCTGTTCGATATGACGCGCATTGAAATCCTCGCACGACACCACGCGACCTATAGCATCCACCTCGGGGAATACGAAATCGTCGTCTTCGGCCAGAGCGAGAACCCTCTTACCCTCAGCGTCGTTCAGAAACTCGCCCCGCTCGTTCAGCAACTTGAGGGCATTCCACTGTTTGGGATTATGCGAGGCGGTGATGATTATTCCACCGTCGGCTCCATGAGTTATTACGGCCATTTCCGTACCGGGAGTGGTGCACAGTCCGACATTTATCACGTCGACGCCGCATCCCGTGAGAGTGCCTTCTATTATGTCATTCACCATGTGACCCGAAATACGCGCATCGCGACCGACGACTATGGTAAGCCTTTTGCCGTTGTGCTTCTCGCTCATGAAGCGCGCGTAGGCCGTCGTGAATTTCACGATATCGATGGGCGTAAGATTGTCGCCCTTCGTGCCGCCGATGGTGCCGCGAATGCCTGAAATTGATTTAATCAGTGTCATTTATTACGGTTTTATGCAGTTGTACTTAAAATAAAAAAGGTTGATTTATTTTTGTAATTCGAGGTAAATATATTACTTTTATGCCACATAAAAAAGACAAACAGAGAAAATTTATCGTATGCAGACCAGAATAATACCATCTTCGGAATTGATAATCAACGCCGACGGTTCGGTATTCCACCTGCACCTGCGTCCCGAGCAGCTCGCCGACACCGTAATTCTGGTGGGCGATCCCGCCCGAGTCGCCACGGTGTCGGCGCTGTTCGACAGCGTGGAGTGCCGTGCGTCGAATCGCGAGTTCAATACCGTGACGGGCATCTATCGCGGCAAACGGATGAGCGTATTATCGACGGGAATCGGCATAGGAAACATCGACATATCCGTAACTGAACTGGACGCGCTGGCCAACATCGATTTCGCCACCCGCACCGTCAGGGAGCGCAAACGTCGCCTGACCCTCGTCAGGTTGGGCACCACTGGCGCGCTGCAACCCGACATCGAGGTTGGCGAAGTGGTGCACTCGGTCACGTCGGTAGGTTTCGACGGTCTTCTGAACTTCTACGAAGGACGCAACGATGTGTGCGATCTGGAGATCGAACGCACATTTATGCGTCACACGGGGTGGAGCGAACTGCTGCCCAAACCCTATTTCATCGACTGCGATCCCGAATTGCGCGAACTGTTCAAAGACTCGGTGACGGAGGGTATAACCATCGCGGCACCCGGGTTCTACGCCCCGCAAGGCCGTTGGGTGCGTCTGCGTCCCGCCGATCCCGATCTCAATGCCAAGATCGAATCGTTCCGCTACGGCGACAGACGCATAACCAATTTCGAAATGGAGGGTTCGGCACTGGCCGGTCTGGCCGCACTCATGGGGCACCGCGCCACCACGATGTGCACGGTCATAGCGCAGCGCATAGCTCGCGACGCCTGCACCGACTACAAGCCTTTCGTGGAGCGCATGATAGGCATGGCACTCGACAAACTCGCTTCGGCACAATGATTTAACAACGATTATTTCGATAACAATTCGACATCAATATGAAATTTACAGTATCAAGTTCTGCGCTGTTGTCGCTGCTGGCGACCACGGGCAAGGTAATCAGCAACAAAAGTTCTCTTCCCATTTTGGAATATTTCCTTATGGAACTCAAAGATGGTCAGTTGACCGTCACGACATCCGATCTGGAGACCACCCTCATAGGGTCTATCACGGTGGAGAACATCGAACGCGAAGGCGTGATCGCCGCACCCGCCAAATTGATGCTCGACTCGCTCAAGGAGTTCCCCGAAATGCCGTTGGAGATCGACGTGAACGACACCACGTGGGAGATTGCGATCACGTGGGCGAGCGGCCACCTCTCGATCCCCGGAGCCAACGCCGTGAGCTATCCCGCCGTGCAGAGCCTCGGCAACGAACGCAAGAGCCTCACGCTGGACGTCGACATGCTGGTAAACGGAATCAACAAAACCATATTCGCCACTGCCGACGACGAGTTGCGCCCCGTGATGAACGGCGTATACTTCGATTTCAGCCCCGAATCGCTCACTTTCGTTGCCACCGACGCCCACAAACTGGTGAAATATGCGGCCGAGAACGCCAACGAATTCTCGTCGTCGTTCATACTGCCCAAGAAACCCGCCAACCTTCTCAAAACGTTGCTTCTTAAGGAGGAGGATGCCGTGGCCGTTACGTTCGACGCAAAGAACGTAACGTTCGAACTGAAAAACTTCAAGCTGGTGTGCCGTCTGATCGATGGTAATTATCCCAACTACAACGCCGTAATCCCCGCCGCCAATCCCAATAAGGTGCTCATCGACCGAGTGGAGTTCGTGAACGGCATCAAACGCGTGGCCGTATGTTCGAATCCCACGACCAACCTCATACGCATGGACATTGCCGACAATCGGGTGAACCTCACGGCTCAGGACATCGACTTCTCGGTGTCGGCCAACGAGACCATATCGTGCAGCTACGACGGCGATCCCGTAACCATCGGTTTCAAATCGACGTTCCTCGTCGAGATATTGTCGAACATCGACACCCCCACGGTAGTGGTGGAGCTGGCCGATTCGACCCGTGCGGGAGTGTTCAAGCCCGTATACGACGACAAGCAGAGCAACGAAACCCTTATGCTGCTCATGCCCATGATGATAAACGCATAAACCTCAAGCAATGGATCTGAATCTTAAACGCCCGATCGTCTTCTTCGATCTGGAAACGACGGGCGTTGATACTGCCAAAGACCGCATCGTGGAGATATCGATGGTGAAGGTGATGCCCGACGGCGACGAAGTGGTCCGCACCCGATTGATAAATCCGCAGATGCACATACCTGAAACCTCGACGGCCATTCACGGCATTACCGACGACGACGTAAAGGATGCGCCCACGTTCGCGCAGATCGCCAAATCGCTCTACCAATTCATCGAGGGCTGCGATTTCGGCGGATTCAATTCCAATCGTTTCGATCTGCCCATGCTGGTCGAGGAGTTCCTGCGCGCAGGCGTCGACGTCGATTTCAAGAAACGCAAGTTCATCGACGTGCAGAACATATTCCACAAAATGGAACAACGCACGCTGGTGGCAGCCTACAAATTCTACTGCGACAAGGATCTGACCGACGCCCACTCGGCCGAAGCCGACACCAAGGCCACCTACGAGGTCCTCAAGGCGCAGCTCGACCGCTATCCCGATCTGCCCAACGACATCGCAGCTTTGGCGGAGTTCTCGGCGCGCGGCGAAACGGCCGATTATGCGGGTCGCATAACTTACAACGAGAAAGGGCAGGAAATATTCAGTTTCGGCAAACACAAAGGCCGCTTGGTGAGCGAGGTATTTCAGGAGGAGCCGAGCTACTATTCATGGATGATGAACGGCGATTTCCCGCTCTACACCAAAAAGGTCATTACCGAGATAAGATTCCGCGACAGGAAATGCTGACGGCGTTTCCCGCCCTGCGGATACAATAACACCAAACCAAGGTTCGGCGACGCAATCGCCGAACTCTATGTTAATTTTATGAGACTGTTACAGCGAATCATTGCGGCAGGAGCGATATTCACCATGTCGCTCGGCATTGCGGCCGAATATGCCCCCGCAATAGAAAAGACTGCCGTAATCGTATTCATCAACGGCAAGAAATATTATGTCCACACCGTTAAATCGGGTGAAACGCTCTACTCGATAGCGAAAGCCTACGGAGTGACGGAGAGCGTGATAAAGGAGTGCAATCCTAATGCCGCCGACGGCTTGAGAATCGACCAGACGGTGAAGATCCCCGTTCCCGAAAAGGCGAAAGCCGACGCACGCGCCGAACGCAAACGCAAAAAGGAGTTCCTTTCGCACAAGATCAAGGCGGGCGAGACTCTTTACGCCATCGCGCGCGATTATAACATCTCGGTGGCGACGCTGCGCGAGGATAACCCTTCGGTCGATCCGCAAAGCCTTACCATTGGCGATGTGCTCTCGATCCGCAAAGCCGAAATAGGTTCTTCATCGGAGGAGGAAGCTCGGGACGAAATGGCCGAATATGCCGACAATCTCAACAAGGCTGCCGACGACGGCTACGAATATCACGTCGTGCAGCCCGGGGAGACCATCTATTCGCTGTCGCGACGATACGGAATCACCGAGGCTCGTTTCGCAGAACTCAACGACGTGACCGAGGGACTGAAAGCAGGCGCCATGATACGCATTCCCGCCACCGATGAGGCCGACGATCAGCACAACAATGCCGTCCATATCGCCGAACAGCACTTCGGCGCAGAAGTGTATCCCAACGACGAGAACACCGTATTCCGAGCCGTGCCTGCGGGCCAAACGCTCGATGTGGCTCTCATGTTGCCCCTGAGCGTCGATTCGAAGCCCAACGCCAGCTACGTGGAGTTTTACCAAGGTTTCCTGCTGGGTCTGGAGGATTTGAAAGCCAAGGGCAAAGGCGATATAGATCTCAAGGTCTACAACACCGAGCACAACCGACTCAAAGTGGAGCAGATCGTGTCCGATCCCGCCTTCGCGGGGACCGATCTAATCGTAGGTCCCGTTTACGAAGACGAACTGAATCCCGTAATGCAATACGCCCGTACCAATTCGGTGCCCGTAGTGTCGCCGCTGGCGAACATCGAATCGGTGAACGGTTCGGTTCTTTACCAGCTTTCACCCGCTCCCGAGAAAAAATACGACAAAATAGCGGATCTCATCGACGGCGGCCGCGACATCTATCTGATATACGCCTCGTCGTATGACAAGGAGTTCGAGCAGGAGGTGCTGACGCTGTTGCAGGGCCGCAACCATGCCGACTACACCTATTCGTTCAACCAGCGATCGATACTCACTCCGCGCAACTCGGCCGCATCGGCCGTCGGCGACATGACCGACATATTGAAGAACGAAACACCGTGCCTATTCATAGTACTGGCCGATTCGGAAATCGACGTCGACCGCATCCTCGGCACGCTCGCCTCGGCCAACACGGCCATCACCGAGCGCAGCGCCAAGAGCGCACCCTATACGGTGCTCGGCACCTCGCGCTGGGGCCGTTTCAACAATATCGACCACACGTCGTTCTTCAACAACAACGTGGTGATGATATCGACCTACCATGCCAAACGCGATTCGGCAGCCGTGCGCGATTTCGACAGCCGCTACATACGATCGTACCACATGCTGCCGTCGCTCTATGCCTACCGCGGCTACGATACGGCGGTAATCTTCTGCGAAGGGATGCGCTCCGACATCGAATACAATCTGCTCGACATGCGTTTCAAGCCGTTGCAGACCGACTACAAGTTCGCACAAAAACAGCGCGGCGACAAATACGTCAATCAGGAGTGGGTGCGCGTGAACTACAACCGCAACTACACCATAACGCTCGAATAGCATGTCGGCCGTAGGTAACAACATACCCGAAAAGACCATCGAGCGACTGAGTGAATACCGCCGCACGCTGCTCGCGTGCCACAAGCAGGGCATCACGCACGTATTCTCGCACGTGCTGGCGGGCATTCACGGCATAACGGCAGTGCAGGTGCGGCGCGACCTGATGTTGATAGGCTTCTCGAGCGACACCAAGAAAGGCTACGACGTAAAGGTCCTCATCGAGTTCATAAACGGCATTCTCGACAGCGACAACGTGATGAACGTCGCCGTCATAGGTATGGGTAACCTCGGTCAGGCCATAACCAAATATTTCAACGGCAAAGGGCTGAAACTGAGGATCGTGA
>CAUDHE010000107.1 GCA_958449275.1 uncultured Alistipes sp. | reverse complement strand
TCCTATTGTTCTTGCAAAGATAGCACAAGCCGACGGGTGTACAAAATTTATTTCGATTTTATCGTCTTTCGGGTTCGTATCGCACGCGCGACGGCAGTTGGTAGGAATTTTGCATACACCCGAAAAACGTAAACGGAAAACAGAATCACCCGAAACATCGAAACAATCATGGAAAGCATCAAAGGCACTTTGACCGAGCAGAACCTGCTCAAGGCGTTCGCCGGCGAAAGTCAGGCGCGCAACCGCTACACATTCTTCGCGAGCGTGGCGAAAAAAGAGGGATACGAACAGATAGCGGCCGTATTCACCGAAACGGCCGAACAGGAGAAGGAGCACGCCAAGCGTTTCTTCAAATACCTGGAAGGCGGCGAAGCGACCATCACGGCGGCATATCCCGCCGGACGCATAGGCTCTACGCCCGAAAATCTGCTGGCCGCCGCACAAGGCGAACACGAGGAGTGGGACATACTCTATTCGGGATTCGCCGAGATTGCCGAACAAGAGGGATTCACCGAAATAGCCAACACCTTCCGTCAGATAGCCAAAGTCGAAATCGAGCACGAAAGCCGTTACCTGAAACTGCTCAGCCGTATAACCGACGGCAATTTCTTCGTACGCGACAACGAGATCTGGTGGCAGTGCCGCAACTGCGGCTACGTGTGCAAGGCCAAGGAGGCTCCGCTCAAATGCCCCGCATGCGCCCACCCGCAGGCATATTTCGAGCCTAAGAAAGAGAACTATTAAACGGGGATGACGCTCCCGACGATAACTCCTCTGCCTGAAACAGGCAGAGGAGTTATTATTTTAACGCGGCGGCCGCGCAAAGCGACAACGGCAGTCATATTCCCAGCAACTCGCGCGTGTCGGCCATGAACAGTTCGTAAGCGCGCCGCGAGTCGGCATTCATGCCCAGCGTATCGCCCACCTCGGGAGGCAGGATCGCATAGGCAGGGCACATGACCCACACGGGAACGATATCCGTATCGTACGACAGTCGTCCGTCGGGCGCAAGGGTCACGTCGACGACCGCCACCAATCCGCCGTCGCAATAGCGTTTCCGCTGGTTCGACACGAAATTGCCCAACGAATAGAGCGTCACGCCGCCGTCGGACTCTGTCTCGAACGGCTGTACCACATGCGGATGGCTGCCTATGATCAGATCGACGCCATGCCGCTTCAGAAATGCCGCCACGGCCCGTTGCTCGCCGTTCGGCCGCCGCTCGTATTCGTTACCCCAATGCACCGCGGCAATCACGCAATCGACGCGGCTGCGGTCTATCGACGCCAGATCGCGGGCCATCGCGACCGTATCGAGCAGATTCACAATCGTGCCTCGCGGCACGGGAATGCCGTTGGTGCCGTAGGTGTAGTTGACCACGGCGAAGGCAATGCCGCCGCGTTCCATATAGATTACGTTGTTGAGTTCGTAATCGAGGCTGTCGCGAAATACTCCGGTGCGTGCTATGCCGCGACGGTCGAGAATGTCGGTCGTAGAGACTATGCCCCGCGCCCCGCGATCGCAACAGTGGTTGTTGGCCATGACGGCCAGATCGATATTCATGTCGCGCATGGCGTCGGCCACCGCCGAAGGGGAACGGAAACACGGATACCCCGAATAGGGCCCCTCGTCTGAAAGGGTGGTTTCGAGATTGACTATCGCGAGATCGGCCTCACGAAAATAGCGGGCCACATGTCGGAACGACTCTCGGTAATCGTATCGGCCGTCGGGACATCGGGCCGCCGTCACCTGCGGCATGTGCTGCATCAGATCGCCAGCCGCCACTATACGCGCCCGCCTGACCCCATGAGCCGTCGCGTGCTCCGCAACGATGCTACCCGTTCGGGAAAACGACGCGAACGACAACGGCGCGAATGCCGCCGCCAACATTACCCATATGATGGAGATTGTTTTCACGAAGTTCAAAGTTAGAAAAAATATCGGAAATATATCATCTGCCGACGGCGGACGACGCTTTATCGAAAGATATTGTCCGATTTCGGCTTGTAATCGCGAGTCGCAAAATATTAAGGCTCCATTTTCGATAACGAACGAAAAAAGCCGCCCGACACTCCTGCCGGACAGCCTTAGCGCAAAATAGTTCCGACCGAAGTCAGAAATTATATTGAATCATAAGGCTCAGGCGGTTGGCCTCGCCTTTGAGCGAATTCATGTCCGTGCGCGATCCGTGCAGATACTCCGCCGCAATGCGACAGTTGGGGGTCGGCTGATAGAATATGTTTCCGAACATGTAGTTTCCGCGCTTGTACTCGGTATCGGCATAATAGCCGTGGTGCTTCTCGACGCGTGCGGTGGAGTAACCGCCCGAGATCCAGAATTTCGAGGGAATGAAGCTCAACTGGCCCGCAGCCTGCCAGGCCCACATGGGCATGGTCTGTATGCGCAAGGCGTTTTCGGGATCGGGCGTAAAGTCGAGACCGCTGCCCGTAAGATCCTGAATGTAGGGAGTGATTCCCTCGCCGTAGATTCCGTTGAAGAATACGGTGAAGAAAGGACACGTCTCGATTCGGCCGCTCGCCTGCACGCCCCAGCCGAAGAGACTCGTATTCTTTTCGGTGACGGCATTGTGCAGATACATGTTGCGGAACACTCCCGACGCACGGAAATGGCTTTGGCGATCCTCGCCCCAAGCGACCTGCAAATAGACGGGAACATCGGGCACGCGCTGCGATATGGGACGGAAATTCTCGTCATAGGTTCCGCTCACCGTCGGCATCTCGGCCGCCACGCCGAAGGTACAATAGTCTTGCAGGAAATCGACCTCGTAGCGCAACATGGCGGCAAAATTGAGATTATAGGCGTTGGGACCCTGAAAATCGACCGTCAGCGGCGCGGCCTGCAAATCGCAGAACGTGGTTATGTCGCGACCCGCCGTGAATCCCAGCAACGACACGTAGGCCGAACGCAGACGCGGAGTATAGCTGAACTCCTCGCCGCCGCGGAAGTCCATGTCGACATAGGCGACCACGCGACCCAACGCGCCCGAATTGACGACGGCTTTGGTGAACAGACGCGACGTGGTGGCATCCATCATCAATCGCTGACGATTGGCATACGTCTCCTGCATGGGAATGTCGTAGGGTATGAAGTCGATGTTGTCCACCGCACCCTTCAGATCATAGCTCGCGCGGAGGTTGATGTAACCGCCTATACCGAGCGCGAACTTGTTGTTCTTGGTAGCGAACACGAATTGCGGATTATGCGCCTGCTGGAAACCGGTGCGGAGCGTCTGCTCGAAATCCTGACGGGCGCTCGCCGCGGCCATGTTGTTGCGGGCGATCGCCTGCTGCACGGGACATCGGGATACGGTATCGGTCTGCTCGACGGCGATCATGTACACCGTCGGCTTATACCGCTCGTTGCGCCAGCCGCGTCGTTGCGCCGATGCGCCTTGCGCGCACAACACCAAAGACACGGCAGCGATCAGGAGTCTTGATTTTTTCATAAGTCTGTTTGATTTTGGTTGAATGACTGACTAATTTTTAGCGATTGCAAGATTAAAATATCATATCTTTGCCCCGTATTAAAGCAACTCCTATGCCAAAGGAGCGAATTTTGATACGCTCAGCGACATTGCAAATTTTCAATCGTATGATCTGGTTCATAGCTCTCTTTTCACTCGCCATGATCGCCGTGGACTGCATGGCCGTAAAACGTCTGTTCGGCGACCGAAACCGCAAACGCCGCACGGCGATAACCATATGCGCACTCGCCGCCGACCTGCTGCCGTTCCTGAGCATGGCTGCGGTCTTCATCTTCTCGCGCGACAACACAACGGGCGTGATGATGTTTTCGGCATGGATGTTTTACCTATATATGATTACGGCCGTGTCGCGTTTGCCGTTCAACCTCGCTGCAGCGTTGTCGCGCAACGGAGCGGTACGCGTGCTCGGAGCGGCTGCAAGTCTGGTCATGGTCGGCATGTTCGTATACGGCATGGCCGTCACGCGCACCGATTACGAGGTGAAGCGCGTAACGATAGAATCCGACCGTCTGCCCGCCGCATTCGACGGATATGCGATAGCGGTAATATCCGATATACATATAGGCACCATGCTGCGGCCGCAAAGGGAGTTGACGCGCCTCGCGGAACTCTGCAATTCGCTGCACCCCGACATGGTGGCGTTCTGCGGCGATCTGGTAAATATCCGCTACACCGAGATCGACGAGCCGATCGCACGCGCGCTCACGCTGTTTTCGGCTCCCGACGGAGTATTTTCGGTGATCGGCAACCACGACACGGGATGTTACATACGCGACTCGCTGTCGCTCACGCCCGAAGAGAACACGGCGCGACTGATCGAAAAGGAGACGGAGGCAGGATGGCGGGTACTCGACGACCGCACCGACTACATCCGCCGCGGCGCGGACTCGATAGCCGTCACGGGCATATCGTTCTCGCGGGGGCTGAAAGATAACCGTCATTCGCAGCACATCCCCGCAGCAGGAATCGACGGGATATACGCGTCGGTTCCCGATTCGCTGTTCGACATCACCCTCGCCCACATTCCGCAACTGTGGACTCCGATACTCGAAAAACGTCTCGCCGACCTGACTCTGTCGGGACACGTTCACGCCATGCAGATGAAGTTTCCCGCAGGCGAACGGGGCGTGTCGCCCGCTCGCCTGGTCTATCCGCGCTGGAGCGGACTCTACGAGGAGGACGGCCGAGCACTATACGTCAACGACGGCATAGGCTGCGTGCTCTATCCCATGCGCATCGGAGCGCGCCCCGAAATTACGCTCATCACCCTGAAATATCGCATTATGCCGCAAAAATAGACGTTTGCGGCACTCCGACGCGAAGCAAAATGTCGTAAAACGGCAATCTTTTCTCCGATTCGGTCATCGGTTTTCTTATAATTGAAAAAGGGGCGTATATTTGTCGGCGTTAATCAAGCAACCTGATTATGAGAAAATATCCGATTTTGATTTGTCTGTCGTTGGCAGCCCTCGCGGCATCGGCGCAAACCGACGAACGACGCATGCTGTCGCTCGAAGAGGCCGTATCGATAGCCACTACCGAAAACCCCGCCGTAAAGGCCTCGCAATACGAAGAACTCGCAGCCAAACGCCAACGTCAGGCGACCATAGGTCTGCGCATGCCGAAAATCAATGCGGTGGGCAGCTACGTATACGCGGGCGACGACATAGCCATCGACGCCAACCATCTGAAAGGGCCCGTGGGATCCGCGGCAGGCGATCTGATAACCACGGGTGTGCAGAACGGAATCATAAGCCAGCAAATGGCGGGATTCCTACAGAGCGCACTGGGATCGGTGGCGGGATTGGACTGGAGATACACCTTGCAGAACCGCAGCTTCGGTTTCGTGGGCGGCGAGATCACGGTGCCCGTATTCCTCGGGGGGAAAATAAATGCAGCCAACAGAGCCGCGCGGATCGACGAATCGACGGCAGGGCAGCAGGGCGTGCAGACACGCAATGCGCTCATTTCGGAACTCGTGGAACGTTACTACGGCCTGGCACTGGCCACGCAGGTGGTAAGAGTCCGCACTCAGGTCGCCGAAGGCATACGACATCACCTGACCGACGCCATAGCGCTCGAAAAGCAGGGTATGCTGGCCAAGGCCGAACGGTTGTACGTAGAATTCAAGATGGCCGAAGCCGAGCGCGAACTCAAGAACGCACAACTGCAACTGGAGACCATAAAAGATGCGCTCAACAACACTCTCGCATCCGACGGCACCGATTACGTCCCCGTGACGAACATGTTCGTGGTGCAGCAGATCGAGGATGTGGAATATTACAAATCGCTGGCTTCGAATCACAATCCGCTGCTGAACCAAGTGACGCTCAAACGGCAACTGGCCGAAGAGGGGGTACGTCTCCAGCGTTCGGACTATTTCCCGCAGATCGTGGCGATGGGCGGCGGTTCGGTATACAATTACCAAGTCACCGACATGCTGCCCCGTTGGGCCGTGGGCGTGGGCGTGAGCTTCAAGATATTCGACGGTCTGAACCGCGAATACAAATATTCGGCTGCCAAACAGACCGTCAGACGCGTCGAACAACTGGAGACCAAGGCACGGCAAGACATATCGGTGCTGGTGGAAAAACTCTACAACCAGTTGTTCAACTATTACAACCAGTTCGAATCGGTGGAGTCGTCGATACGCTTCGCCGAGGAGTACCTGCGCGCCAAGAACGCCGCATTCCTTAACGGCTTGAGTTCGGCTTCGGAACTGATCGACGCGGAACTCAATCTGGCCAAGGTACGCACCGAACGCATACAGATGGCCTTCTCGTACGACGTGGCGCTGGCCAAGTTGCTGGAGGCCGCGGGCGTCAGCGACGAATTTACTTCATACGCGCGCCGTATCGACACGCGACAGATCACATTCGACAACAACTAAAGAGACATAAGAGTACTATTATGAAAAAAAGAAATGTCATTTGGCTCATTATTGCCTTGGTCGTGATAATAGCGGCCGTAGCATTGGTAGGATATTACCTCAAGAAATCCGAACCCACCATAATTCAGGGTACGGTGGAGTGCACGAGCTATAAGGCATCGTCGAAAATAGCGGGCCGCATAGAGCAGATGAAGGTCGAACAGGGACAGAAGGTGACGAAAGGGGAGTTGCTCTACGTACTCTCGACGCCCGAACTGGACGCCAAACTGCGTCAGGCCGAAGCGGTGAAAAGCGCGGCGGCGGCAATGGACGAAAAGGCCCTGGCCGGAGCGCGCAAGCCTCAGAAAGAGGCCGCACTCAACATGTGGCAGAAGGCGCAGGCAGGCAAGCAACTCGCCGAAAAGACATTCGAGCGCGTGAAGATTCTGTATGAGCAGGGGGTTGTTCCCGCACAGAAATACGACGAGGCCGAAGCCAACTACCGCGCCATGGAGGCGACCGAAATGGCGGCCAAAGCGCAATACGACCTCGCATTGGACGGAGCCAGCAAGGAGGAGAAAAAAGCCGCAGCGGCTCAGGTACTTCAGGCCGAAGGCGCCATAAGCGAGGTGGAGTCGTACATCAGCGATGCGATGGTATATTCGCCCGTCGACGGCGAGGTGTCGACCATCATAGCAGAGCAGGGCGAACTGGTGGGCACGGGTTATCCCGTAGTGGCCATACTCGACACGTCGGACGTGTGGGTG
>CAUDHE010000106.1 GCA_958449275.1 uncultured Alistipes sp. | reverse complement strand
TGGAGTATATCGTGCGCTCGGATAAAAACGAGTTGCCGCGTTCGATCGACGTCGAGGCGTTCGAGATCGATCGTCTCTTGACACACGAGAGTTTGCGGCGCGAAGCGTTGAACGATATAATCGACATCGGCAGGCGCGTCGACAGACGACATTTGTCCGAGAAAAGAACGGCAGCCGTCGGGCGGCAGATTGCGACGACCGAAAACGAACAAGACTGAGTTGCGGGCCTCCGCGAGGCAGAAGCTGCGGTCCGCGC
The DNA here is from genome assembly GCA_958449275.1 of uncultured Alistipes sp. Lineage (GTDB taxonomy): Bacteria > Bacteroidota > Bacteroidia > Bacteroidales > Rikenellaceae > Alistipes. The sequence goes on along the minus strand of CAUDHE010000106.1, from coordinate 6,930 downwards.
GACTCTGCGAGTCGCAATAATTCACACACGTCAGCCGACCCGCGGCAGGAACGATTTCGGAAAAAGAGCGGGCGCGGCGACGAAGCGTTAAAAATCGGAGAATGTTTTCAATAAGTCGAGAGCCGAGACGAATTCATTCGCACTATGCCGAGGCGAGAAAACGACGGCGGATAGCCAACGGATAAATAATGATTCGCTACCTCAACTTCTCGAAATCCTGCCTTTCGGCATTTTCGCAACTCGGCAAGGATCAACGGGTAACATTTGTGCCTCTCAAACACTTAAGCTTATTCCTCTTTACAACCTTACTTTATCCGAAATTCTTCGTACCTTTACATGTTAATTTGCTGCCGCTTTACGAACAAATGCCTATAAAAACATGCTTTACGCCGATATAGTGCTGCCTTTGGCCCAGCCTGCCTATTGTTACTCCGTGCCCGATGCGTTGCGCGACGAGGTGCGGTGCGGCGATGCCGTGGTGGTGCAGTTCGGTCGGCGTAACTTTTATACGGGCATAGTGTGGCGTCTGCACACCGACGCGCCTGCCGTGGTGCGGATAAAACCCATAGTACGGCGGCTCTACGACCGTCCGCTGCTTAATCGGGCGCAGATGCGTTTCTGGGAATGGGTCGCCGAGTATTACATGTCGACGCCGGGCGAAGTGATGCGCGTGGCTCTGCCCGCACTCGCCAAACCGCAGGGTACATCGTACGAGGAGTTCGCGGCCGACGAATTTCGCCCCCGCACCGAGCCCTACATAGCTCTTGCCGATCCTTGGCGCGACACGGCGAGGTTGCGCGAGGAGTGCGACCGCATACGCCGCCGCGCTCCGCGACGGTGCGCGGCGTTGGAGGCCATAGCGGCGTTCGACCCTGCCGCGCTCACCGCCGACGGCGAGATCCCGCGGCGTCTGCTGCCCGTCGACGCAGCCGTAATCGCTGCCCTTCGCAAAGCGGGGTATATAACCGTCGCGGAGCGCGAGCGGCGGGTGGAACGGACGTCGAATGCGACTTTCGATCCGCCGCACCTCACCCCTGCCCAGCGACGCGCGGCCGACGAGATACGCGCCTCGTGGCGCGACGGCAAGGCGGTGCATCTGCTGCGCGGAATCACGGGGTCGGGCAAGACCGAAATCTACATGACTCTCATAGCCGAGACTTTGGCACAGGGCGGCGACGTGCTGCTTCTGGTGCCCGAGATCGCTCTCACGTCGCAACTCATCGAGCGCATGGAGCGTGTGTTCGGCAGCCGAGTCACGTCCTACCACTCCAAACTCACCAACCTGCGCCGCATGGAGACCTACATGCGTCTGTTGCGCAGCGACGGCGGCGAGCTGGCCGTCGGCGCGCGGTCGGCGCTATTTCTGCCGCTCGGGAAGCTGCGGCTTATAATAGTCGACGAGGAGCACGACGCGGGTTACAAACAGAGCGACACCGCGCCGCGTTACAACGCCCGCGACTGTGCCGCCGTGCTGGCGTCGCTCTGCGGCGGGCGGACCCTGCTCGGCAGTGCGACTCCCGCTTTGGAGAGCTATGCCAACGCGCTGTGGGGCAAGTACGGATATTCGGAGCTTACCGAGCGTTACGGCGATGCCGTGCCGCCTCGGATCGTGATATCCGACACGGTGCGCGCCGTGAAGCGCGGCGAGCGCAAAAGCCATTTCAACCACGCCCTGCTCGCCGCAATGAGCGAGGCTCTCGACAAGGGTGAGCAGGCGATACTGTTTCAAAACCGCCGAGGGTTCTCGCCCTTCGTGTCGTGCCGCGAGTGCGGTTGGACGATGCGTTGCCCCCATTGCAACGTGACTCTCACCATGCACCGCGCCTCGGAACGCATGGAGTGTCACTATTGCGGCTACACGGCCGCGGTGCCTCGGCAATGCCCGCAGTGCCATACGGCCGATCCGTCGCCTATGGGCTTCGGCACCGAGCGGGTGGAGGAGCGTATCGCCGAGCTTTTTCCCGACGCCCGCGTGGCGCGACTCGACCGCGACACCTCTACCTCCGAGAGTGCCTATAATCGTATAATCCGCAGCTTCGAAAGCGGCGAGACCGACATTTTGGTCGGCACGCAGATGATAAGCAAGGGATTCGACTTCGGCCGCGTGTCGGTAGCGGGCATCCTCAATGCCGACAACCTGCTTAACAGTCCCGATTTCCGTTCGTCGGAGCGGGCGTTCCAGCTCATGACGCAGGTGGCGGGCCGCGCGGGGCGCCGCTCCGCCGAGGGACTGGTGGTGATACAGACCGCCGAGCCCGACAATCCCGTCATTCGCCGCGTGGAGCGGGGCGATTACGACGCCATGGCGCGCGACGAGCTGGCCGAACGTCATGCGTTCAGTTATCCGCCGTATTCGCGCCTCATCCGACTCACTCTGCGCGACGACGACCCCGGCCGCCTGCGACGCATGGCGGCTGCGCTCGCCCGACTTCTGCGCGACCGTTTCGGCCGTCGCGTCATGGGCCCCGTGGCTCCGCCCGTCGACCGCATAAGGGGCGTATATATCCTGCACATACTGCTCAAGATCGAGAACGGTCGACCGATGTCGCGGGCGCGCGAACTGTTGCGGGAGGCGCTGTCGGTCGCGGCGGACGATCCCGACGGCAAACATCTTAACGTGGCGATCGATGTCGATGTTCAGTGACATGCTCGGCGATGCGGTGTCGCTGCTCTTTCCGCGGCGTTGTCCCGTGTGCGGCGGTACGCCGCCGCGCGGTTGCACGATCTGCACTCTGTGCGAGCTGACGGCGCCGCTCACGGGTTTGTGGAGCGAGGCGGGCAACGGCATGGCCCAACGCTTTTGGGGATTGCTGCCCGTCGAGCATGCCTCGGCCTTTCTGTGGTATGTCGAGGGTAGTCCGTGGCGCGAGGCGGTGCATCGTTTCAAGTATCGCGGCGAGTGGCGCACGGCATACGAGTTGGGACGTCGGTACGGTGCGATGATGAGCGAATCGGGTCTTTACGACGGCGTAGATGCGGCTGTTCCCGTACCGCTGCACTACCGTCGTCTGCTGGGGCGGGGCTACAATCAGGCGGAGTACGTGGCCGAAGGCATCGCGCGCGAACTCGGCATAGAAGTCGATCGCGACAGCGTGAGGCGCCATCGTTACAATCGCAGCCAGACGTCGCGGTCGGCGCACGAGAGGTGGGAAAATGTCGAGGGCATATTTTCCGTCCGCCGTCCCGAATCTCTCGCGGGGCGTCACCTGCTGCTGGTCGACGACGTGTTCACTACGGGTGCGACCGTAATGTCGCTTGGCCGAGCGATAATCGATGCCGTTCCCGACGTCAGACTGAGCGTGGCCGTGCTGGCCGCGTCACGCCGCAGCGCGGGGTTGGAACCGTAATTATTTTCGTGCGAAACGTGTTGCGGTTTGTCTGAAAATGTCTATTTTTGGAACTTGAAAAACCCTACCCTCTTTTTATGGCAAGAGATTTCACTCCGTCGGCCTCCAACAGAGCCGCTTACGATAAAATGACCGAAATTCCCGTCACGGGAACCGTGCCTCCTCAGGCCTTGGAGCTGGAGGAAGCGGTATTGGGTGCGCTCATGCTGGAGCACGACAGCATCATCGCCGTGCAGGAATATATAACGGCCGACGCTTTTTATACCGAGGAGCACCGTCTGATCTACAAGGCGATCGAATCGCTGTCGGCCGAACTGAAGCCCATCGACCTATACACCGTCACCGAGCGTCTGAAAGTGCGCAAGGAGCTGAAAAAGGTGGGCGGCGCAGCCTATTTGGCACAACTCACGCAAAAAGTGGGTTCGGCGGCCAATGTGGAGTTTCATGCCAAAATCATAGCTCAGAAGTACGTGCAGCGCGAGCTGATACGCTCCGCCACGGAGATACAGCGCCGTTCCTACGACGAGGATCAGGATGTGACCGACCTGATAGGTTTCGCCGAGAGCGAGATATTCAAGGTGGCCGAGGGACACGTGAAGCGTTCGGTGCAGAACGCCAAGGATATTCTGGCCAAGGCTCTGGCGCAGATCGAGGAGGCGAGCAAGAACACCAGCGCATTCAACGGCGTGCCGTCGGGCTTCATGGCCATCGACCGCGTGACGCTGGGCTGGCAGCTCTCCGACCTTATCATCATCGCGGCGCGTCCGTCGATGGGTAAGACGGCTTTCGTGCTTTCGATGGCGCGCAACATGGCTATCGACCACGAGGCGGCCGTGGCATTCTTCTCGTTGGAGATGTCGTCGGTGCAGCTCATGATGCGACTCATAGTGGCCGAGACGGGCCTCAGCGGCACCGATATCAAGAGCGGTCGTCTGACGCCCGAACAGTGGCGTCATTTGGAAAGTTCGACCAAACCTCTCGGAGCTGCTCCGCTCTACATCGACGATACACCGGCGCTGTCGGTATTCGAGTTCCGCTCGAAAGCGCGCCGCCTCAAGATACATCACGACATAAAGATCATCGTGATCGACTACTTGCAGCTCATGACGGGCAATCAGGACTCGAAGGGCAACCGCGAGCAGGAGGTGGCTTTCATCTCGCGAACGCTCAAGGCCATAGCCAAGGAGTTGAACGTGCCCATCATCGCGCTGTCGCAGTTGAACCGATCGACCGAGACGCGCGGCGGCTCGAAGCGTCCGCAGCTTTCTGACCTGCGAGAGTCGGGAGCCATCGAGCAGGATGCCGACATAGTGGCTTTCATCCACCGTCCCGAGTATTACGGCATAAATACCGACGAGAACGGAATGCCGACGGCGGGCATGGCCGAGATCATTCTGGCCAAACACCGTAACGGCGCCGTGACCGACGTGAAATTGCGCTTCCTGAAGGATCAGGCGCGTTTTGCCGACATGGATGTGGACGAGAACTCCACCGCAGCCGACCCTATGGGCGGCGGAGGCGGTTACAGCCAGGTGTCGAGCGGCATGAACGCTCCGCAAGGCGGCTACGGCGATGCGGAGGTGTCGGGCGGATTCGGCGGCGGCCTCGGGTCGTCGATGGGCGGCGAGTTCGGGCTGAACCAAGGTCCCCTGAACATCGACAAGCAGGCTCCGCTGTCGGACGAGGTGCCGTTCTGATGGGCGGCGTGTAGCCCGCGAAAGAAAGAACATATAGGGTTTCGCTGTTCGCCGACAGCGGAGGACGCAAGCGAGCGAAAAGCGAGTTGCAGTCCGCCGCGCGGGGTGGCGGCGAACTGCGTATAATAAATTTATAGACGATGGTGATTCGCACGCATACGGGCGCAGTGGCGGGTATCGGGGCCGTGGCGGTCTCGGTGGAGGTGAGCGTCACGGGCGGCGGGCTGGGGCTCTTTCTGGTCGGCCTGCCCGACAATGCCGTACGCGAAAGCGAGCAACGCATACGCTCGGCTTTCGAAAACTCGGGGTTCCGCATGACGGCACGCAAGTGCGTGGTGAATCTGGCTCCCGCCGATCTGCGCAAGGAGGGGTCGGGATTCGACTTACCCATAGCCGTGGCGATTCTGGCGGCGACGGAGCAGATTCCGTCCGACCTGCTGGCCGATTCGGCTTTCGTGGGCGAGTTGTCGCTCGACGGCGGGGTGCGGGGCGTGAGGGGTGTACTGCCCGTAGCGGCCGAGGCACGAGCGAAGGGGCTGCGCCGCATATACGTGCCGCGCGAGAATGCGGCCGAGGCGGCCGTGGTGGAGGGCATCGATACGCTGGCTGTGGATACGCTGGCCGATGTGGCGGCGTCGCTGTGCGGTGAGAAGACAATCGGGCCCGAGCCGTGCGGCGTGACCGCGGAGGACGATGCGGAGCTGTATGCCGATGATTTCGCCGACGTGAAGGGGCAGACCTTCGCCAAACGCGCGCTGGAGATCGCGGCGGCGGGCGGCCATAACGTTATAATGATAGGTCCTCCCGGGTCGGGCAAGACCATGCTGGCGCGGCGCATGCCCGCCATCCTGCCGCCCATGACCGTCGAGGAGGCATTGGAGACCACCAAGATACACTCCGTGGCGGGCAATCTGGGCGCATGTCGCGGGCTCATGACGCGGCGTCCGTTCCGTGCGCCCCACCATTTGGCCTCGCCCGTGGCATTGATCGGCGGCGGACAGAATCCCCGCCCGGGCGAAGTGTCGTTGGCGCACAACGGAGTGCTGTTTCTCGACGAGCTGCCCGAGTTCGGGCGCGGCGTGCTGGAGGTGCTGAGGCAACCGCTGGAGGATAAGCGCATAGCCATATCGCGGGCGCGTTACGCCGTGGACTATCCTGCCAATTTCACGCTCATAGCCTCCATGAATCCCTGCCCGTGCGGGTACTACAACCATCCCGACAAGGAGTGTACGTGTACGTCGGCCTCAGTGCAGCGTTACATGGGGCGCATTTCGGGGCCGCTCATGGACCGCATCGATCTGCATGTGGAGATCGTACCCGTTTCGCGCGAGGAGATGTCGTCGGATGTCCCCGCGGAGAGCAGCTGCGAGATACGTCGCCGCGTGGAGGTTGCGCGCGAGGTTCAGGCTCGGCGTTTCGCGGGTACGGGCATACACACCAACACGATGATGTCGCCGTCGATGCTGCGCCGTTTCTGCCCGCTGTCGGCCGAGGCGCGCCGACTGCTCGACAAGGCGATGGTGCGGCTGGGACTCTCGGCGCGGGCATACGACCGTATAATAAAGGTATCGCGTACGATCGCCGATCTGGACGGCGCGGCCGACATAGCGGCGGCGCACATATCGGAGGCCATAAACTACCGCTCGCTCGACCGCGAAGGGTGGGGGCGGTGAAAAGAAACGGATTGATGAAGAACGAAACAATGAATTACGGTGCGCTGTTCCTGCTGTTCGTGACGCTGGGAATTACGACCGATCGGTTGGTACTGTGGCTGTGTCTCGGCGCCGTGGCTGTGGGCGGCGAAGCGTTGCTGGCGGCCCGCCGAAAGAAAAAGACGAACCAATGAAGAGAGTGATATTGTCGGGCGGCGGCACGGGCGGACACAT
>CAUDHE010000105.1 GCA_958449275.1 uncultured Alistipes sp. | reverse complement strand
ATGTAGCCCGCGAATTGCGAGGCGGCCTCCTGAACGTAGTAGGCTCCCGCATGGAAATCGGGATCGAGCGTGAAACTCGGCCGCTCGGCGAGCACATATCCGTCGCGACTCCACGGCACGGGACTGCCGCCCCACTTCTCGGTCATCGCCTTACGCGGATTGAGACGCACGGCGACGGAGGGTTCCGACTCCAACGCGGCGAAGAGACGTTCGGCCTCGCCGTCGCCCAGCTCGCGCCGCATGCGCTCTGCGAAGAGTTCGGGCAGTCTCATAAGCGTCGGCCCGAAATGCGGTCCAAACGTTCGCATATACGCTCCAGCACCGCGGGATTTTCGACGAAATCCTCCGAATCCTTGTCCACGATGAGCACCTCGCCGCGATAGATGTTGCCGATCCAGTTCTCGTACTTCTCGTTCAGGCGCGTGAGATAGCTCTCGTCGATGTTCACCTCGTAGTCGCGCCCGCGGCGCTTGATCTGCGACACCAGCGTGGGGATGCCCGCACGAAGGTATATGAGCACGTCGGGCTGCGGGATGAGATTGGTCGTCAGGTCGAATATCTTCATGTAGGTGGCGAAGTCGCGCGAGGTCATGAGCCCCATCTCGTGCAGATTGGCGGCGAAGATGTGGGCGTCCTCGTAGATGGTGCGATCCTGAAATATATCGGCGTCGCCGGCCGACAGCATATTCAGCGTCTGCTGAATACGACTGCCCAGAAACGATATCTGGAGCTGGAACGCCCAACGGCTCATATCGTTATAGAAATCGCCGATATACGGGTTATCGGACTCCTCGAAATAGGCTTTGGCCCCGTAATGTCGGGTCAGAATATCGGTAAGGGTCGTCTTGCCGCTCCCGATATTGCCTGCAATAGCTACGTACATTGTTCACTATCATTAGTCGGAGCAATCGTATAGCCTTCGAGGCATACGATCGCTTTCATTTATAATATCTCTTCACAATATCGACATCGCTCGGCGATGTCGGCAGTTCGCCGCTGTCGGCGAACAGCATCACACCCTCTCTTTCATCTCGTCCCATGCGGCATACTTCGCCACGGCCTCCGCCACGCTGCGGTCGTTCATGAGCCGAGGCACCTTGTTACGCCGCTCGGCAGTCTGCCACCACAGGAACGTCCCCCGCGGCACCGTCCTCAACTCGGGCGGTCCCATGACGCTGCGACGCTTGGCGTCATAATCCGAATTGAGCTCGCGCAACGCCCGATCCAGCTCCTCGGCGAACCGTCGCTCGTCGTCGGGTTCGCGGACGAACTCCGCCAACCACTCGTGGCAGCCGTCGCCCGACGCCGACATATACTTGGGCGCAACGGTGTATTCGCTCACCACGGCTTGCGCGACGCGGCATGCCCGCGCCAAAGCCTCCTCGGCGTTCCCGATCATAAGCTCCTCGCCGAATGCGTTCACATACTGTTTCGTACGGCCCGACACCCGCAGTCGGTAGGGGTCCGTCGAGGTAAAGACCACTTTGTCGCCCAAACGGTAACGCCACAATCCGTTCGCCGAGGTGAGCAAAATCGCATATTCGCAACCCGTGCGCACCCCCTCGAGAGGGACCGTAAGGCCGCCGTCCTCGAATTCGTAATAGCATCCGTAATCGGGCATCAGCAGCATATCCTCGCAACCCGCCCGTTCGGCTACGGCAACGAATCCTTCGGAGGCGTTGTAGCACTCCCAATAGTTTATATCGCCGCCCACCGCCTCCGCAAAAGCCTCGCGATAAGGCCTGAAACTCACGCCGCCGTGCATGAACAGCTCCAGATCGGGCCACACCTCCAGTACGGTACGACGTCCCGCGAACTCGGTCAAACGACGCAGCAGAGCCAGATTCCACGACGGAACGCCCGCCAGCGCCGTGATGCGGCTCGCGACGCATTCGCGGCATACAGCCTCGCACTTGGCGTCGAAATCCTCGATCAACGCCGTTGCGAGGCTCGGCGCACGCACGACTCCGGCCAATCGCCCCGCGGCAGTCAGCGTCAGAGCCGACAAGTCGCCAACCAAGGCTCCGTGTTCATCGCGGCAGCACGAGCCGCCGAGCGTGAGGGTACGCCCCTCGAAGAGCCTCGATGCGGGATTGGCCGCCAGATAGAGCGACACCGTATCGGCCATACCCCGCAAATGGTTGCGCCGCAACGCTTCGCGCGTCACGGGTATGTATTTGCTGCGCGACGAGGTGGTGCCCGACGAACGGGCGAACATCCCGACGCGTCCTCTGCAAGCAACATCGCACTCGCCCCGACGCATGCGCTCGATATAGGGAGAGAACGATTCGTAATCGAAGATCTCCACCACGCGGGCGAAATCCTCGGCACCGCGGACGGCATGCAAACCGCGCTCGCGACCGAAATCGGTCCGTCGCCCCGCCCGCAAAAGATCGTCGAGGGTACGGCGCTGAATCTCCGCCGCATTCTTCACGGCGCGTTCCACACGTCCGCATCGCGCGAGAAACGCCTCGCGCAAAAGTTTGGCAAAAACCGACATGATAAAAATACATTTCGTTAGTCGGTTTCTTCACATTCAAGTCAGGACGCAGTGTCAGTTGAAGAACTCGCCCACCTTGTCTATCGATCCGGGCATCGAAAACACCACCACCCGATCGTATGCGTTTATCTGCGTGTCGCCCACGGCAATGAAAGCCTTGTCGCCGCGCACCACACCGCCTATTATCACATCCTGCGGCAGACGCATGTCCTTCACCTTGTTCTTGGTGGCGGGCGAATTGGGCTTTACGATGAACTCCAGCACCTCGGCCTCGGTGCCCGACAGGCAGCGGATGGCCTGCACGTCGGTCGACATGGTGAAGCGGAAGATGTTCGACGCCGTAACGCGTTTCTTATTTATAATGGTGTCGATACCCACGCTCTCGGCCAGGCTTATGTAGTTGAGATTCTCCACCTCGGCTATCACCTTCTTCACGCCCATGCGCTTGGCCTGCATCGCCGCCAATATGTTAGTCTCGCTGCGCCCCGTGACGGCTATGAAAGCATCCATGTTCGACAAACCCTCCTCCATCATGGCGTCGAGTTTGCGTCCGTCCTCGTGGATTATGAGCGTCTTGTCCAGCTCCTCGGCCAGACGGTAGGCCTTGTCGCCGTTGTACTCCACCAATTTTATATTCATCTCGTCCTGCAATTCCGATGCGACTCTGACGCCTATGCGCGATCCGCCCAGAATCATAAGGCTCTTGACCTCGACGCTTTTCTGGCCCGACAGCTCGGTAACGCTCTTGGCAGCCTCCTTGCGCGAAATGACATAGACCGTGTCGCCCTCGAAGAACTTGTCCTGACCGCGGGGAATGATGGTCTGCACGCCGCGGGTGATGGCCACGGCGCGGAATTCGGATATCGACCCGTCGGCCGCCAAATCGATCAGATTGCGCCCCAGCAGAGGCGACGTAGGCTCCAGACGGAACACCACCAGCGCGAGACGTCCGCCCGAGAAATCGACGTAATCGGTCGTCGAGGTGTGGCCCAGCAGATTAATCACCTCCAGCGCGGCCACCTTCTCGGGATAGAACAGATAGTCGATACCCATGCCGATGAACATCTCCTTGTTGTTCGGCTCCAGATACTCGTTGTTGTCGACGCGGGCGATGGACTTTTTGGCGCCGAGTTGCTTGGCCATGATGGCCGACAGTATGTTCTGATTCTCGTCGTGATTGACGGCGATGAAGAGATCGCAACGCCGCACGCCCGCCTTGCGCAACACGGCGAAAGCCGTAGTGTCGCCCTCCACGGTTATGAGGTCGGCGAAACTGCCCAACTCGTCCAGCGCCTTGGCGTCGCTGTCGATCACCGTAATGTCGTGACCGTTTCCGCTCAGCATACGCGCCAGATGGCTGCCCATCTCTCCTATGCCCGAAATTACTATCTTCATCCGTTTACATATTTCGACCGCAACGGCCCGCGCCCCGAAGCCGATCGCCGAGGATCGTCTACGGTCGCAAACACCGAGCCTTTAATGCGGTGCGCAAAAAAAGCACTGTTTTTCGCAAAATATGCAACAAATATATAAATTTGTCGTCGGAAATTCAACTAAAACCCGTTTTTACTAAATTTAGTACGCCATGTTATCGAAATCCATGATCGTAATGATCGTAATACTCATAGCCGTCGTCTTCGTGGCGTTCTTCGTCGTGGGGTTGTCGCTCACGCTCATCTTCAAGGGGCACAACATAGATTCGGAGATCGCCACAAACAAGAACATGCAGCGGCTGGGCATAAAATGCGCCGTGCAGGAGTCGCGCGAAGACGGCGGAACAGACTGCACCGACACGGGTTGCGCGGGCAACTGCTCCGCCTGCGACATAGAGCACGGCAAATAGACGTCGGCGGCAATCCGCTACCAGCGAGTGTAACGATCGTATTTTTCGGGATATATATCCTTAATGCTCAACAAAATTCCCGTATCGAATATACCGCCCAGATCGGGATTGGAAATGGTGTCGAACACACGCATGGTGCTCGACAGATTCATGTAAGCGTTTATCAGGGGCGGAATGGTCTCCTTGTAACCGCGCACGCGGCTCAACAATATCCGATAATCCTCGTCGTAGCAGGCGCCCGTGAATATCTTGTCGTATTTTTCGTTGTCGATATTCATTTTCAACGGTTTTATTCCCTTTATCAACCGCTCCTTGTCGGGAAAGTATTTATACAGGAAATAGAACAGCGAATCGCGGGCCTCGACATTGTAAGACGAATACATCGTCACCTTGCCCAACAGATAACGCGCACGGGGATTCATGGCGATCACCGCGCCGAGTCCGTCCCACAAATTATCGAGCGCGAATATGCTCTTGGCATTCCCCGCATGCTGATAGCCCAATTGCACGAAAGCGCGCCCCAACTCTATCGTACGGGGCAGAAACAGCTTTCTGAATTTGAGACTGAAGCGGAAATAGTGCTCCGTCGAGAGATTCAGCGGATGAGGACGGGTGCAGATTATGAAACGGTAGCCGCCTATTATCTGTTGCGTATCGGGATCCCACGCTATCAACTGACTGTAACCGTCGGCGACAGTATCGCCCGAATCGATATCGACCTCGTCGCCCGAGCCGCCGCCTCCCGCGCGAAACGCCTCTTCGCGCAGGCGTCCGACTTCGCGCATCAGATTGGGGCATTCGGCAGCAGTGAATATGTAAATATCGTTTCCGCCTCGGCGGGTGGTTCGTATCTTCTTCAGCGATCCGAGCTCATCGAGCAGCAAAGCGCGATCTACGGGAGATATTATCGGTTTCATGACATTCTATTTTTAGTTCGACAAATATTGCAATTCATAACAACGGCGGCGCATCTCGGCGCAGCGGGCGACGGCATCGCCGTCGAGCGTCGACATGTCGACGGGTGTTCCGAAACGCACGCGCACATGACGGCCGCGGCTGCGAAACATCTCGTCGACGAGCAACAGCAACTCGATATTAGCCGATATGCGAAACAGACGGCGAAGTCGGTAAACCGCATAAAACCGCGACGAGAGAGCACCCTCGACGAACACGGGCACGACGCGGCGGTCGTAATGCAGAGCGTCCTTGACGAATCGCGGACGCCACTGCGTGTCGGCGACGCGACCGTCGATCATGCGAGAACAGAACCCCGCGGGAAAAGTGAGTATCTGTTTGCTCGGCGACGCGAAAGCCGCATCGTAAGCCCGCGAATACTCGGCATTCTGACGGCCGTACTTGTTGACGGGAATCCACAGTCGGGCCAGCGGCCCCACGTTGACGAGCATGTCGTTAGCCACCGCCCCCGCATCGGGCCACCGTCCCGAAAGGGCATGCAGCAGGATCATGCCGTCCAAGCCGCCGAACGGATGGTTCGACACGAAAAGATAACGATCGTCGGCCGCAGCATCCAACCCCTCGACCGAATACGTCACGCCCAAAGAGTCGAGCACATGGGCTATGAATTCTCGCGGCGCGAGATTCTCGCCGTCGCGAAGAATGGAATTGAGTTCGCGTTGATGAATCAGGCGTTCCAATACGGCGGAGACAAAACGCGGCAGATTCCGCGAAGTACGCATACGTATTATGTTTCCTATATCGATCTGTTGCATACGACAACCATTGTATGCTGCAAAAATATGTTCAGGCCGCAACTTTTTCGTCAGTATTTATACCCAAATTAACGATTGTCGAACAGAGACGGGGGAACGTTAAGGAGAACACAAAACGAAACAAATATGTAAAATTACTCGGGGAATGGGTATGAAAAAGGCCTCCGAACGCATCGGGAGGCCGTTTTCTTACATATAGATTTGTGTCGTACTCGAAGCCGGGGTCGAACCGGCACGGCCGCTTCCGGCCACAGGATTTTAAGTCCTGCGTGTCTACCGATTCCACCATTCGAGCAGTCAGCCTCTGCGGAGGTACGACGCGACAAAAGTAGCAAAATTATTTCATTGTACAAATCTTCGACTCTATATAATCGATAACCTCCTCGGTGTGAGTCGGCGGAAACCACGCGATCTCCCCGTCGCGGCGGAACCATGTCAGTTGCCGTTTGGCGTAGCGTCGCGAATTGCGTTTCACGGCCTCCACGGCCTCGGCGCGGGTAATGCGGCCGTCGAAATAGTCGAACATCTCGCGATACCCCACCGTCTGCAACGAATTGAGATCGCGCAAATGATAAACGGCCCTTGCCTCCGCCTCGAGTCCCCGCTCTACCATGACGTCGACACGCCGATCGATACGGCCGTAAAGCTCGGACCGCTCGACGTCGGTGCCGATCTTGACTATGCGGAACGGACGTTCGCGACGACGCCCCGTACGCAACGACGAATAGGGACGTCCCGTGGAGATGCACACCTCCAAAGCACGCATCACGCGCGCGGGATTGCGACGATCGACGACATCGTAAAATTCGGGGTCGAGCCGCCGCAGCTCCTCGGCAAGCGCATCGACGCCCCCGTCGCGCAACCGTTCGGCGAGCCGTTCGCGCAGATGCGGATCGCCATGCGGCATGTCGTCCATACCCTCGCACAACGCCTTCACGTAGAGGCCCGATCCTCCCGCGGCTACCACCGTGTCGTATTCGGCGAAAAGACGGTCCAGCAACTCCGAAGCCGCCGCTTCATAAGCTCCGCAATTGAAATCCTCGGTCAGCTCGTGCGTGGCGATGAAGTAATGACGCACGCGTCGCAACTGTTCGGCATCGGGATGCGCCGTACCGATCGGCAGTTCGCGGTATATCTGACGCGAATCGGCCGAGACGATCGGCGAACCGAAATGTTCGGCCACGGCCACGGCGAGGTCGGTTTTGCCCGAACCCGTCGGTCCG
>CAUDHE010000104.1 GCA_958449275.1 uncultured Alistipes sp. | reverse complement strand
ACAAGGGAGACGACAACACGCGCGGGCATCTGGGTACGGAGTTGAACAACAAGGCCGAGACGGTGCTGCAAATTACCAAAGACGATTTCGACCGCGATATAAGTTCCGTTGCAGCGATGCACATCCGCGACCGGGATTTCGAGCCGTTCGCCTTTCGCATCAATGCCGATGCCCTGCCCGAGCTGGTCGAGGACTACCAACCTCGGCAGACTACCGCTGCCAAAAGTTTCGACTATGCGGAGGTCAGCGAGGCCAAACACCGCGAGGCGCTGGAGCTGTTGTTCTCCGAAGCCGACCGGATTTCCTATTCGTCGCTTATCGGACGGTTGCAAAGCAGCTATGCCGCCATCGGCCATTCGTTCGGTATCAACAAGGCCAAGCAGCTCAAAGTCTTTCTGGAGAACAAGCGGATGATCGTCAAGGAGGATAAGTTCTATCGCTACAATTCCGAGTTCCATTATTGACCCTCACGAGCGGTTTAGTCCGGGACGGGGGTATATATCATTAAACCATTCTAAACCGATACGGCGGATTAAACCCCGAACCGTACCGATAAACCGAGTGAAAGAAAAACACATTATGGACGCAAAAGCAATCAATAAGTTCCCGATACGGGAGTACCTCGCCGCACGGGGCATCCGCCCGGCCAAAGATAGAGGATATTACGGCTTATATCATTCGCCACTGCGCGAAGACAGCACGCCGAGTATGAAAGTAGATTACGACAAGAACCTGTGGATTGACTACGGTGCTGGCGAGGGCGGCACGCTGATCGACCTCGTGATGCGCATGGAGCGGTGCGATGCAGGGGAGGCCATGCGGCAGCTGGAGCAGAGGATTTCCGGGACGCCCTCTTTTTCTTTTCACGGGTACAGCAATCCCGTATCGCCGCACCGCGAATCGGCCATCGCGATAGAGAAAGTCCGTCCGCTGGAAAGCTTTGCCTTGCTTGACTACCTTACGGAACGAGGTATCGACCTTGCCGCAGCTCGTGCGCATTGTTCGGAGGTGCATTATTACGTAGTGGACAAATCCTATTTTGCCGTCGGATTCCGCAATGATGCCGGAGGCTGGGAACTGCGTAACCGCTATTTCAAGGGCTGCACCTCGAAAGCCCTGACGACCCGCCGCGGCGATTATCCGACGTGCCTCGTTTTCGAGGGATTTATGGATTACCTCTCACTTCTGACGCTCAAGCACAACTCGACCCCGCCGCACAATATCGTTGTGCTGAACTCGGTAACGAACCTTGCCAAAGCCGTTCCGTTCATCGCGTCGCATGAACAGGTTTATGCCTACCTCGACAATGACGAGGCTGGGCGAAAGGCGACCTCTGAATTGAAAGAGGCATGCCGCAATCTCTCCGACCAATCCATTCACTATCGGCCGCACAATGACTTGAACGACTACCTGCGCAGTCGTCGTCCCGTGAAAGAACACAGACGGTCGCGCGTCCGCAAGTTTTAACGTCGCCCA
Source organism: uncultured Alistipes sp. (assembly GCA_958449275.1). Taxonomy (GTDB): domain Bacteria; phylum Bacteroidota; class Bacteroidia; order Bacteroidales; family Rikenellaceae; genus Alistipes. The sequence continues at coordinate 5,847 of CAUDHE010000104.1, read as the reverse complement.
TCATTCGGCCGCTCCGCGCCCGCGGCTTATTCTTCACAGAAAAGCCATAGCCTATTAGGGCTTTTTCCAAGCCGCAACACTTCGTGTCGCTGAAAAAGCCCCAATAGGCCAAAGGGTGACCCTTTGGAAACCCCTTGCGACCGTTCCAGTCGCCAACCGCACATGCGGTCGAAAGCCCGACAACCGAAATCATCAACCGCAGAATTATTATTGAATCATGGGATATGTCGTATTGCATTTGGATAAGTCGCCGGACAATGAAGTGCCGATGACTGCTCATATCGCACGCACCAAAATGCCGCCCAATGCCATACCGGAACTGACTTACTTGAATGAAGAACTCGTCGAATTTCCGGAGGGTGTAGCCGACCGAACGGAGGCAATCAACCATCGGCTCGAACATGCCGGACTGACCCGTAAAATCGGGACGAATCAAGTGCGGGTAATTCGTGTCATGCTGACCGGCACACAGGAGGATATGCAACGCATCGTCCAAGAGGGGCGATTGAAAGCGTGGTGTACCGATAACCTTGCATGGTTGCGAAAAACTTTCGGAGCCGAAAATGTCGTTTCGGCAGTATTGCACATGGATGAAGCGACACCGCATATCCACGCAGCTGTCGTCCCTATCGTAACTGGCGAACGTCGTAAAGTCCGAAAGGAGAAAACTGACGAAACAGGCAAGCGGAAATACCGCACGAAATCTACGGCCCGACCTCGGCTATGCGCTGACGATGTAATGTCGCGTATCAAGCTGAAAGAGTACCAAGACACCTATGCCGCAGCAATGGCCAAATACGGACTGCAAAGAGGTATCGACGGCTCGAAAGCCCGACATGTCACGACGCAGGAGTTCTATCGCAACGCCATTGCCCGGCAGCAGAACTTGCAGGATAATATCGGCGAACTGCTCCGCATCGAGGAGGAGAAACGCAAAGCCGTCGAACATGCCACGAAGCAGGAACAGGCGGCACGCGCAGAACTGCATCGAACCGCGGCCGAACTGAACGCAGTAAAAGGCGAACTGAAAACCGAGCGATTGAAAAACTCCGCCGCCGAGGTCGACACGACCATTCTCGACGGTATCGGTTCAATGATCGGAACGTCGAAAGTCAAGCGGCAGGAGCAGGAAATCGGAGTGCTGCGGCAAGAGGTCGCCGCACGCGATGAAACGATTGAAATCCTGCAAACGAAGATTCAAACCATGCAAACAGAGCACAGCCGAGAATTGACGGCGATGCAAGCACGACACACAACTGAGACGACGAACCTGATGAAGCAACACGAAAAAGATTTGTCTTTCTGGCAGACGATTATCCGCAAGGCATTGATGTGGTTTCCCCGCCTTCGCGAAATGTTGCGTATGGATGAATTTTGCAGAAAAGTCGGATTCAGCGATGAACAGACTGAAATGCTTATCAGTGGCAAGCCGCTGAGATTCAGCGGAACGCTCTACTCCGAAACGTACCGACAAAGATTTAAGGCGGAGAACGTAATTGCCCGGATTTCAACGGACGAAGCCAATAGTCGCAAATTCATCCTTAAAATTGACGACCTGCCCATCGTAAGATGGTTTAAAGAACAGGCCGAAAGAATTAAACAACACGCTATCCATCAGCAACAGAGAGTAAATGGAATTAAATTATAATGAATTAATTTGTTAAAATTAAAAGACTATCAAGAATCTTTTGTAATTTTACACCTTGGATTGAGGCAACTCTTTCCAAATATATTAAAAGAAGCGTTATGCTTATCTCGAAGTCGGGAACGTAGGAAATTCAAGACTATTCAGAGAGAAAAGCGTAATGGTTTCTCACGCATATAGCGTGGGCTGCTGTTACCATATTCTCTGAATAAAGGTTATTCCTACGACCTCCGACTTAGAGCGTGGCATGGCAGTTCCACGCTTCGTGCATATAAACAGTTCTTGTGGTAGCTGGAGGACACAACTATTATACACGATGAAACCGATTCGATGTTTAACAGTTATTTTAAGCTGTATGCTGATGATGGGGGCTTGTGCTCCACTAAGAGCTCCGATGATTGTAAAAAATGCTCCGATTGAAATGTTTAAGTACGCTTACATTTCACCAACTAAGGAATTAACATCCAGTACGGGAAGCACCTATGGAGGACAGTATGGATTCTACGGATCATCCACGACCAAAAGCGTCAACCCCAGCGATGTCATTGCTGGAATACTGATTCAGAAAGGATACGTAATATTACCGAACTTGAACCCAGAATTAGCCAAGGAAACGTTGATTATAAACTATGGCGAAAGTGGCAGACGAAATCGTGGATTAGGCTATACGATAGAGGTAACGATCCAATTCATATCGGCGTATACGCACGAAATGTTCTGCTCCTGCACCGCAGAGGGGCAGGGTTCGACTGAAGCGGACGATATTCGTCAAGCGATAAAGCGCGCATTAGATGGTTTATTCGCAAAATAACTCAAACAATCTTATTATGAAACGTTTAATCTTTTTATTGCTCTTTGCAAGCACAATTCTTGTTTCATCAGCGCAAGACAAATCGGAACATCTGTCATTCAAAGGAGTACCTATCAACGGAACTCTCAACGAATATGTATCGAAAATGAAAGCCGCCGGATTCTCGTATCTTGGGACGCAGGACGGTACTGCTATTTTGCAAGGCGATTTCGCGGGCTTCAAAAGTTGTACGGTCGGCGTGTCCACGCTGAAAGCCGTGAACGTAGTCAGTACAATCGGTGTAATATTTCCCTCGCACGATGATTGGAGCTCGCTGGAAAGAGATTACGACCATCTTAAATCCATGTTAACTCAAAAATACGGCGAGCCGACTGAGGTTGTGGAACAGTTTCAGGGTAGAACCAACCCGAATACGAACAATGAAAAATTGCATGAACTGATGATGGACCGCTGTACTTGGTACACAACCTTTGAGACGACGAAAGGTGACATCCAATTATCTTTGCAAAAAGGTGACTTCGGACAGTATTTCGTTTTACTTAAATATTACGACAAGATAAATACGGATACGGTCCGTTCGGCGGCAATGGACGATTTGTAAGATATGATCTTGTGGAAGAAACAGCGTTGCGAGTCGTTGCAACGCTGTTTCTTTATTTACGATTCGATATGTTTCTTGATTTCAGCAATGAATCGTTCGCCGAATCGTTTATAACGCTGTTCCCCAATGCCTTTTATTTCAACGAATTCTTCGCGCGTTGTCGGTTTGTCGGTTGCTAATCGCGATAAAACATCATTCGTAAGAACACAATATGCCGGAAGATTCTCTTCTTGTGCAAGAGTTTGTCTTAAAGCTTTCAACCTAACAAGCAATTCCATATCGGTAAGCAAACCGCCATTCGCATCTACAAGCACCTTGAAGCCGTCTTTCTCGATCATCTGTTCCGAATAGCCGATCGTGTAGATTTCAGCCTTTTTCTTCATCACAGGATTTGCCTTTGCCGGAATCATCTCAGGAGCTTGCGAGTTCCCTGCGGAAGATTCAGGAATACGGAAGTAAGCAGGTCTATCTTTCGACGGATCTTCCATGCCGAAGTCGTCCTTTCTCCATACACGATAATGTTCCAGACTGAGCAGTCGGCCGCATCCAGATTTGTCCGATTTATAATTTGTACAACCTAAAATCGGGCCACTGCGGCCACCTTTGACAATCAAGTAGCCATCCTTGCACCAATCGCATTTCTGAATGGATAGCTCACCGCCGCGCTTGTCGTTGGTCATAAATCCGCAGATTTCCTGATCGTTGGTGCAAATCCATAGTCTTAATCCGTAATTTTTATTCCACCGAAATTGCATCGGATAGCCGCATATCGGGCAACGATCTTTCACGACATTCGAGATGGCGAGGTCGGTTTTCAGCTCTCCTTGCAGCGTAACGTTGGGATAGCTTTTCGGATCGCTCAAAAGCTCTTTGATAAACTCCGAGGGGCGTTTTTCGGGAGTAACGATAAACACCCGGTTTTTGGTTCGGGTAAGAGCCACATAAAACAACCGCCGCTCCTCGGCATAGTTATACGAAGTGTCGTTCGATACGACCAAGTTCAGTACCGGATCGTCATCTACTTTCGACGGAAAGCCGTAGATTTCATCCTTTGCATTGATGATAATCACGTTATCGGCACTCAACCCTTTCGAACTGTGGGCCGTCAGAAATTGGAGCTTGATTTTGTTCCCGTATTTTACCGAATAAACTTTCCCTGTTTTCTCGTCGTAGTTGAACTGTTTGGAATAGCACAGATTCCTCGCGTCGAATCCATAGCGACCGATCAGCAGGATGGATGCGATTCGGGATTTTCTTTCGGCCGCATTATACTCCAATATTTCTTCGAAGGCTTTGTTTACAGCGATTCCAAGATAATGATATTTGCCGCCTTCCGGCCGTTCTTTTCCCTTGTCGAAAGTCTCGGCATACGGGTAAATAATAACCGGATTGGTAATTCGTTTCGGAGAGACAAGTTCCTTTTTGATCTGCGCCGAATTTTTCTGTACGAATGTTCCGGCAATGTCGATTATCTCTTGTGCATTGCGGTAGGTGCGTGTGATTTTCAACTCCTGCCCATAACCGACGGCTTTGCAGAAGCGGGTAAACAGCGGCAGAATGGAACCGCTGAACGCATAGATCGACTGCCAGTCGTCACCTACGGCCATGATTTTGGCATTGCACAACTGCGACAACTCTTTGATAAGGTTATAACGCTGCCGTGAAATGTCCTGATACTCGTCTACGATGATATATCTGTAATCGAGCTGTTCCTTGCCGACACGCTTTTGGCGTATCAGCTCGGCAGACTCGTTGATCATGTCTTGGAAGTCGATGCAATGCTGCTCCTCCAATACTTTTTGGTATTCATAGTAGCAAACTTTGCAGATGTCGAGAAACAATTTAGTGCGGACATTTTTGTTCGCAGCCTTGAACTCTGCGAATTTCTCTAATCCGTAGCCCTGCGTCTTGAAGTTGTTGATAAAGGTGCATATCAAAAAGGTCAGCCGTGTAATGTATTTGCTCTCCTCCGTGTCGATCAACCTCTTATAGACGTCCGCTGTCGAGCGTTTGTTCAATACATAGCCGCGCGCAATAAGCTGTTCGCGCAGGTGGAGCAGATAATCCCGGCCGTCAGCGTATTGCGAATAGGTATATATCAAATCGGTTTTGTGCTTCGCGTGCACCCGCTTTTTGTCGTCGATTCGGGAGACGTATTTCGCCAATTCCTCTTTGGTATAACGATCGCTTCGATGATCTTCTGTAATCCCGAAATGTTCGATATACGAAACCTTATCACCTTGCCTGATACGGAAATCGGGCGTATAGGGTTTGTTCGCATCGAGAATAGGATACTGGTATATCGGCTCGTACTCGTATTCTATCTGATACATATATAGGAAGTTGGCAATCCGTACCTCTTCCATCGACCGCAGTATTTCATTGTTCAATGTCTGCGTTTTCAAGGTCTTGCGATCGACGATTCGTTGAACGTATTCGTGTAGATTTCCTTTCAGGGTCGAACAGTCCGCTTTGGCGACGAATTGGAAATATTCGTTGAGCTTTTCACCTTCGTAGGGTGCGGTAAAATAGGAACCGAAGAATAGAATCAATTTGTCTACGACCTCCGGATTACGCAGCACGGACGATTTCAGATAATTATTGATTACCGTGTACATATATCCGCCCTCGACAATCTTTTTGCGTTCCTCTTCACCTTGACGCAAAATCGTATAGCCGATGGAGTGAAACGTGCTAATGGGGCAAGGTATTCCTAAATTACCATTTATGCGTCCTCGTAGCTCCTCTACGGCCTTATTTGTAAAGGAGATCACCAAAATTTGAGATGGA
>CAUDHE010000103.1 GCA_958449275.1 uncultured Alistipes sp. | reverse complement strand
CTCGTTCATCATCGAACGCGGACAGAAAATAGCTCTCGTCGGACGCAACGGCGAGGGTAAGACCACCATGGCCCGCATGCTGATAGGCGAGTTGCAACCCACCGAAGGTTCGATCCGCCTCGGAGCCAATGTAAACATAGGATATTACGCCCAGAATCAGGACGATCTGATGGACGGAGAGTTTACGGTATACGACACTCTCGATCGCGTGGCCGTGGGCGATATCCGCACGCGCCTGCGCGACATACTCGGAGCGTTCCTTTTTCGCGGCGAGGATATCGACAAGAAGGTGAAGGTACTCTCGGGCGGCGAACGGTCGCGTCTGGCGATGGCCCGCCTGATGCTCGAACCGCGCAACCTGCTGGTACTCGACGAGCCGACCAACCACATGGACATGCGTTCGAAAGACATACTCAAACGCGCCATACAGAAATACGACGGCACGGTGGTGGTAGTGTCGCACGACCGCGATTTTTTGGACGGCATGGTCGACCGCGTATATGAGTTCCGCGACGGCGGAGTGAAAGAGTACCTGGGAGGCATATACTATTTCCTTGAGAAGCGCAAGGTGGAGTCGTTGCAGGAGATCGAACGTAAGGACCCCCTCGCGACGCGCAACGATGCGGCGGAGAAGAACGCATCGGGAAAACTCTCCTACGAACAGCGCAAGGAGCAGGAGAAGACTCTGCGCCGCATGCGCAAGGCCGTGGAAACCATCGAGGCGGAGCTGGCCGATCTCGAACGACGCATAGCGGAATACGACGCGCGTCTGGCCGCAGCCACCGAATACAACGAGGAGGATTACGCCGCCTACAACGATCTCAAGACCCGCTACGACCGCCAGATGCACGAATGGGAGAAGGCGAGCTATGAACTGGAGATAACCGAAAACCAATAAAGCAATGCTTAAACCGATAATCGTCACACTCGCCGCAGCATGTGCCGCCGTATCGTGTTCGCCGCAGCCCGCAACCATGCGACAGGCCGCCGAGGGGCTGTTCCTCGTGGGTACGGCCCTCAACGAATCGCAGATCGCGGGACGCGACACAGCCGCGGTGCGGGTCGTACGCCAACATTTCAATGCCATCGTCGCCGAGAACTGCATGAAAAGCGAGTCGCTGCACCCCGAGCGCGACCGCTACACGTTCGATACGGCCGACCGTTTCGTCGACTTCGGCGAGCGCAACGGCATGACCGTGACGGGCCACACGCTGATATGGCATTCGCAACTGCCCCGCTGGTTCGTATACGGCGACAACGGAGAGCTGCGCTCGGCCGAGGAGCTGAAAACCATTATGAAAGAGCACATACACACCGTCGTGGGCCGTTATAAGGGGCGCATAAAAGGCTGGGACGTGGTGAACGAGGCCATAATGGAGGACGGCAGCTACCGCCGCTCGCCATTTTACGAGATTCTGGGCGAGGAGTTCATTCCGCTGGCATTCGAATATGCACGCGAGGCCGATCCCGATGCCGAACTCTATTACAACGACTACAACATGTGGTTCGCGGGCAAACGCGACGCCGTGGTGAAGCTCGTGGGCGAGTTGCGCGATCGCGGCTTGCGCATAGACGCGGTGGGAATGCAAAGCCATATGGGAATGAGCCACCCCGATTTCGCCGAGTACGAAAAGAGCATACGGACATTCGCCGATGCGGGAGTGAAGGTGATGATAACCGAATTCGACATGAGCGCCCTGCCTTCGGCATACGTCGGAGCAGACATAGCGCAGGGCGGCCGAGGTGGCGACGGTTCGTTGAATCCCTATCCCGATTCGCTGCCCGCCGAAACTGCCGCGCAGTGGCAGACTCGTATGGAGCAGGCGTTCGACATCATGCTGCGCAACAGCGACGCCATCTCGCGCGTCACGTTCTGGGGCGTGAGCGACGGCGATTCGTGGCTCAACGGCTTTCCTATACGCGGGCGCACCGATTACCCGCTGCCGTTCGACCGCCGCCACGAAGCCAAGCCCGTAGTGGCCGAATTCATAAACAAGTGCAATATCGTGAATAGAAAATAATTCAACATGAATAATATAGTATTCGGAATACGCCCCGTGGCCGAGGCCATCGAGTCGGGCAAGCAAATCGAAAAACTCTATCTGCGCAAGGGCGCCGAGGGTCAGCTCATGACCGAACTGCGCGATTTGGCCTTCCGCCACCGCATACGCGTGCAGGAGGTGCCGACAGAGAAACTCAACCGCCTCGCCAAAGGCAATCACCAAGGAGCCGTGGCGCAAATCGCCCCCATCGAATACGTGGAGCTGACGGATATTCTGGAGCGCGTGCCCGACGACGAAACGCCGCTCATAGTGCTGTTCGACGGCGTCACCGACGTGCGCAACTTCGGCGGCATAGCCCGTTCGGCCGAATGCGCGGGTGCGCACGGACTCATCACGCCTCTGAAAAACTCCGCTCCGGTGAATTCCGAGGCGATGCGTTCGTCGGCAGGTGCGCTGAGCCGCATCCCCGTCTGCCGCGTGGGTTCGATACGCAACACGGTAAAGGCATTGCAGGCCGAAGGATTCCAGGCCGTGGCCGCCACCGAAAAGAGCCGCAAGCTCATCTACGACGCCGATCTGCGCAAGCCCACGGTGATAATAATGGGGGCGGAAGACACGGGCATATCGAAAGAGGTATTGAAATTGTGCGACGAGCAACTGGCCATCCCTCTCATCGGAGCCGTAGAGTCGCTCAACGTCTCGGCCGCTGCCGCCGTAATGCTCTTCGAAGCCGTACGCCAGCGCATAGGAGATTGACAAGATCAGGCAATTATATATTCGATAAGCCGAGCGCAGAGCCGTGCTTGCACGAAGCTATGCCGAGGCGAGAAAACGAAGGCAAATAAGCCGACCATTAAACAACGTTCATCCCATGTCGAACCGATTCATTCGTAAAACCGCCGATGCGCTTCGTTCGTTACGTCGTTCGCCGGCAGCCCATCCCGTCGAGATGGCGATCGCGCTGCACGCCTGCGTGGTGATATGCGTATTGGAGACAAGCGAGATATACATCTCCGAAATAGCAGCGTGGATGCGCCCCATGTGTCTGTCCCCGATATTCATCGTCACGGCCTATTGCCTCAACGCGATCTTCGTTCGCGGCGCGGCCCGCACGATCTACTATTTATGGTGGTTGCCTTATGCGGCGACGGCTTTCGTTCCGGGAGTCGTCGCATGGTCGCATACGTCGGCATACGTCGTCACGAACATAGCCCTGCTGCCGCTGCTGCTGATCGCGTTCCGCCTGCAGCGCGACAACGAACGTTTCGTCGACGAAGCCGCCCATACCGCGCTCGCCGCGGTCACGGGCATAGCATTCGCCGCAGTGATTCAACTGCTGTTCTGGCTTATCTACATATCGATAGTCTATATATTCGACCTGCACGAGATCAGACACATGGGCGTTTATTCGTCCGCGGTTTCGTTCGTGGTGCTGGCACCCGCCATATTTTTCGCCGTGAAAGATAACACGCGTCTCGGGGCCGACGCCGCAAGCCGCACGGGCGACATGCTGCTGAATTTCATCATAACGCCCGCACTGCTGATCTACAATGTCATACTTTACATATACACCGCCAAGATACTCCTTACGTGGTCGCTTCCCAAGGGAGGCATAGCCAACATGATCTTCGCATTCACCATGACGGCCGTAGCGGTGAAAGCCTTGCAGCAATTCGTCGCACGCCGCCTCTACGACCGCTATTTCGACCACTTCAGCATCATAGCCGCGCCTTTGGTCATACTGTTCTGGGTGGGATCGTTGCGCCGTGTGGCGGAATACGGTCTGACCGAGTGGCGCTTCTACATGATTCTGTGCGGAATAATCATGACCGTGTGCATCGCGCTGTTTCTCTCGCGCCGTACGGGCCGTTACATCGCGGTCGCCCTGACGGCCTTCGCGCTGTTCTTCTGCTCAGCATACATTCCGCCGTTGAAAGCCGAAAACGTCGCCATGCGCTCGCAGATACGCCGCGCACGCAATGCCGCAAACAAACTGGGCATCCTCGGCGAAGACGGCGCACTGCGTCTCGGTTCACGCGCCGAATCCGACAGCGTGCAGCGCGATCTGCATCGACGACTGTATCAATCGTTGGACTACATAGACGACATAGACACGCTTCGGCTGGCCCGCGAATTCGGCCTCCGACGCAGCAAAGACTATCTCGCCTCGCTCTCGCCCCAAACGGAGTCCTATGTATTGCGACGTTCGGAGGCGGTGACAACAATCACCGAAACGTTCGACTACATGTATGTCCATTACGACAACTACTCGACACAGAAACAATCCGCCGTCCCCCTTTCGACAAACGGCTACGGCCGCATAATCGCCAAAGCCATCGATTTCGAAAGGAGATCGGCGGCCGACGGCGAGACGCCTGCCATCGAGATCGACGGCCACCGCATCGACCCCGATGCGCTTCTCGACACGATGCTGTCGCAATCGGGATTCTCGCGCGCGAACATGCCTGCCGAAGAGTGGCTCGACCGACACAGCCATGAATTTCTGACCTGCAAAAGCGATTCGATCATCATAGTCTTCGAACGCATGCAGCTCGTCAACGACAACGGCAAGTGGATCATAATGTCGGCGAACGATCTGTTTACCGTCATAAAATAGACATCGATGCAGGATCGGTTGCAACACCCTCGGCTCGGCGAGATCGTGGTTTCGTGCACGCGTCGCGCCCGACGCATATCGCTATCGGTGCGTCCGTCGGGCGAGATACGTCTGTCGTTTCCGCCGTACGTCACGCGGAAGCGCGCCGTGGCGTTCATGGAGTCGAAAACGGAATGGATAGACTCCGTACGCCGTAAATTCGCCGAACGGCCGCAGCGACCGACACCCGCGAAAGAGGATATCGAGCGGATGCGCGCCGAGGCGAAAGCCCTGCTGCCCCGTCGGGTAGCCGAATTGGCCTCGCGTTTCGGATTCGATTACGGCAAGGTGACCGTTCGCGCGGCCCGCACCAAATGGGGATCGTGCACGGGACGCAACGACATATCGCTGAGCCTGTATCTCATGACCCTGCCCGAACATCTGCGCGACTATGTAATCATTCACGAGTTGTGCCATACGGTACACCACGATCACTCGCCGCGATTTCACGCTCTTGTCGACCGCGTCACCGACGGATGCGAAAAACTCCTCGCCCGAGAGCTGAGGAGTTATTCCATACCGTGATTCGGAAACAGAGTCCCCGAACACGGATCCGATATACAACATGATTCGTTATCGGCTCGGCTCCATGCGCCAGCTCATCTCGCCGATTACGTATTCCGCAGCCAATGATTGCCGTAGGGATCGGATAGAATCGAGCGCCGCCGTGACGCTCGCCATTACAGGCCCTATTTCGTATGCGGCCGCCAAAAGCGCCACGGCGCCTTGTGCGACTATACGCGACGACGGATACCGAGAAACGATGTCGGCCACCGCCCCGACGACCTGCGCATCGTCGGCTACGCCTCTCGCAGCGGCCATCAGGGCCGAATATGCAAGGATCTCGTCGCCCGAACGGCTCCATTCCGAGTATATATCTTTCAACGACGGAGATTTGTGCAACAGAGCGAAAGCCGCCTCTTCGGCCACCTCCGAATTTATTATACCCTCGGCCCAAAATGAAGCATCGGCCATATCAGTCCGCAAAGGATCGGCTATGTGGAACGCCGCGAGCCGCAATTCGCGTACCTGCTGCCTGAAAAGATAACGGGCGAAATCGTGATCGCACCCTTCGGCGCGCGCAATGCTGCGCAGAGTCGGCAGACTCACCCCGTAGTTCAATCCGTAGGGACGGCCGTATACGTACATACCGTCGGCGACCGCACCGTTCATTTCGCGGCACAACGCCCCCAAAAGCCGGATCATTCCCGATGTATGGTCCGCCGCCACCCGACTAACGTTTTGCCGCAGGTGCCGCTACCGATACGGTGCGTCCCAATTCGAATACGGGCAGTACGGCCGAAGCGACGGGTTTGTCGCCCACGGCGACGATGCAGTTCGCGTTGTCGGCAATGCGAACGCGTACGGCCGTCTTGTCGCGCGGATCGGCCTCAGTCAGGCTGCTGAGCTTGGCATTTCCCGAAGGTGTGAGTATCAGCGTCACGGCTTCGCCGTCGGTCGATGCGGCGGGCAGAAGGCCTGCCGACGACGATATGCGGGCCACGGGATAACCCTGTACGTCGGGTATCATGGGCACCGCTATGCGTTCGATGACGGTCGTTATCACTTTCTTTCCGAGGAAAAGCTCCAGATACTCCTGCTCCTTGGCATCGAGCGCATCGAGCGCGTCTTTCAAACCGCCGCCGAACACGTTCTCGCCCGCTTCGCCCGTAATCAACTCCATACGGTGTTTACGGATGGAAAAGATAGCCTGAGCGGCAGCTGCCGCGGCATCCTCGGCGCTCGACGCCGTGGTTGTCAGACGGTCGGGCAGCACCTTGGGAAATTCGGTTTCGCTGCCCATGTACGACACAACCGTCGTCGAAGCGGGTGCGGTATCGCCGCTTTTCAGAGCCGTGTCGCCGTCGAGAACCGACAGTCGGGCGCCCTTTACCGAATATACGGTCTTTTCGACCAACGATCCGCGGACGTCGAGATATTTTTGGGCGTAACGTGCGTACGGGCCCACGATAGTCTGCTCCTTTTCGATTATAAGGTCGACGGCTATGGTGGTCGACGGATCGGATACGACCAATGCGCCCGAAGCGTCGGCGTATGTGCCTACGGTAGCTTTATAGATGGTATTCTGCGCCGACGCGCCCGTGTGGAGGGCTACTGCCAATGCGGCGATGGTCAAAACTCGTTTCATGGTTTCGATGATTTTTGTTTCGTAGTTGTTACAAAAATAGATTTTTTGACCGACAAATCAAAATTTGAGATAAAAATCACGGGTCAGACGACGATAGTCGTCGCTGTACCCCTGCTCGTCCTCGATGGTTAGCGTCTCGGTCTCGAGCACGCAGGCCGCAGGCCTCAATCCGAATTCGGCCATCACGCGTTTCACGCCGCTCGACGGAGTGGAACACACGTCGCATCTGCGGCGCGGAAAGAGCAGGCCGTGAGCCGCGGCGCAAAAACGATCCATCTCGGCGGGCGGCAGAATGAGCGAGAAAGTGCCGTGCGGATGCAGATTGCGCACCACGCCGCGCACTATGTCGTCGAAAGTCAGCGACACGGTATGTCTCGCCGAGGTGCGCGCCGCATCGGGAGGCAGCAATGAATCGACGAAATAGGGCGGATTGGATATCGCCGCGTCGAATTTCTCTGCGGCCTCGAAACTCTGCAACGGACATCGTTCTATCGCTATGCGGTCGCCCCACGGCGATGCGGCGGCGTTGTCGCGCGCCTGAGCCACGCAATCGGGGTCGACGTCGATGCCAGTGATCCGCGCATCGGCACAACGCTGCGCCGCCATTACGGCCATCAGACCGCTGCCCGTACCGATGTCGAGTATGCGGCACTCTCCCTGCGGCAGACGGCACCATGCGGCGATCAAGACCCCGTCGGTGCCCACCTTCAT
>CAUDHE010000102.1 GCA_958449275.1 uncultured Alistipes sp. | reverse complement strand
CGTGACGGTCACCACACGCTCTATGAGCGGTTTGTTCTTCTGCACGGCCTCGTAAACGGCCACCGAAGTCGAGGCGTTGCACACCACGGCACCCACATGTATGGGCAATCCCGGAGGAGGGGGCACCTGACGGCCCGTAACGGCCGCTATCAACTGCTTCTCGCCGCCCTGAGGGTACTGCACCTTCAGAGGCTCCACCGTAACGGCGAAATTCTTCTCGGCGATGAGCGCTCGCAAATGAGCTATCGCGTCGGGCTTGTTGTTCTCGATACCGATGACGGCTTTGTCCACACCCAAGGCGCGCTTGAGAATCTCTACACCCACCAGCAACTCCTCACCGCGCTCCAGCATGGTGCGGTGGTCGGAGGTGAGATAGGGTTCGCACTCCACACCGTTTATAATAAGGTACTCGGCCTTGCATCCCGGGGGAATCGACAACTTCACATGCGTGGGGAACGTCGCACCGCCCATACCCACTATGCCCGCATCCTTTATCTTGGCTATGATGGCCGCGGCGTCGAGCGTGCATTCGCGCTTGATCTCGGGCGTACGGTCGATCTCGGGCATCCACTCGTCGCCCTCACGCTTGATGGTAATCATCATCTGGCGCAGGCCCTGACCGTTGGGAACCATGTCCACGGCCGTCACCGTACCCGAAATCGGCGAGTGGATATTGGCCGACATGAAGCTCGAAGCCTCGGCTATGAGTTGGCCCGTAAGCACTTTATCGCCTTTGGCCACCTTGGCCGCGGCGGGCGCACCGATGTGTTGTCCGAGCGGAATATTGACGACATCGGGAAGTTCCGCCACCTCTATGGCACGGCCGCAGCTCCATTTTTTATTATCCGACGGATGAACTCCGCCTATCGGAAATGTCTTCATAACGTATGTTTATTTCTGCTCGTTAACTTTCTCATCATTCGGGGTCTCGGCAGCCGCGGCAGGCTTGGCCGCGGGTTTCGCCGCGGGGGCTTTGGGCTCTTTCGGCAGCGGCTCCATACCCTTCAGCGCAATGGCGCCCGTCGGGCACTCGTTCACGCACTTGCGACACAGTTTGCATTTCTGCGGATCGATGTAGGCCAGATTGTTTTCTACGATAATGGCTCCGAAAGGACACACCTTGGCACACTTTCCGCAACCTATACACCCCGCCTTGCATGCCTTCATCACCACGGCGCCCTTATCTTTCGATACGCAGCTCACATACACCGCACGGTTCTTGGGCCACTTCTTGCGCAACTCGATGATGTTTTTGGGACACGCCTTAACGCACGCGCCGCAAGCCGTACACTTCTCGGGATCGACCTCGGCCAAACCCGTCTCGGGATTGACGCGAATGGCATCGAAAGCGCACGCTTCGACGCAATCGCCGTAACCGAGGCATCCGAAAGCACACGCCGTTTCGCCAACATAGAGCGACGAAGCTACCGCGCAACTCTTCGCGCCGTCGAACCGGTTTGTGCGCGAACGCTTGGCGCACGTACCGCCGCAACGCACCGTCGCCACGGCAGGTTCCTTCTCGGGTGCAGTCTTGCCCAGATAGGCCGCCGCCTTTTTCATGCACTCGGCTCCTCCCACGGGACAGAACAACGCCGAAATGTCGTCGCGTTTGACCATAGCTTCCGCCATGGCGCGGCACCCGGCGAATCCGCAGCCGCCGCAATTAGCGCCCGGGAGCATCTTCTCCACCTCGTCGATGCGGGGATCCTCCTCGACCCTGAACTTACGTGCAACGAAGTACAGGATAACGGCCGACAGAATACCCAGCACACTGAGTGTCAGAATCGTAGATAATAATACCGTCATTTTGTTCGTTTTGTTATTGTGAATTTTATGCTCTTACCTATCTTTTCGCGAACGAGGTACAACGCCGCGTAATATACGGCCGTGCCGCCCAAAGCACCCGCAGCCGCCGCGCCTTCGCCGACACCCGCCGCCGTCAGTCCCGCGAGCGACGCCGCCAAAACAAAAAAAGGCGCCACATACGCCAAAAACACCGATCGTGTCCCCATTGAATTATTGCGCAAAGCCACCTCTACCCGATCGCCGACGTGAAATTCGCAGGCCATATCGGTCTCGACTTCGACGATCTTTTCCGCCGATTCGGCACCGCACACGCTGCGGGCCTGACACGCCCCGCACGCACTGTTGACCGTCATACGGACGATGACCTTCGCGTCCTGCACGCGCACCACCTCACCGCAATGTTTCACCTCCGCGCTGTTCATAATCGCCGACGCACCGCGTCCTTCCGTCTAATAACCGTATTTGTTAATCAAAGGCAGCAGACATTCGTGACGGAACGCGCAGGCCGAGAGCCGCAACACGGGCGGATACTGGTAGCGTTTCTTCACATTCTGCATCACCATAGTGTGTATCTTCTCCACGACATTGGCATCGAAACCCGCATTCACTATCTCTTCGCGATGCTGCCCCTCCTCGATCATTCGGTAGAGAATGGCATCAACCACCTCGTAGGGCGGCAGCGAATCGCTGTCCTTCTGATTGGGACGCAACTCCGACGACGGCTCCTTTTTCAAAATCTCCTCGGGAATAACATTGCCGAAGGTCTGATTGATATAACGCGCCAAGTCATAAATCTCGCTCTTGTAAAGGTCGCCCGTCACACTGAACGCTCCTGCCGTATCGCCGTATAGCGTACACCAGCCTATGGCATTCTCGCTCTTGTTCGACGAGTTGAGCAAAACGTACCCGTCCTTGTTCTGCAAGGCCATGAGCAGCACGGTGCGGATTCGCGACTGTATGTTCTCCTCCGTCGCATCGAACTCGGTACCTCCCGTCACGGGTTTCAACGTATCCATAATAGCCGTATATGCCTCGTTTATGGGTAACACGCTGTATTCTATGCCCAGATTTTCGGCCAACCGCTTGGCATCCTCGACCGATTCGTCCGACGAAAATTCCGACGGCATCATCAGCACCTTCACGTTCTCGGGACCCAGCGCACCCACGGCCAGACAAGCCACGACCGCAGAGTCTATACCGCCCGACAGACCCACGCCCGCCTTTTCGTAACCGTTCTTGCGGAAGAAATCGCGCAATCCCAAACAAGCCGCCTTGTAAACCATGCGCGTACGGTCCTTATAGGACGTATAAGGCACCTCGACCTCGTCATGCGGCTCCACGGTGTCGAACACGCGGAAATCCTCCTCGAAACTGTTCAACAGAAGTTCCACCTTACCCGACTTGTTCATTATGCCCGACGTACCGTCGTAGACCAAATCGCCCGATCCGCCCACCTGATTGATTATGATTATGTTGCGGCACTCGGTATAAGTCAGTCGACGCATACTCTCGTAGCGGTACGAAAGCAATCCCTTGCCGTAGCGGCGAGCGTTGACGCTCACCACGAAATCAGCCTCGGCATCGAGCTCGTGCAGGTGCGAGAGGTCGTCGCCGACCATCACCGCTATCTTGCGGCCGCACACGTCCACCACCTTGTAACCCTCGCCCGAGGTAATGAATCCCATCTCGCGACGCGCGGTAACGTACTGTTTCTCGACCATTTCGCATATGCGTCCGTCGCTCAGCACCGCAGCCGCGCTCACTGCGCCCCGACCAGTCAGCACCGGCGAACCCACGATGGCCGTGCATCGGCGGCACGATTTGGCGATTCTCTCCAACGCCTCCTCGCACATGGTGAGGAATGTGGTTTTACGCAACAGATCGTAAGCAGGCGTGCCGCTGACGGCATACTCGGCGAACAACACCAAATCCGCGCCTTCACCCTCGGCCTTACGGATGGCCTCGACGATTCGTGACGCATTCCCCTCTATATCGCCGATCGTGTAATTCAATTGGGCAAGAGCTATCTTCATTACGTGAAAATTTATGAAACCTCAGATATGTGGCAAAGTTAGTCATAATTTTTCAACAATGACAGACTTAATGAGTTTTTTGCGCAAAATGCGACAGCAGCGGCGCACGCATCGCCGTCCCCACCCCTCGGCAGCAGCCGAAGATAAATTATTGTATAAACAAAAGCGGACCGCCCAAGCGATCCGCACGTTCATATCCGTCACGTCGGCTACCGATCATTCTCGGCCGACGGCATTATTCGTTGTTATCGGCATTGTCGGCCACCAAAATACGGCCGCAGTACTCGCACACTATAAGTTTCTTGCCCTGACGTATATCCGCCTGACGCTGAGGAGGGATACGATTGAAGCAACCGCCGCACGCATCGCGTTTGACGGTCACCACGGCAAGGCCGTTGCGCACGCTGCGACGTATGCGGTCGTAAGCCGTCGACAGACGCTCGTCGATCTTAGTCTTCGCCTTGGCGGCCTTGGCGGTGAGCGACGCCACCTGATCGGCCGTCTCGGCCTCGATGCTCGCCAACTCCGCACGCTTGGCATTAAGATCGCTCTCGCGCTCGGTCACCACGCCCTCGGCATCCTCCAACTGCGCCTTTTTGCTCTTCACGGCCGCCGAATACTCCTTGAGTCGCTTTTCGGCAAGCTCGATCTCGAGTTCCTGATACTCTATCTCCTTTGAAATGGCATCGAACTCGCGATTGTTGCGCACATTGTTCTGCTGCTCCTTGTAATGCGATATCTGAATCTTGGCCTGATCGACCTCGCGCTTGCGCTGCTTGGTCAGAGAATTGAACTCGTCGATCTCGGCGTTGATGTTTTCGATGCGGGTTTTCAGGCCTTCGATCTCGTCCTCCAAGTCCTGAACTTCCAATGGCAGTTCACCCTTCACCTTATTGATCTCATCAATCTGAGAATCAATCTTCTGCAACTCATAGAGAGCCATGATCTTCTCTTGCATCGAGTAATCGACTTCAGATGTTTTCTTTTGTGCCATATATTTTAAGTTTGTTGAATCAAGCCTGTCGCCGCCCCTCACAGCATGTAATTCACGGGGTTGCGCGAGCACACACTCTTGCGAACGGCAAAGATAGGTAAATTTTTCGATAAAATGTCAAATAAAATTTCAATCGCGCAATATTCGCTCTCGAAATGCCCCATATCGACCAAAATCATACGGTTTTCGTGGCGCATGAAGTCGTTATACTTCAGATCGGCAGTCAGGTATATGTCGGCGCCTGCCGCATGGGCCTCGTAGATGAGCGATCCGCCCGACCCCGTGCATACCGCCACGCGACGCACCGTATCACGCACGATGTCGCCGTGACGCAACGCCTTCACGCCGAAGCGATCCATCACCTCACGCATGAAACTCCCGCTCGCCGCAGCCGCGGGCAACTCTCCTGTTACGCCGAAACCCGCACCGTCCGCAGTGGGCTGCAACACAGCAATGTTTTCCAGGCCCAAAATATGCGCCACGCGCCAGCTCATACCCTCGGGCGCGCTGTCGAGATTGGTGTGCGCGGCATAGAGCGCAATACCTCGACGCACCGCCTCCTCGACGCACCGTTCGACTGCACTCGCCGAATTGAGCCGCTTCAGGGGGTGGAACACTATCGGATGGTGTGTTATCACCATGTCGCACCCTTCGCGCACCGCCTCGGCCAACACCTCTTCGGTGACATCGACCGCCAGCAACGCGCGACACACCTCGTCGTCGGGACGCCCGACTATCAAGCCCGAATTATCGTACGACTCCTGCAACCCGAGCGGCGCGAAAGCCTCGATCGCCGCAGCTACATCTTTTACCTTCATAATGAATTATCAACACTACCATTCAACAAAGTTAAAGCGAAGTTCAATTTTATTGAACATGGAATAAGTAAAATCAAACTTCAATTCAATTTATCTTCGGCGGCTGCGGTGGTCGCACCAAAGGTGCGAGCCGCCGAAGATAGTCCCGCCTCGGCGGGACAATAACTACGACAGAAAAGCCTGCAATCTCAACAGACTCTGCCGTGCCGTCAGAACAACGACTGCTCGTAAAACGGAAACAGCTCCTTGTTCTCGCCGTCGCTCTTTCGGCGGCGGCGCGTCCGTCTGGCGGGCTGTTCGACGGCATCCGATCGTTCGGCCGCGTTTTCGGATTGCTCCGTCACCGCCGCATCAGCCGACTGCTCGGCCGCGGGAACGGCATCCGACAACGCATCGATAAAATCCTCAGCATCATTCAGATCAGCCGGCTCCACAATATGAACGCCCTCGCCCGCCTTCAGCTCCTCGCGCACCTCGACCAACGCCGAACGTATGCGCTGCAAACGCTCCAAAAGCTCGGTCTCGCGCGACAGCTCCTTGCGCGAACTCTTCATGGCCTTGTTCGCTCCGTCGAGAGTCATCCCGCGCTCCTTCACCAAATGATATATCTGTTTGAGCTTTTCCACATCCTCGGGCGAGAACATGCGATTGCCCTTCTTGTTCTTGTGCGGACGTATGCAATCGAACTTCGATTCCCAATGACGGATCAGCGAAGCGTTGACATCGAACATCTCCGCCACCTCGCCCATAGAATAAAAGAGTTTTTTCGCAGACATAATTTATATCACTTCAATATTTTCAAAGAATTGGGATACATATTGTTAACTCGGCCTCCGATACGCTTGACGAATCCCAAGGGCCGCCCGCCGAACAACACCACGTTCACCCCCTCGGCCAGCAGCGAAGCCTCAAACTCCTGCTTGCGCAGAAAACGCAGGGCCGTCGGCTCGTCCACCTCGCGACACGCCGTCGCATCGGGATTCATATCGGCGAACAGGGCCAACGCGCCGTCGGGCTTGAGCATCCCCTTGAAAATGCGCCCCATCGCCACGCCCGAATATATTACCGACAGCGTCCCCGCAAGAGCCGCCACATCGTCGTAACGTTCGGCATAACAGCCGTAAAGCGTATCGCCCGCCTCGTAGAAACGCATCCGCTCGCCCTCGCGCACCCAACGGCTCAGCTCGCGCGCAGCGGCTTTGTCGGCCGCCGCCATCGTCTGCCGCTTCGCTTTCGGCTCGCGGCGACGCGACGGCTCGCCGCTTTTGCGAGCCACGGCCAGAAACATACCCTCGCCCGAGACTCGATGCGGAAAAAAACGAAACGTACGGAACACACCCTCCTCGCCCGTCACCACGCCCCACGACGGGTCGACATTTATATAAGGAGCCTCGCACAGCCCGTCGCCGAACTCGGCGCAGGCTCGGCGCAACACCTCCTCGTCCTCGCTGCGGTTGAACGTGCAGGTACTGTAAATCAGTATGCCTCCCGCACGCAGCGCGCAGAAAGCATTTTGCAGGATCTCCCACTGCCGTTCGGCACACATCGCGACATTGGCTTCGCTCCACTGCGCGCACGCCTCCTCCGACTTGCGGAACATGCCTTCGCCCGAGCAGGGAGCGTCGACCGCCACGGCATCGAACCACTCTTCGAACGCCGCCACGCGAGACGAGTCGTTGCACGTGACCGCCATATTGCCCGTCCCCCATTTTCGCACGTTGTCGGCCAGCACGGCCGCACGGCCGCGATTTATCTCGTTGGCCACCACCAAGCCTTCGCGTCCGACCAACGCGGCGTAGTGTGTGCTCTTTCCGCCCGGGGCGGCGCACATGTCCAGCACGCGCATTCCCCTGCACGCCTCAACTCCGCCCGCGGCC
>CAUDHE010000101.1 GCA_958449275.1 uncultured Alistipes sp. | reverse complement strand
GTCATCGAGATCTACGGACCCGAATCGTCGGGTAAGACGACGCTGGCCATACACGCCATAGCCGAAGCACAGAAATCGGGCGGAATAGCGGCTTTCATCGATGCCGAACACGCATTCGACAGCTTCTACGCACAGAAACTGGGCGTAGACGTCGACAACCTGCTGATATCGCAACCCGACAACGGCGAGCAGGCGCTGGAGATCGCTGACTCGCTCATCCGTTCAAGCGCCATCGACATCATCGTTATCGACTCGGTTGCGGCACTGACGCCCAAAGCCGAGATCGAAGGCGAAATGGGAGATTCGAAAATGGGCCTTCAGGCACGCCTCATGTCGCAGGCGTTGCGCAAACTCACGGCAAGCATATCGAAAACCAAAACCGTCTGCATATTCATCAACCAGTTGCGCGACAAGATCGGCGTGGTGTACGGCAACCCCGAGACCACCACGGGTGGCAACGCCTTGAAATTTTACGCCAGCGTGCGTATCGACATCCGCCGCGCTTCGATCATCAAGGACGGCGAAGAACAGCTCGGAACACGCACAAAGGTGAAAGTGGTGAAAAACAAGGTGGCGCCTCCGTTCAAACGCGCCGAGTTCGACATCATGTTCGGCGAGGGAATCTCGAAAATAGGTGAGATAGTCGACTTGGGCGTCGACTACGGCGTAGTCCGCAAAGCCGGTTCGTGGTTCTCGTACGGCGAACAAAAAATCGGACAGGGACGCGATGCGGTAAAGGAATTGCTTAAAAACAATACCGAACTGTGCGCCGAAATCGAAGCCAAGGTTCGCGAAGCGATGAAAACACAAAAGTAGCGATCGTATGAATTATACTGCGGAAGACGAGCAACTGATACAAAGCAAATGGGACGAGCTGGTCGAATCGTGCAAGAAGATATGCCGCAACGAAGAAGACCGCAATTTCATTAAGCGGGCCTTTTTTCTGGCCAAGGAAGCTCATCAGGGGGTGAGGCGTCGCTCGGGCGAGCCTTACCTTCTGCATCCTATCGCAGTAGCACGCATAGTGGTCGACGAAATCGGCCTCGGCGTAAAATCGGTCGTCGCGGCACTGCTGCACGACGTGGTGGAGGATACGGACTACACCGTAGAGGATATCGAACACATATTCGGCCGCAAGATCGCCACCATGGTCGACGGACTGACCAAAATGTCGGGTGTGTTCAACGCCGACACCTCGCGTCAGGCCGAATATTTCCGCAAGGTACTGCTTACGCTGTCGGACGACGTGCGCGTGATACTCATCAAAATCGCCGACCGTCTGCACAATATGCGTACCCTCGGCTCCATGCCGCAGAACAAGCAGATAAAGATCACGGGCGAAACCATATATCTGTTCGCTCCGTTGGCGTACCGACTCGGTCTCTATTCGATCAAAACCGAACTGGAGGACCTCTGCATGAAGTACCGTTTCCCGAAGGAGTATCGCGAGATAACACGTCAGATCGACGAAACATCGGCCGCACGCGAAGAGTACATACGCAAATTCAACGCACCCATAATCGAGGCGCTCGACCGCAACGGCATAAAATACGAGATATCGGGACGCGTGAAAAGCGTCTATTCCATCTGGACGAAGATGGTGCGGAAACAGATTCCGTTTTCGGAGATCTACGACCTGTTCGCCATTCGCATAGTGTTCGAACCGCTCGAATTCCCGTCGGAAAAGACGCAGTGCTGGCAGATATACTCCTCGATAACGGATATCTATACCCCCAAATCCGACCGCCTGCGCGACTGGATCAGCATCCCCAAGGCCAACGGTTACGAAGCCCTGCACTCCACGGTGATGGGACCCGACGGAATATGGGTGGAGGTGCAGATCCGCAGCCGACGGATGGAAGAGGTGGCGGAACGCGGAATCGCCGCCCACTGGAAATACAAGCACTCGGCCATCTCGCACGACGAGGACGAGTTCGACAAGTGGTTCAAGATGATACGCATGGCGCTGGACAGTCCTACGGAAAACGCCATCGACTTCCTGGATAACTTTAAGTTATCGTTGTATACCTCCGAAATAGCGGTATTTACACCCAAAGGCGAGGCACGCCATCTGCCTTACGGCGCCACGGCGCTCGACATGGCCTACGACGTCCACACCAAGATAGGCAACAAGGCCATAGGCGCCAAGATCAACCACAAGATAATGCCGATCTCCACGCAACTGAACAGCGGCGATCAGGTGGAGATCATCACTTCGGAATCGGCCAAACCTAAAGCCGAATGGCTGGAATACGTCATGACGGCCAAGGCCAAGCAAGCCATAAAAAGCCACCTCAAACGCGAGCGCGAACACAATCTTCAACGGGGTATGCAGTTGCTCGACGAACGACTGGCGAAGCTCAACATAACGCCCAACAACCGCGTAATACGTAAGTTGATAGACGCTTACGACAGCAGCAACAAAGAGGAACTATACACCAAGATCGGAGCGGGGATAGTGTCGCTCGACAATTTGGACAAAGTAGTCAAAACCAACTCGAAAAGCAAAATACTGAAATTCTGGACCTTGTTCATCAAGGACAACGAGGATGACGACGAAAATGCTTCGACCGACGATAAGAGATCGGAACGAAAAGAGGGTAGCGAGGCTCCCGATTTCGTTATAGCCGACTGTTGCAAACCGATCCCGGGCGACAGCGTGGTAGGATTCAAAGACCCCATTACGCATCAGATAATCGTCCACAAATCCTCATGCGACGAACTCAACCGCCTCGCCTCGCAGCACGGAGAGTGCATAATGAAAGAGGAGATACAGTGGTCGCAGCACAAGACGTTGTCGCCGCTCTCCACGATCGAAATAATGGGCATAGACCGCATGGGACTGCTGCTCGATCTGGCCAACGTGGTGACCAACGACTTCAGCATAAACATGCGCGAGGTGAACATACAGTCGCACGACGGCATTTTCGAAGGTACGCTCAGCCTTTACGTGCGCGATGCAAACAGCCTTAACGCCGTGCTCGACCGCCTGCGTCGCATAAAAGGTATGGACAGTGTGAAACGTGTAATAAACTGACGATATGAAATACGTTTGGATAGTGATATTGATAGCCGGTGCGATCACATCCTTATTGCAGAAGGATCAAAAGAAAAAACACCGCACGGTCGTCGAACAAGATGACACTCCCGACATCAATCTGCGCGGAGAGTGGAACAAACGCATGCGCAACGCATTCGGCGAGCAAGAACCTATGTCGCAGCCGATACCGCACGGGGCCCGACGCCCCGCAACGGTGCCTAATACGCAACATCTCGACCCTGATCATCCGCTCGCACATGCAACGAAACGGCAACAGTCCGCAACAGAGAGGGTAGCGGCAGCAAAATCGCAACAGCGTAAAAATACCGCAAAGAGTGTCGGCGGCAACAAGATAAAAACACATTCGCCGGAAACGCAATCTGTTAAAAATCACGATTACGGACGTATGGTCGACGAATTCGATTTGGAACGCGCCGTAATATATTCGGAGATACTCAAGCCCAAATTCGAAGAGTATTGACGATATATTTACGCAATTACGACACTACCGCTCGAAAAAACAACACAAATTACGACATTATGGCAACCGTTTTCTCAAAGATCGTGGCTGGGGAGATCCCGAGCTACAAAGTGGCCGAGGACGAGAATTATTACGCATTCCTCGACATAAATCCGTTGGCTGAAGGCCACACGCTGGTTATACCCAAAAAGGAGGTGGATTACGTGTTCGATCTCGATGATGAGACATTGGCGGGTCTTACCGTTTTCGCCAAAAAAGTCGCGCACAAAATCAAGTCGCAAATAGGGTGCAAAAAGGTAGCAATGGTCGTTCTCGGACTCGAAGTTCCGCATGCGCACATCCATTTAATCCCCATGAACAATGAAAACGACGTCGATTTCAAGCGTGAGAAGTTGAGTTTTTCGCCGGAAGAGTTTCAAGAAACAGCAGCTCGCTTATCGAGATAAACGGCTGTTTACACTTATATAACACATTAAAAAACAATAGGGTAGTCGGGTATTCGACTACCTTATTCGTTTAGTTTTTAACATAATATATCCCTAAAACAGAAAATTCGATAAAAACGTTCAACAGGTAGGGGAGAATACTTGATTTTTACTCGAAAATCAGATACGATATTACAAATGTAACCGCATTAATGGTGATTTACAAATGTGTATCAACTTTATTTGATTACATCTGTAACCCAAAAGACTGTTCACACATGTTGATAGTTACATTTGTATATTAATCAAACTGCGCACGAAAGTTTTTGTCATGCATCAATCAAGCGTATGTCAAACTATTTGATTACACGACGAATAACACCAATAATCAGTACTTTACAACATTTATATACACAATAACATCACTATATACAACCTAAAAAGCCTCTTTTCATATCCGCTACACAAAAACCACATTTCAACTCCAATAACAATACTAATAACCAATGAATTATACTATATATACTAATTTAAAGGTTTATATAATTAGAGACTTTGTATTTAACGATATAGTTTGATTACAGTTGTAAACACTGTTGACAAAATTGTTTCCGTTACATTTCTCAATAAATATTTGTTTACAAAAGAGAAAGGTTTTATATTTGTAAAAAATACCGATTATGCGTGAAAAATTGTTGTCTTTGATGAAAAACGAGAATCTGACACCGAGCAAGCTCGCCGAATTACTCGGGATTCAGCCTTCGGGAATCTCCCATATTCTCGCCGGTAGAAACAAGCCGAGTTTCGATCTCGTTCAAAAAATCCTGCGGCGTTTCCCTCAAATAAATCCCGATTGGCTGTTTCTCGATCAGAAACCTATGTATCGCGATATTTCGGAAAAGAACATTTCTTCGGCGCCTCAATCGGCAACCGATCTTTTCGGCGCGTCGATAGTTCCTCGGGCCGAGGCGAACACCGATCGGACCATAGTCGCCGATGCGGGCAAAAATACCAGACCCGATGTTCCGACCTCGGTGTTGCATTCTGTCGCGGCCGTCGGATCGCAAAAGAAAATCCGACGCATAATAATTCTTTTCGATGACCGCACGTTTGAAAGTTTCGAATCGCCCGAATAAATCTCGGACTTCGGAAATGCAGCGGACTTTTTCTCCGCGTAAATTATTTAACATAATTATCGACATAAAATTTATATAAAAAATTTCCTCAGTGCCTTTTCCTTGCAAACGGAACAAATCCTAATCGGCGCCACTTGCTATCAAAAAAGCACTTCATTTAGCCTGACAGACACTTGTTACTTTTTGATGTAATATTGGCATTATGTTAAATAATATATCGTATACGTCGCGATCTCTGCGGTTTAATTATCTCTGTCGATCGTTATCGAATACGACTCCTGACCGAACGCGGTACGGCGAAAAGAAGATAATCAAGTAGCCATTTTGGCATTTTTAATAACGCCGATACAAAATTTTCGGTCATTTTACCTATATTTGTAAATGCGTTATTATATCTGATGCCACGCAATGAAAATAAACATCCGACATATATATGTATCTATGGCCCTGGCGGCAATAATTGCCACTGTAACTCAAGCTTTTACCATCGGATACGGCGTCACATTCGTATCGGCTGCCGACTCGGCGGCAATGCCCGCATCATTTTCCACCGATGTCATATACGAATATACCTGCCACGAACACAGCGACTTCATCCATCTGAAAATAGATACCGCGTATCGCAAAACGGGCAAAGGCCGCTTCAAATCAGAAACTATATGCGATCGTAAAATGTCGCTCCGCCGTTTCGACGGCACGTATGCGGATTGCTCGTCAGCAACACCGCGATGTTTCGCGTACGGGTCCGACATAACATGGAGAGATACCGGCGAAACACGCCGCATAATGAATTACGAATGCCGCCGAGCCACAGCTTCGTTCAACGACCGCACATGGGAAATATGGTATACCCTACTGCTGCCACGCAGCGACGCCGGCGCTCGCACGAGCGACCGATTGGCCGGACTCATACTCGAAGCCCGCGACATGAACGGCGATTGTTTGCTCAAAATAAGACACATATCCGAGATATCATAATAACTTCAACCACTTAATACACATTCTTATGAAGAAAATTCTTTCATTCGTCGCAATTGCCGGCCTCGCAGCGGGTATGGCGACATCGTGCAAGCAGCACAACACATTGACCGCTGCCGAGGAGGCCGATGGTTGGCAGCTTCTCTTCAACGGCGAGAACCTCGACGGCTGGCGCGACTTCAACGGCAAGGAGCTTACGGGCGGCTGGGGTGTAGTCGACGGCTGCATTCAGGCATCGGGCGAAGGCGGCGACGCTTCGGGCTATATCGTAACCGACAAAAAATACGATAACTTCGAACTGGTTTGGGATTGGAAACTCACCCACGGCGGTAACAGCGGCATGCTCTACCACGTGGTGGAAAACCCCAAATTCAAGGTTCCCTACGTTACGGGCCCCGAATACCAGCTCATCGACAACGAGGGTTGGGAAGAGGTCAATGCCCCCGCCAAGCTGGAGGAGTGGCAGAAACTGGGCGTTGATTATGCCATGCACCTGCCCGATTACAGCAAGATGCATGTAAATCCGCAGGGTCAGTGGAACACCTCGAAGATCGTTTTCGACAACGGTCACGTGGAGCACTGGCTCAACGGCGAGAAGATTCTTGAGTTCGAAGC
Source organism: uncultured Alistipes sp. (assembly GCA_958449275.1). GTDB lineage: Bacteria > Bacteroidota > Bacteroidia > Bacteroidales > Rikenellaceae > Alistipes. The sequence goes on along the minus strand of CAUDHE010000101.1, from coordinate 1,015 downwards.
GTGGACCGACGACTGGTTCGCAAAGAAAGCGAGCGGCAAATGGGGCACCGCCACCGAGTACGGTCTAGCTCACGAGGGCGTAATCTGCCTTCAGGATCACGGCGATCCCGCATCGTTCCGCAACATCAAGATCAAGGAGTTGCCCCGCAAGGCAGGCAAGACCGTCAGCCTTTTCAACGGCAAGGACCTCACGGGCTGGGAGTTGTTCGGCAGCATGCGCGTTTCGGTAGACGAGGACGGCAACCTGGTGACCGAGAACGGCGAGGATCTGAAGTACGGCTATCTCGGTACGCGCGAGTATTATAAGGATTTCGATCTCACGGTAGAGTTCAAACAAGCATCGAACGGTAACTCGGGACTCTTCTTCCACTCGTTCGTGGAGGGCGGTTACAAGAACAACATCGTGAACGGCTGGCAGTGCGAGGTTGCCCCCAAGGGTTACGATACGGGCGGAATCTATGAATCTTACGGCCGCGGCTGGCTGATCCAGATCCCCGACGAGAAAGAGGAGATCCTCAAGGAGGGCGAGTGGAACACGCTTCGTCTGCGCGTCGAGGGCGACAACGTGAAGACCTGGCTCAACGGCGAGCCTATGGTGGATATCAACGACGAACTGATCGGTTCGAAGACGGGCCGCATCATGTTGCAGATCCACGACGGCAACAACATCAAAGTACTGTGGAAGAACTTCAAGCTCACCACTTTGTAGACATTACGGTATCTTGCATCGAATACGGTTCCCGAAGATCGGGAACCGTATTTTTTTAAGAGAATCGGCCTCTACACCGACTGCGGCTCGCAACAATTTTAATAAAAATTACTATATTTGCGAAACGTCCCGCAACGGCTGACGGGCGTATCCGAGATAATATAATATGAAACATTTCAATACCTTAATCGTTGCATTCGTTCTTGCGATTTGCGCCGCATCGTGCAACGGCTCGCGCAAAAACGACGCGCAGGCGGACATCACGGTAACCATCCTGCCGCTCAAATACATAGTGGAAAATATCAC
>CAUDHE010000100.1 GCA_958449275.1 uncultured Alistipes sp. | reverse complement strand
CGACGGGCCGTAATAGGCTATGCGGTGGGCATACTCCTTGAGGCTGCGTATGCGGTTCGTCAGTTCGTCGGATGTGATCTTACGTACCGCTTCGTTGCTCATCGTGCGGGCTTTGACGGCCTCTTCGCCGTAGGCCGTGAACTGACGCAGGGCCGAGAAGTTGGCTCCCTGACTCAGCTTGTCGTCGGCGCGGGCCTTGAGAATGTCGTTTTTGAGTCGGGCGAGGATCTCCTCGTCGCCCTTGACGTTGGCTATGTAATCCTCTACCAGCGCCAGCGCCTTCTCCTCGTTCTCGGCCAGACCGCTGATGGTGAGTTGCATTATCTGCGGCTGTATGTTCACGCGCATGTCGCAGGCCAAGGTGTAAAGTTCCGACTGTATCTGCTCGGCGCTCTTGGTGTCGGTGCCGAGGTAGTCCCAGTATTGCCGCAATGCCATCGACAGGGCGGGATCGTCGTTGGTGCCGAAGTCGTATATCCAGCTCATGAGGAAGAGGCCGTTGGTCTCGTTCTTCTTGTAGAGTATGTTCATACCTCCCTCTTCCGATACGGTCAGATCCTTGTCGTAGTCGACGAATACGGGCTCGACGGGCTTCACCTCCGCAGCCTGCACCTCGGCGAGGAAGTTGCTTACCGCATCGCGGTTGGTGGCTATGGGCGTTATGTGCGGCTTCTCGATCTTTTTCTGATCGGGATCCTCGCCCTGCAATTTGTATATTACGGCGTAGTTGTCGTCGCCCAAGGTCTTCTGTGCCCAAGCCACCACATCGGCTTTGGTGATTCGCGACAGACGGTCGAGGCGTCCCACTTCGTCGGCCCAGTCGGTGCCGCCGATGAAACTCTCGACATAGGCGCGTGCGCGACCCGCGTTCGAGTCGAGTCGCTGCATGATGCGACGTTTGTAGTTGGCTACGGTGGCGGCGATGATCGATTCGTCGAAATCGCCTTTACGCAGTTTGTCGATCTCGGCGAGCGTCAAAGCCTTCACTTCGTCGAGCGTCTGACCCTCGCGGGGCATTCCTTCGATCCAGATACCGCCGTAATCGATGCCTGTCATCGCGTAGGCGTAAACGTTCTGCGCCTTCTGCTGCTGGTTGATATCGAGATCGACCAGACCGCATTTGCCGTTCGAGAGCACATTGCCCGCGATCTCGGCTATGTCGGCATCCTCGGAACGTACGCCGCCGCAGGGCCATCCCATCATGATGAACTCGGCCTCGTTGCCGTAGACGGTTTTGGTGCGCACCTCGGTGATGGGCTCCTCGACGGGGGCCGTATACTCGGGCAGGGCGGGATTGGGCTGCATGTCGCCGAAGTACTTGTCGATCGTGGCTATCATACTGTCGGGATCGAAATCGCCCGAGAGGCAAATGGCCATGTTGTTGGGCACGTAGTAGGTCTTGTAATACTCCTTGATGTTAGTGATCGAGGGGTTCTTCAGGTGGTCCTGATAACCCAGTACGGTGTGGCGGCCGCTCGGATCGTTGGGGTAGAGCAGCGACAACATGCCGTAATAGGCTTTGTTGCCGTCGCTGGTGAGCGACATGTTATACTCCTCGTAAACGGTCTCCAACTCGGTGTGGAATCCTCGGATTACGGCATTCTTGAAGCGGTCGCTCTGTATCTTGGCCCAGTCCTCGATCCGGTTCGAGGGAATGTCTTCGGTGTATACCGTCTCGTCGAACGAGGTCCATGCGTTCGTGCCGTTGGCCGATATGGCGGACATCAGCTTGTCGTATTCGTTGGGGATGGCCAGTTTCGAAGCCTCCTGCGACACCGAGTCTATCTGAGCGTACAGAGCCTTGCGCTCGTCGGGATCGGTTTTGGTGCGGTATACTTCGAACAGACGTTCGATCTCGTCGAGCAGGGGTTTCTCGGCCTCGTAGTTCTGCGTTCCGAATTTCTCGGTGCCCTTGAACATGAGGTGTTCGAAGTAGTGGGCCAGGCCCGTGGTCTCCTCGGGGTCGTTCTTGGCGCCGACCTTCACCGCGATGTAGGTTTGCAGACGCGGAGCCTCGTCGTTTACGGTCATGTAGACCTTCAATCCGTTGTCCAAAGTATAGATACGGGTTTTGAGCGGATCGCCCGCCACGCTCTCGTATCGGTACTTCGAACACGAAGTCGCAATCAGCGCTGCGGCCGCTGCGAGCATAAGCAATTTTGTTCTCATTTTACCTGACGTATTGATGTTTGAATCGATATCTGTATTTGTAACGCGCGTCGGGAGCCGCGTCGCCGCGGTCCATGCACTCCGTGATGTCGCCCTCGGCGCAGGCGTTGTCGATCCATTTGAAATCGATCGTGAAGTCGTCTGGATTCTCTATACCCAACGCTTTCAACGGTATGGCGAGTTCCAAATCGCAACCCTCGACGGCGTATTCAGTTTCGGCCGCAGTTTCCCATCGCCATCCGCCCGACGAACGCTCCAGCATCCCGAGTTTGCGGTTTGCGACATAATCGAAACCTTCCCATCGCGGGCCGTCGCCGCGCGTGGCGATGAACAGCATCATCCACTCCTCGGCCGGTGCCGTGATGGGGCGGGCACAATGTACCGAGAAGTATATGTTGTCTTTGTCGGAGCATACCCACGTTCGCACGATGTCGTTGCGGCCGCTGTCGTTCACATAGCGTCCGATGCGTCCCCAACCTCGGGCGTCGCGCGGCGAAGTGTCGCCTTCGTAGTCGTCGTATACGGCTTCGGCCTTGCGTCGGTCGTCGAAGCGGCCGTCGATTCGCAGCGTATGGCGGCGTGAACGGACGGGAACGGGCGCAACGCCTTTGTAACGGCGGATGAAGTCGGCCATCTGATAGTAATAGTTGTCGCCGAAGCCTCCGCGCATCGGCTCTATGTCGCGGCTGAACTCCTCGGTGAACTGGTCGACGAAGAACGAGGTCCCCTCGGGGCGCTTGTAGCTGTTGGGGATATCCATGCCCGCGGGAAATACCTGCCTTTGGGCCGTCCATTCGTTCCAACCCGTTATGAATACGAATCGCGGATCGACCTCCAGTGCACGTTCTGTCTGTTTCGAGAAATATATGCCCCGTCCCGAATCGCAGTCGGCCTCTTCGGGCTGCCGCACCCCGTCGTGGCTGCGGCCATGGAGGGTATGCGGATGCGTGGCGGGGAGCACCGATATCTGCTCGGGCTTGTCGGGCGATTCGTGCCATCCGGCCTCTTGCGGGTAGTAGTCGCCCCAAGTCCAGCGGTCGTGTCCGTCGCCGAACCATTCGCCCTCGGCGGCGGGGTGCGAGGCGAACCATGCGCGTCGAATGGTGAAGAAACTGCGGTGCTCGTCTGTCGCGGCGTCTTCGGGCACGAGGATCAGTGGTTTACCCTCCCATTCGTACCATAGTTCCGTGTGTCTGCGGGGTTTGTAGAATCCGTCGTATATCGCGGCGAGGGTGGGTGCGGGGTTGGAGTTGAGTATGAATGCCACCTGCGGCGTACGTCCTCCTTTCGAGCGGATATCCTCGTAGACGGTGCATAATCTTTCGACTATCGGCAGGTAGGTGTAGCCGTTGGTGACGTCGAAAAACACTACGTCCACACCCGCGTCGCTCAGCAGTTGGGCATGGCGACGCATCACCCATTCGTCGTCGGAAAGATAGTAGCCGAAATGAGGTTCGCTCCAGTGGTGCATCGATGCGGGAGGTCCGAAAGCGGGGTATTCGGGATTCGCTCGTGTGAGCAGTCGGTTGTCGAAAGGCGATAGGGTGTCGGCATCGGAGGGCATTGCCACGTCGTTGCCGTTGGCGGGGGTGTCGTATCCGTGGCATCCCAACCACAGGAAGTAGAATATTCCCACCTGACGTTCGGCGCGCGCGGCGGGGTAGTCGTCGGGATCTATCGTGCGACCGAGGGCGTCGACGGCCGACCATTGCGACGGGTCGGCGGCATGAGGCACGGCCGTACGATCACCGCCGCATGCGGCGAGCGACAACGTCGTCATGACGATTGCGAACAATGTGGCGTGAACGGCGCTTTTCATCGGCGGAATCGTTTTGTTATTCGCAAGGCTTATCCTCGGCTGCTGCGGGGCGCACCGAATGTGCGAGCCGCCGAGTATGGTAATGCCCGAGGGCATTGCCGGTTGTATTGGTTATTGCGTTCGCCCCATCCGCGAATTACCGCATCGCGTCGAATACGGCGAACATGTCTTTCCAGATGTAGTACATCATGAATGCCGATACGGCGATCTTCATTCCCGAACCCACGAGGAACGATACGAGCGATCCGAATCCCACTTTCAGGGCTTTGTCGGCGTTTTGTCTGTCGTGCAGCAACTCTCCCGCTACGGCTCCTATGAACGGACCTATGACGATGCCGATAGGCCCCAGCAGAATCATTCCCGCGAACACGCCCGCCGTGGCGCCTATGACGCCTGCGCGAGAGCCGCCGAACATCTTGCTGAAATAGGCGGGGAGAATGTAGTCGAGCAGTGTGACTACGGCTGTCAGCACTCCCCAAAAACACATCTTGCCGCTCGTGAGAGCCGACGTGTCGGTCCAATAGGCGCACAGCATCCCGAAGTAGGAGAGCGCGGGTCCGGGAACCACGGGCAGTACGGCGCCGACGATGCCCGCCGCGCCGCATATCACTGCGAGTATGGATAAAAACAGATCCATGTTTTCAGGTTATCGTCGTAATTGCCGACGCCATTGTCGTCGGCCGTGCGGCTACTCCACCAGTCGGTTGGTGGCCGAGTCGGGGAATATTACCGATGGGCGGAAACTCTTGGCCTCTTCGAAATCCATCAGCGCGTAGGATACTATTATCACCAGATCGTCTACCGCTACCTTGCGGGCCGCCGCGCCGTTGAGGCATATGCAGCCGCTGCCGCGCTTGCCCTTTATGATATATGTTTCGAGGCGTTCGCCGTTGTTTATGTCGAGTATCTGCACCTTCTCGCCCTCGATCATGCCCGCTGCGTCGAGCAGATCCTCGTCGATGGTTATGCTGCCCACATAATTCAGATCGGCCTGAGTTACCCTTACGCGATGAATCTTCGATTTCAGAACTTCTATCAACATGGCTGTGGCTTATTTAATACGTATGTTGTCTATCAAACGGATGTCGCCCGCCTGCACCGCTATACATCCTTGTATGCGGTCGCTGTCACTCCAGGCAGCTACCTGCTGCATCGTAAGTGCGTCTACGGCCTGAAAATATATCACCTTCAGCAGTCCGTCGCTCTCCACCTCGCGCGTCACCCAGTCGGTGAGTTCCGACGGTGTCATTGCTGCCGATTTGACGGCGCATTGCGAGATGACGGCGTAAATGCGCGGCGCGGCCTTGCGATGCGCCGCATCCAAAAGGGTGTTGCGCGACGAAAGAGCCAGTCCGTCGTCGCCGCGTACTATGGGGCATTCGACTATTTCGACGTCGAGCGACAACTGTTTCACCATTGCCTTTATGACGGCTATCTGCTGGAAGTCCTTCTCGCCGAAGTAGGCCTTGGCCGGCTCCGCGATGGCGAAAAGACGGCTTACGACCTGCGCCACTCCGTTGAAGTGGCCCGGGCGCGTGGCGCCCTCCATGACCTTGTCTACCGAGCCGAAGTCGAAAACACGCTCGTCGGGCTCGGGGTATATCTCCTCCACCGACGGCATCAGCACGTAGTCGGCTCCCGCGGCCTCCAGCAGGGCCATGTCGGCCTCGGGCGTGCGGGGATAGTTTCTCAGGTCGTTTTTGTCGTTGAATTGGGTCGGGTTGACGAATACGCTGACCACTACAGTGGCGCATTCGCGGCGCGCGCGCTCCACCAGCGAGCGGTGGCCGGCATGCAGGGCGCCCATAGTCGGCACGAAGCCTATGCCCTCGCGATCGACCGTCGAAAGCTCTTTACGAAGGTCGCTGACTTTGTAGATTGTCTTCATTTATTATCCGAACGCTTAAAAAACGCGGTTTCGTAAAACTGCGGCAAAGTTATATAATTAATTCGAATTAAAAATTTTCGGCCGCCGTAAAAACGCCGCAAGAGGGTAAAAAGGAATTATCGGCACTTATGTTGCCGTGCGGGATTCGTATGCCATGTGTATCCCGCGGCATTCGCACTGAATGCGGACGGGCGGTTTCGGTGCTTCCGAGTGGCAGGCGCGTTTGCGAGTACGGAAATTTTTATATAATTTTATCGTGGAAAAATATCAAGGACGCCGTTGTACCGTATTGATATTTGAATATGCAAACCCGACGAATTATGTAGAAAAACCCGACGTAAGTACATAGTAGATAAAGTATTTGCTTTTGTTTGTGCCTCTTGAAATCGCCAAATTCTCAATTCACGACAAAAAAGCGAATGCTCGCGCTGCGGTGCGGGCTTCCCTTTCGTGAGTGGGTGTTTGGCGATACCTGAGAGGCAAAGGTAAGAAGTCTGCACCCACTTTTTTATGCCCGTGAGGGAACCCGCATGAAAAATGAAGTACATATAGGTAATTTGATCCTGCATGAATTGACGGCGCAGCGGCGCAGCGCATCGTGGCTCGCCGAACAGTTGTCATGCGACAGAACCAATGTTTACAAGATTTTCAAAAAGAAGGATCTCGACACTCAACTGCTGTTGCGCATTTCCCGTATACTCGATCGAGATTTCTTTTCCATCTACACTACTTTATTGCAGGAATGCGAGTAGCGGAGCCGATATTCCGCCGTGTCACGGCGGAAGGGGCGGGACGGCGGTATTCCGATCCTTTCGCGACGCGGTCCGTTACAACTCGGTCAGTCCGTCGGGCAGAATCATTTTGATCGAACGTCCGTCGAAATCGATATGGGCGATGAACTCTTCGGCTGCTGGGATCAGTCGCTCGCCGTCGCCGAAATCGATACCGAACAGCGGGTTCATGTCGCTGTCGTAGTAGTCGGTGAGCGTGCCTCGCAGCTCGCCCGCCTCGACCGAGAATCCTATGAGATCTTCCATGTAAAACTCGTCGTCCGAATTCCCGTCGTCGGTCATATACAACACGCGGCCGACCAGCTCTTCGGCGCGGCGCGAAGTGTCGAAATCGGCGAACTCGACATTTGCGCCCGAAATGCCGCGCCGCTCGAAGCGGTCGCACCACAAAGGGACGGGCAGCGAATCGATCTCGACGAAAAGCGGATCCTCGGCAGGATCGAACTCTGCGGGGAACGTGTCGTAAAGCGTGAGCGACAATCCGCCGCTCAAGGCTGTGCCGAAGAGTTTGCCCACGCGGGCCACGGGAATCATTTCGTCGATGGTCATAAATGTTTGCGTAAAATATTAAACAAAAACCCTTGCGAGCGGAGTCCGCGGCAAGGGTTTGCTTTCAAGAAGCGTCGCGGCCGATTATTCTGCCGCCTCTTCGGTCGAAGTCTCCTCGGCATCGGCTGTCTCGGCTGCTGCCGCAGCGGCAGCGGCCTTTTTCTCGGCCAAAGCAGCTGCGCGAGCCTCCTTGACTTTGGCCTCGGCTGCGAGCGCCGCTTTCTCGGCGCTGTCGGCGTCGGCTGCGAGCTTGTTCACCTTAGCGGCGATCTTGCCCTCTTTCTCGCCCATCCACTTGTTGAACTTGGCCTCGGCATCGCTCTCCGAGAACGCGCCTTTGGCTACGCCGCCCAACAGGTGCTTCTTGTATAATACGCCCTTGTACGAGAGAATTGCTCGACAAGTATCGGTAGGTTGTGCGCCTTTCTGTAACCAATCCAAAGCTCGGTCGAACTTCAAATCAATCGTAGCAGGATTCGTGTTGGGATTGTAGGTTCCCAATTTCTCGATAAATTTACCATCACGTGGCGCTCTGCTATCTGCGGCAACGATGTGATAAAAAGGAGCGCCCTTCTTACCGTGACGTGCCAGACGAATTTTAACAGCCATTTGCTATAAAATTTTGTTAGTTGTTATTAACGCAACCCTACACTTTCGGGGTTTGTGGCGCAAAGGTACGTATTTTTTTTCGCAACAGTATGGAAAATAGAGAAAAATATTTGCGTCTGCCGTCGCATTTCCTACCTCACGTTGTCGGTCACGAGTATCTTCTCATGTTTTTCTGCGTGCTGCGTC
>CAUDHE010000099.1 GCA_958449275.1 uncultured Alistipes sp. | reverse complement strand
ACGTTTTGTCGAAGTCGATCGGATCGGTAATCGACCCGCGCGCTATGAACAGACCGTCCATCTTCTCCAGATCGTTCTGCAAACCGTCGTAGTTGCGCGACAACAGGCCCGGGGCCAGAGTAGCCTCCAGCATGTGGCCCATGAACTCCACCTTGTCGCCGATTTTCAGACCGCGCGTGCTGTCGTACACCTGCACATAGGCGTCGTCGCCCATGACCTTGATGACCTCGGCCATCATTCGGGTATCACCGCAATAGACATAGCAGATCTCGTTCTGCCCCACCGCGCCGTCGGCTTTCACGATCACGATGTTGGAGATGATACCGTTTACACGTCCCAATGTTTTCATTTATATCGTTTTTATTGTTTATTTACCAGATCCTTGCCGTCCAGCTCGGCCATTATGCGCTCGAACATGTCGCGACCGCGCCCGGGATCGAGCGACGACCAACGCGCCACGATGTTTATCCTCACCAGATACGACAACACGGCGTCGATATCGAAATAGTCGAACGCCGCGAGCTCCACAGCCTGCTCCCAACGTATCATATCGAGTTTGCGTTCTTTTTCGAGCAGATTCCGTTCGTCGTTCACAGCCGCGATCACGGCCTCGACATAAGGCAGCTCGCCGCGCAAACCGAAATCCGACGCCGACGAACGACGCAACTGATCGGCCGCATCGCCGTCACCAACGACAACATCATCCGCATGTCGTCCGACGGCGCGCGCCGAGGCTGCGGCGGTCACGTTGCGCATCGTACGGTCGAACTCCGACCATTCACGCAGAAAACGGCTTTTCGAACGTGCGCACTCATCGTAATAGGCGGTCATCAAGGCGTTTTCGAAACCGCGCGACATGTCGAGATCTTCGGCATATTCGCTTTCGGGATCGTTGAATGCGCGAATAACGCGCCCCACTCTCGCGGGCAGCATACGCGGCGATGCGAGTTCCTCGGCCAGCTCCTCGCGTGTAAGCGTTCCCAAAGCGTTGAACGCCGAGCGCCCCGCGCGCAAAGCCATGATATTCTCGCAATCGTAGTAATTGTAAAGCAACCGCACCGCAGCGGCATCGCGCGACGAAAGCTCCTCGGCGATCTCGGCGACGATGGCTGCCGCATCGAAACCTTTGGTATCCGAGTCGAGGGCATACTCCCTCAGACCGGCCACCAAACAGTAGTAATTCCTCTCGAACATGGTCAACAGCTACTTAAAAAGGAGTTCCGCAGCCTTCTCGCGCAAGTATCCGCCGAGCAGAGCCTCGAAGCTCTCGTCCGAGAACGAAATATAATATCCGCCATCCTTCTCGCCCACCTTGAAGCCGCTCTTCACATCGGCCGAGAAACCGACTTCGACACCCTCGGCCAGCAACGCTTTCGCGGCCGAGTCGAACGCGGCGCCCAGTTCGGCCTTCTTGGCCTCGGGAAGCAAAGCCTTCAGATCGGCCTTGGCGCCGTTGTTCCAGTTGGCGGCCACGGCCAGCAGCATGTCCTTTATGAAAGCAGGATCGAGATTGGCACTCCTGACGCCCTCGGTCGAAACTTTCGCCACGATCAGGGTCTCGATCTCCGATTTGATTTTGGCCACGGCCTGCTTGCCCGCCAAAGCTATTTCGGTCATGGCATTCTTCTCCACATCCTCGGCCTTACGCTCGGCCTCGGTCACGATCTTGGCCGCACGGGCCTCGGCTTCGGCCACGATCTTGGCCGCACGTGCCTCGGCCTCGGTCACCAAAGCCCGGGCCTCGGTGCGTCCTTTCTCCAGACCTTCCTGATAAAGCTTGTCGGTCAACTGCTGAAGTTTTGTATTTTCCATGATATTATATGTTTAATTTACGTTTATTTTCTTCCGAACAAAGTATTTGCAAAGTTACGACAATTCTCCACTTTGCCAAAATTTGACTGCGATTTTTAAGCCGCACGGAATCGCATGGAGCCAATTAAATGTCCAAATCAACCATATTGCTTCGGAGCCGACGACGACTTGAGCCGAAAAAGCGTATATTTGCGAAAACCATCCTAAAATCGCAGTCATATGAAAAACCATCGTTCCGTAATCGCGGCTTTCGCCATGCTCTGCTTCGCCTGGCTGCCCGCCGCATCGCTTCGCTCGCAGACAATCAAACGATTGCATGTCAACGACGACCGCCGCACGAGATCAGAGGGCTGGCAGCTCGTGTGGGCGGACGAATTCGACGGTACGACCCTCGACACCGCGTCATGGAGCCGATGCCCCGCAGGCAGCCCCGACTGGATGCGTCACATGTCGCCGCTCGACTCTTTATGCCGAACGGAAGACGGAGTCCTGCGACTCTACGGAGTATGTCGTCCCGACGGATCGGACGACGAACGCCCCTACCTGACGGGCGGCGTACAGAGCAAAAGCAAACGGTCGATACGCCTCGGACGCATAGACGTGCGCGCCCGCTTCAATTGCGCGCAAGGATTCTGGCCCGCAATATGGCTTATGCCCGACAGCAATGTGCCGTGGCCGTCGGGCGGCGAGATCGACATAATGGAACATCTGAACCACGACACCATAGCCTATCAAACCGTACACTCGCCCCACACGCAGAAACACAGCGAACCGAACATACGCAACGGCTCCACGTGGCCGATCGACCGCAACGGATTCAACGTCTACTCGGCCGTAATAACCGAATACGGCGTAGAGTTCTACATAAACGGCCGACACACATACACTTACCCGCGACTGCCTTCGGCCGCGAAAGATCAATACCCGTTCGCCGACCACCCTTATTACGTAATACTTTCGGCGCAACTGGGCGGCAGTTGGGTCGGTGCGACAGACCCGTCGCAACTGCCCGTGAAGATGGAGATAGACTACGTGAGATTTTACGAAAAACGGCATCGGTAGGAGCGGCGTCGCGAGTCAATTTTACATTTTTTGCCGAAAAAACAACGAAAATATTTGCGGATTCGAATTTTTGTACTACCTTTGCAATCGCAATCAGCAATGGTGCGTTAGTTCAGCTGGTTAGAATACGTGCCTGTCACGCACGGGGTCAGGGGTTCGAGTCCCCTACGCACCGCAAACAAGATTGACAGTCAATCACTTGCGAAATCAACATCCGAATTACATTTTAATGTGTAAATTCGGATGTTTTCTTTTATCACTTTAACGTACCGCCGTTCGATCTCAAGCGAACGGCACGTTGCCGAAAACCACCATGCCATTCCACATTTCTATATATAATGTAGAATGATGATACAAATTGGGTTCCGACGCCGACGGGCGACTTATCCTCGGCGGCGATACTCTTTCGGAGACATGCCGACTCGTCGTTTGAAATACTTGCCGAAGAAGGTTTGCGACGGGAAATTCAGTTCGTCGCTGATCTGCTGAATGGTCATATTGGTGGATTTGAGCAGCGCACGCGCCTCGAGAACCACATAGCGCTCGATCCATTCGGCTGCCGACGAGCCGCTGCACTCCTTGACAACGCGAGATAGATAGCGAGGGGTGATGAAAAGTTTGTCGGCATAGAACTTCAGCTGACGTTCCTTCTTGAAGTTGTCTTTAGCCAAATGTAAGAACTCTTTCGACAGCACGTCGGCGTTCGATTGAGGGCGACTGTTCTTCAGTACATTCCGCACATCGCGCGAGTTGTAGAAAAAGACCATCATCAGATGCTCGACCATTTTCAGACGATAGGGATTATCCTTTATGCGCACGACGCGGCGCATGATATTGAAGAAGTTGATCTGCATCTTCATATCCTCGTCGCCGAGACGGGTCACGCAGTCGTCGTACAAACGATTGTCGATAGGGATCTGTCCGTTGATGTATACGAGCATGTTCTCGATGAAATTGCGCGACATCACCAATATGGCGGCATCGAAATCGTCGCTTACCTCGTCCACCGAAACGATCTGCCCGGGCATTATACGCACTATGCTCGGGGATTGGATATGGTGCTCGGTCAAATTGATCCGTCCTCGGACATGCCCTGCGGTACACAGCATCAGAACGAAAAATTCGAATTTGTGCGGATCGCGGCTTTCGGATGCGATCTTACCATGTCCGTTCACCTCAGAATATTTGAAATAGGCCAACTCGTGCCCTATGGCGTCGACCGAATCCGTGTCGGCCATGTCGTGCAGCCAATCGCAGTACTGTATCATACGGATGATCTTGTTTTTCCACACAAAAATAATCAAAACGGGCCGTTTTGGTGTCGGGAGTGAACATATAGACCAATAGCCGACATAAAAGACATAAATATCGGCGAAGCGGGCCGAGCGCGTACAGTCGGCCAATTAGTCGTGTTTTTGCACGGTCATGGTTTTTGTTTTATATTTGCACGGCGAAAAACATTTCGAATCAAGGACGGAAAAATTTATGAAAAACATAATCGCATCGATTTTATTTTCAATTCTGTCGGTACTGCTGTTCACGACGCCCGCGCACTCCCGTGCGATAACCGCGGTGCCGACTGAAGCGACCGATACCGCAGCCACAGCCTATGTCGACGGCGATGTCCTCGAAGAGGCGGCCGAAACCGATAAGAAGCCCGAGAAAAAACGCAGCGGCTTCTGGCGACAGCTTTTCCACGGCAACGAGGATCATACGTTCGACAAAAAGTTCGACGTGAGTTTCATCGCGGCGCCGTCGTATACGCGCGAGGCGAGTTTCGGAATCGGAGGGCTCGCTTCGGGACTCTACCGACTCGACCGCACCGACTCGCTGATGCAGCCCTCCGACGTCTCTATCGTCGGCAACGTGGCCCTTTCTGGATTGTATGTGGTGGGAGTCAACGGCAACAACTATTTCAAGGGCAATCGATCGCGTCTGGCCTACGACGTCACTTTCGCCAACAAACCGCTCGATTTCTGGGGGATCGATTACCGCGACTGCGCAGCCAATCCGGCCATAGACTACACGCGTAGGAAAATAAGTATCGATCTGCAATATTTCTATACGGTGTTCGACGGATTCAAAGCGGGAGCCCGTATCGATTTCTCGCACGCCAATATCTCCTATATCGAGGACGAAAGCTATCTTCAGGGGCAAAAACGGGCTTATACCTTCACGGGAATCGGGGCTTCGCTGCAATACGATACGCGCGACTTCATCCCCAATCCGCAGCGAGGCATTTACGTGATGGCCGACGTTACGATCTACCCGCAGTTCATGAGCAATTACGGAAAGACTCCCGTCCGCACCACTTTCATTTTCGATTTCTATCACCGACTGTGGAACGGCGGCGTGATAGCCACCGACATTTACGGCCGTTTCAACGGCAAGGATTCGCCGTGGGCGCTGCGCGAGGAGCTGGGCGGCGGTTATCGCATGCGAGGTTATTACGCGGGGCGTTACATCGACAACAGCATCGTGTCGTGTCAGGCGGAGCTGCGCCAGCGAATCTACAAACGAATAGGCTGTACGGTATGGGGAGGATGCGGAACGGTGTTTCCGCGTTTCAAGGAGTTCGAGTGGAAAAACATGCTTCCGTCGTACGGAGCGGGATTCCGCTGGGAGTTCAAACACCGTGTGAACATACGTATCGACTACGGATTCGGCAAACACACGAGCGGATTCATATTCAACATCAACGAGGCTTTTTGATCTCGTGCGCGATTCGTTCTGCCGCCGAGAACAGTCTGTTTCGGCGGAGACGTCGGCGGCCGTCCGTCGGCGTGATTCCGGTTTAATATTTTTTCGATGATGAAATTTTTCAGCGTATACAAACCTTTTTACAAAAACAATCTGCGCCTCGCGTTGCCCGTCATTCTGTCGCAAATGGGACAGATAACGGTGCAACTGGCCGATACCGCCATGGTCGGCCGCTACGGAGGCGATGATCCCACGCCGTTGGCAGCAGTTGCGTTCGGCACGAGCATATTCTTCATAGTCTTCATCGCGGCGATGGGATTGTCGTTCGGACTCACGCCTTTGGCTGGAGAGTATTTCGCCAAGGGCGACAAGCGTTATGCAGCCGAACTGTTGCAGAACGGTGCCGTGCTGTTCATGTCGACGGGCATTGCGGCCTCGGCACTGCTCGTCGCCGCACGACCGCTGTTGTCGTTCCTCGGCGGAGTCATGACAGACTCGGGAAGCGATGCGTCGATCGCCGATGTCACAGCCGCGGCCCTGCCTTATTACGACACCCTGACGTGGAGCATGTTTCCCGCCATGATATTCTTCACGTTCAAACAGTTTCTCGAAGGAATAGGCAACACCCGCACGGCTATGGCGGTCATCATAATATGCAACGCGATAAACATAGTGTTCAACTGGATGCTCATCTTCGGCAAATGCGGATTCGAACCCATGGGCGCGGTCGGAGCCGGCATAGCCACCCTGATCTCCCGAATCTGCATGTGCGTTATGATCGCTGTCTATTTTTTCCGCAGCGGTCGTTTCCGCGTCTATACCGAGGCGTTGCGCACTAAAGCGTTTAGCTTTCGCACCATGCTTCGCATACTTAAAGTGGGTATCCCCATTTCATTCCAGATGTTCATGGAGGCCAGCATATTCGTGGTGGCCAACATCATGGTGCTGGCATTCGGAGCCCACGCCTTGAGTTCCTACCAGATAGGCACCAACATGATGAACATAACGTTCATGATCGTGGTGGCCGTCGGATCGGCGACGACCATTCTGTGTTCGCACATATACGGACAAGGCAATTTCGACGATTTGCGGCGCACCGTGAACGCATCCTATCAACTGGGACTGGCATGGTGCACCACGGCGGCCGTATGTTTCGTACTGCTGCGTTTCAGCATACCCGCTCTGTTCACCACCAACGCACGGGTTATAGAGCTGACCGCCACAATGCTCGTTTACATAGCTCTGTTTCAAGTATCGGACTGTCTGCAAACCGTTTCGATCAGTATTTTGCGAGGATTGCAAGACGTGAAGGTCATAATGCCCATAGTGTTCGTGTCATACATACTGATAAACATCCCAGTGGGATATCTGCTCGCATTCAAGTGCGGATTCGAGGCCGTGGGTCTGGTGATGGGCTTCATCGTGGGGCTTTCGTGCTGCGCCGTGATGACGGTGCGTCGGGTAAGGCGCGATATAGCCCGTTTGGAGGCGCGAACGAGGTAAATCGAAATTTTTGTGCGGAAATACGGAATTATTTTCTTATTTTTACAAAAATTTTTTACATCCATGAGTTGTAACAAATGTTGTTCTAAAAGACATATGCCCGAAATGGGACGCGGATTCAGCGTCTGCGACTGTAACGGGATGCCCGAAGTGGAGATGGTCGAGGGTTGTTTCAAACTCCACGAAACGCCGTGGCTGGAGAGCTATCCCGACAATGTTCCGACCGATATTTTCGAAGTGAGATTCAAAAATACGCGTCGCTCCTATTACCGAAACGTCAACGACCTCCCATTGAAACGCGGCGACATAGTTGCCGTCGAGGCGTCACCCGGGCACGACATCGGCATCGTATCGCTCACGGGCGACATGGTGGCCAAGCAGATTCGCCGCACGGGTTTCACTCCGTTCAACGGCGAGTATAAGAAGATATACCGCAAGGCCAAGCCTTACGACATCGAACGTTGGCAGGAAGCCATCGCGCTCGAGCACGACACTATGATACAGTCGCGTCAAATCGCGGCCGATATGGGACTCGACATGAAGATAGGCGACGTGGAGTATCAGGGCGACAAGATCAAGGCGATATTCTATTACATCGCCGAAGGGCGTGTCGATTTCCGCGAATTAATAAAGGTATTCGCCGAACGGTTCCACATCCGCATAGAGATGAAGCAGATCGGCGCGCGTCAGGAGGCGGGACGCATAGGCGGTATAGGCGCCTGCGGCCGCGAATTGTGCTGTGCGTCGTGGGTGTCGAGTTTTTCGAGCGTCACCACCAACGCGGCGCGTGTGCAGGATATCTCGCTCAATCCCCAGAAACTCGCAGGGCAGTGCTCGAAACTCAAATGCTGTCTCATGTACGAATACGACGTGTACGCCGATGCGCGTCAGGGCATTCCCCGACTGCGCGAGCCTTTGCAGGCGATGGACGGCGAATATCACCTCGTGAAGACCGACATATTGGCTCACACCATGTCGTTCAGCAGCAGCAAGGATGCAATGGCCAATATGGTTACCATACCCGTTTCGCGCGTAAAAGAGATCTTGGCTCTAAACCGCGCGGGTAAAAAGGTCGATTCGATAGCC
>CAUDHE010000098.1 GCA_958449275.1 uncultured Alistipes sp. | reverse complement strand
CAGTGGGGCGGCGGCGAACTGCGCGGCTCAAAGAGCCGCAGTATTTCCACCTTTTTTTAACGCTTCGTCGCCGCGTCCGCCCTTTTTCCGAAATCGTTCCTGCCGCGGAAGTTGGCTGGCGCGTGTGAATTATTACGATTCTGCGAACAGCGGCATGACGTGCATATAATAAGGAGATGCTGTTAGCGAATGCGCAATGTCGTCGGGTCGCATTCCGAACGGGCCGCGGCATTTCATTTCCCGATATCATTGTCTTTCGATAATCCTGAAATTATTTATAAACTTGCTCCGAATATTTCGTTATTTGGGATTTTACCTCTATCTTTGTAGTGTTTTGGACTAAAAATCGGAAAATAGAAAATTTACATACGAAAACTAATAACTTAAACTCGAAATTATGAAAGTTTCACACATTGAGCATCTCGGTATTGCCGTCAAGAGCCTTGACGAAGCGATTCCTTATTGGGAGAACGTATTGGGTCTGAAATGTTACGCCATAGAGGAGGTGGCCGACCAGAAGGTCAAGACCGCTTTCTTCAAATTGGGTCAGACCAAAATCGAGCTTCTGGAGCCTACGTCGGAGGATTCGACCATAGCCAAGTATATCGAAAACCGCGGTGTGGGCATACACCACATGGCGCTGGCTTGCGAGAACATCGAGGAGCAGTTGGCCGACGCCGAGGCGCAGGGCATTCGTCTGATCGACAAGACTCCGCGCAAGGGCGCCGAGGGGCTGACGATCGCTTTCATGCATCCGAAATCGACGCAGGGCATCCTGACCGAGTTGTGCGAGGACAAAAACAAATAACAATCAAAATAAACAGCAAGCACTTTTATGAGCGAAATTCAAAAACAACAGGTGGCCAAGCTGATCGAAAACCGTGAAACGGCACGTTTGGGCGGCGGCGAAAAGGCTATCGAGAAGCAGCACGCAAAGGGTAAATATACGGCACGCGAGCGCATTCACATGCTTTTGGACGAAGGCAGCTTCGAGGAGTTCGACATGTTCGTGACGCATCGTTGCTACGACTTCGGAATGGAGAAGAAGCACACCTACGGCGACGGAGTGGTGACGGGTTACGGAACCATCGGCGGTCGTCTGGTGTATGTATTCGCGCAGGATTTCACCGTTACGGCGGGTTCGCTGTCGATATCGATGGCCGAGAAGATCTGCAAGGTGATGGATATGGCCATGCGCAACGGAGCTCCCTGCATCGGTCTCAACGACTCGGGCGGCGCGCGTATCCAAGAGGGCGTGAACGCTTTGGCGGGTTATGCCAACATATTCCAGCGCAACGTAATGGCCTCGGGCGTCATTCCCCAGATATCGGCTATCTTCGGTCCCTGCGCGGGCGGCGCGGTATATTCTCCCGCACTTACCGACTTCGTAATCATGCGTCGCGACGCTTCGTACATGTTCCTCACCGGCCCCAAAGTGGTTAAGACCGTAACGGGCGAGGATGTTACGCAGGAACAACTGGGCGGCGCGTCGATGCACACCACCAAGAGCGGCGTGGCTCAGTTCGCAGTCGACACCGAGGAGGAGGGCATCGGCCTGATCCGCGATCTGTTGTCGTACATGCCTCAGAACAACGCCGACACGGCTCCGAGGATCCCGTGCGCCGACGATATCGCGCGTAAGGAGGATGTGCTGAACGAGATTATTCCCGACAGCCCCAACAAACCTTACGACATGTACGAGGTTATCCGCGGCATCGTCGACAACGGCGAGTATTTGGAAAGCGCTGCCACGTATGCCAAGAACATAATTACCTGCTTCGCCCGTTTCAACGGTCAGAGCGTGGGTATAATAGCCAACCAGCCCAACTTCATGGCGGGTGTGCTCGATATCAACGCCAGCCGCAAGGCCGCGCGTTTCGTGCGTTTCTGCGACGCGTTCAACATCCCCATCGTGACTTTGGTGGATGTCCCGGGATTCCTGCCTGGTACGGGTCAGGAGTACGGCGGCGTGATTACCCACGGTGCCAAGTTGCTCTACGCTTATTGCGAGGCGACGGTACCCAAGGTGACCGTAACGCTGCGCAAGGCTTACGGCGGTGCCTACATCGTGATGTCGTCTAAGCATATCCGAGGCGATATCAACTACGCTTGGCCTACGGCCGAGATCGCGGTGATGGGAGCCAGCGGCGCCGTAGAAGTACTGCATGCCAAGGAATTGGCGGCATTTACCGACGCCGAGGAGAAGGCCAAATTCGTCGAGAAGTGCGAGCAGGAGTACAAGGACAAGTTCTCGAACCCCTACAACGCAGCCCGTTACGGATACATCGACGACGTTATCGAGCCTCGCAATACCCGTTTCCGCGTGATCCGCGCTTTGGAGTCGTTGCAGACCAAGCGAGTGGGCAATCCCGCGAAGAAACACGGCAATATTCCTTTGTAACGAAAACGATCGCAGTTTATGACAATGTTAGCTATCAATTGGGGAAATGCTTTGATTATCACCGTGGTGGGATTCTCGCTGGTGTTCACGATGCTCGTTTTGCTCATCGGCGTAATCAAGATCTTCGGTCTCGTCTTCGCAGAGAAACCCCAAAAGCAGAGCGTCGCTACGGTCGCTGCTGCCGCTCCCGTCGAGTCGGACGAGGAGGAGATGGCGGCAATCGCTTTCGCTTTGCACATGTTCTACGACATGCATGACGAGGAGAGCGACGTGCTTACCATCGTTCACGAGGACGCGGCATACTCGCCGTGGAATCAGAAAAGTATAACTTTTTAATATTCAGTAGTTAAAATGCAGAAACTTAAATTCAACATAAACGGAAAGCATTACGAGGCTACCGTGGCCGAGACGTCGCACAACGTAGCCGAGGTGGAGCTTAACGGCAAGAAGTACACCGTGGAGGTGGAGCGCGCCGAGAGCGTGGCCGTTCCCCACATCGCAGCTCCCAAGCATGCTGCAACAGCGGCTCCCGCAGCTGCTCCTGCCGCAGCACCCAAGGCCGCGGCCGGTGCCAATTCGGTGACCGCGCCTCTGCCGGGCAGCGTAACGGTGGTGAACGTGAAGGCGGGCGATACCGTGAAGGCGGGTCAGACCCTGATTATCATCGAGGCCATGAAGATGGAGAACGAGGTTCTCGCTCCCGCCGACGGTACGGTTACCGCCGTTCATGTGTCGGGCGGTCAGGCCGTTCAGCAGGGCGACGCACTTTTGGATTTGGCATAAACTAAACAGTTGTAACCGATGAAGAGAGTGATGAAATATATGTTGATGTTGCTTGCAGTCGCCACGGTGGGACTGTCGGTTCAGGCGTGGGGCAACAGCTCGGCGCAGGGCGATGCGACCGCGACCGTGCAAAGCGTCGCGCAGGCGGCCGATGCCGATATCGATGTCGGCGATTCGCTTATGAATTTTGTCGAGAGCATGGGCTTCGTAGGTCTTGTTCAGGACTGGCGTTGTATCGTCATGCTGTTGATAGCCTGCGTGTTGCTCTACCTCGCTATCGTGAAGCAGTACGAACCTCTGTTGTTGTTGCCCATAGCTTTCGGTATGGTATTGACCAATTTGCCGGGTGCGGGCATGTTCCATTCGGAGCTTTTCGAGGGCGGACATGTTCACTGGACGGGATTCGACTCTTTGGCAGGACTGATCGACTACCTCTATCTGGGTGTCAAATTGGGTATCTATCCCTGTTTGATCTTCGTGGGAGTGGGGGCCATGACCGATTTCGGTCCCCTGATCGCCAACCCCAAAAGTCTGTTGCTCGGTGCGGCCGCTCAGGTCGGCATCTTCGCCACATATCTGGGTGCCACGGCGCTGGGATTCCTGCCCAATGAGGCCGCTTCGACCGCCATCATCGGCGGCGCCGACGGCCCGACGGCTATCTACCTCACGTCGAAACTGGCTCCCCATTTGCTGGGTCCCATCGCCGTTGCGGCTTACTCGTACATGGCTCTGGTGCCCGTGATCCAGCCTCCCATCATGAAGGCTCTCACTACGGAGGCCGAGCGCAAGATTTCGATGAAGCAGCTGCGCAACGTGTCGAAGACCGAGAAGATCATCTTCCCCGTCGTGCTTACGATGATTATCGCGTTGTTGCTGCCTTCGGCTGCGCCTCTGATCGGCTGTCTCATGCTGGGTAACCTGATGAAGGAGTGCGGAGTGGTAGAGCGTTTGAGCAAGACCGTACAGAATGAGTTGATGAACATCGTGACCGTATTCCTCGGTATCTCGGTAGGTGCTACCGCCACTGCGGAGGCATTCCTCAATTGGCAGACCATCGGCATTCTGGTGCTGGGTATTATGGCATTCTGCCTGGGTTCTGCGGGCGGTGTCATACTGGCCAAGATCATCAATCTGTTCAGCAAGGAGAAAATTAATCCGTTGATCGGATCGGCAGGCGTGTCGGCCGTGCCTATGGCTGCTCGTGTGTCGCAGAAAGTGGGTCAGGCTGCCAATCCTTCGAATTTCCTGCTGATGCACGCCATGGGTCCCAATGTGGCAGGCGTGATCGGTTCGGCCGTGGCCGCAGGTATTCTGCTGTCGTTCCTCGGATAGTTCCGTATAATTAATAATAAAGGTATCCGACGCTCTTGCGGGCGTCGGATATTTTTTTGCCGAGATGAAATTAACCGATTGTTCGAGCGGCAGCCTGCGGAGGATGCGGCGGTGCGAATGCCGTTGCGGGCCTCCGCAGGCTGCGGCCCGCGCGACTCCGACGAGTCGCATTTTTTTCGTTCGCCATATCCGCTCTTCGGCTGCCACGAGGCTCCCGAATTTGCTATAATTCGAATATTTTCGGCAGATGAATGGTTATCTGAAAAATTATTACTATCTTTGCGCACCCGTAAATGCGGGAATAGGATTACAATATAACACAAGTTATTAACTAAACGTAAAAGATGGATTCAAGAAGTTACAAAAGTATCTCGTTGAACGCCGCCACGGTCCAGAAAGAGTGGGTTGTGATCGATGCCACGAACGAGGTATTGGGTCGTCTTGCGTCGCAGGTGGCTAAGATCCTGAGAGGCAAGAACAAGCCCGGCTACACTCCCCATGTCGATTGCGGTGATTACGTTATCGTGGTCAACGCCGACAAGGTGAAGCTCACGGGCAACAAAATGACCGACAAGGTCTATGTGCGTCACACCGGATATCCGGGCGGTCAGCGCTTCGCAACCCCCGCCGATTATCTGGCCAAGAAGCCCGAGTTCGTTATCGAGCACGCGGTGAAGGGTATGCTTCCCAAGACTCGTCTGGGCGAGGCTATCATGAAGAATTTGAAGGTTTATGCCGGCGCCGAGCATCCTCACGCCGCACAGAGCCCCAAGGAAATTAAGTTAAACGAGATTAAGTAAAGAGTATGGAAGTTGTAAACACCGTAGGTCGCCGTAAGGCTGCTGTGGCTCGCGTATACGTGAAGCCGGGTAAGGGCCAGATTACAATCAACCGCAAGGCTCTCGAAGTCTATTTCCCTTTGAACATACTCCAGTACGAGGTTAAGCAGCCGTTGCTGGTTACCGAAACTCTGGAGAGCTACGACGTCGACATCAACCTCGACGGCGGCGGTATCAAAGGTCAGGCCGAGGCCGCTCGCATGGGAATCGCACGCGCGTTGTGTCAGATCGACGCCGAGTTCCGTTCGGTACTGAAGAAGAACGGATTCCTCACCCGCGATTCGCGTGAGGTTGAGCGTAAGAAGCCCGGTCAGCCCGGAGCACGTCGCAAGTTCCAGTTCAGCAAGCGTTAATTCGCGGCAGACCGGATTTTCGGCAATGCACGACGCGAGTTGGAAATCGACGAGACTACTTCAATATTGTTTCGGTATTACTTGTCGGTTGCTCCGTCGCGGAAAACCTTTGGGATCGGTCGAAAGACCTCTACCGCAAGGGTTGTTGAAAAGAGAAATTAAAATTAAAACAGAAAATTAAAATGTCACGTACAGATTTTAATACATTATTGGATGCCGGCGTTCACTTCGGTCACCTGAAGCGCAAGTGGAACCCCAAAATGGCCCCCTACATCTTCATGGAGAAGAACGGCATCCACATCATCGATCTTCACAAGACCGTTGTAAAGATAGATGAGGCTTCGGCTGCACTGAAGCAGATCGCAAAGAGCGGTCGCCGCGTGCTGTTCGTCGCTACCAAAAAGCAAGCTAAGGAGATCGTTGCCGAAAAGGTGGCACCCGTCGGAATGCCTTACGTAACCGAGCGTTGGGCCGGCGGTATGCTTACAAACTTCCCCACGATACGCAAGGCCGTCAAGAAGATGACCACCATCGACAAGATGTTGGGCGACGGCACTTTCGATAATTTCTCGAAACGCGAGAAACTCCAGATCGCGCGTCAGCGCGCTAAGCTGGAGAAGAACCTCGGTTCTATCGCCGATCTTACCCGCCTGCCCGCAGCACTGTTCGTTATCGACGTGCAGAAGGAGGCCAACGCCGTTAAGGAGGCCAAGCGATTGGGCATCCCCGTTTTTGCCATGGTAGACACTTGTTGTGATCCTACAGACATCGATTACGTTATACCGGCAAACGACGATGCTTCGAAATCGATAGCCGTCATTCTTGACGTCGTATGCGCTGCAATAGCCGAGGGTACCGAGGAGCGTAAGCTCGAAAAGGAAAAGGAAGCTCAGGAGAACGAGGACGCGGCACCTTCGAAGAAGGAGGGTAAACCCCGTATCAAGAAGGCCGTAAAGGCTGCCGTTGATGCCGAGGAGGCTGCTGTAGCCGAAGTCGTTGCAGCTGCCGAGACCGCCGAGGAGAAGGCCGAGTAAGGCTCTCCGCGAACGAGAAATTATTAACATTTTTAACGCAAGATAACTATGGAAATCAAAGCAGCAGATGTAATGAAGCTCCGCAAAATGACGGGCGCAGGTATGATGGACTGCAAAAAAGCGCTTATGGAGGCCGAAGGCGACTACGAGCGTGCGAAGGACATCATCCGCGAGAAAGGCAAGCTCGTGGTGAGCAAGCGTGCCGATCGCAGCGCTACGGAAGGTGTGGTCGTGACCAAGATCGAGGGTGGAAAGGCATATCTTTTGTGCCTCGCTTGCGAGACCGACTTCGTGGCTCAGAACGAGGAGTTTGCGGCTTCGGCAAATGCTATTCTGGATATCGCCGTGAAGAACGACGCTGCCGATAAGGAGACCCTTCTTGCCATCAAGAACGACGAGGGCCGTACCGTAGAGGAGATGGTTACCGAGAAGTCGGGACAGACTGGCGAAAAGGTCGAGTTGGCTTATTACGGCCGCATCGAAGCTCCTTACTGCAATGCCTACGTTCACTTCAACAAGAAGTTGGGTACCGTTCTCGGTTTCAACAAGGAGGTTCCCGCCGAGGTTGCTCACGCCGTTGCAATGCAGGCCACGGCTATGGCGCCCATCTCAATCGACGAGAACGATTGCCCCGCAGAGACCGTTGCTCACGAGAAGGCCATCGCGCTGGAGCAGATGAAGCAGGATCCCAAGAACGCTAACAAGCCCGAAGCTATTCTGGAGAAGATCGCCGAGGGTAAAATGCGCAAGTTCTTCGAGGAGAACACGCTGCTGAATCAGGCTGTCGTAGGCGAGAAGATCTCGATCCGCGAGTATATTCAGAAGGCCGACAAGGATGCTACCATCGTAGCTTACAAGCGTTTCGCGCTGGAGGCCTAATAAAATTGAATGACGGTTTATACCGTCTCGAAAAAAGAGCTGTCCGACAAGTTCGGGCGGCTCTTTTTTGTGATTTTCATTCATTTAACCGTATTGTAAAACGGTTAAATGTGGAATGACAGGGAAGTTTCGAGGTTGCGGCCCGCACAGTTCTGCGAACTGCATTTCCTTTTTATATGCACGTCGTGCCACCTCGCTGCAAGGCTGTTCGCTGTTTGCAGACGGGGGCGAGTATGACATTTATCTTCGGCTGCTGCGGGGGGCGCACCGAAAGTGCGAGCAGCCGAAGATAACGCCGCGCCGCGGCGCAGTTATTCGGGCAGCAGCTTGCGGAGACTGCAATGTGAGCATTCGTGAACAATAGCGGGCCTCCGCTGCGGGAGGCTGCGGCCCGCACGACTCTGTCGAGTCGTATTACTATACACATGCGTCAGCCGATCCCGCGGCAGGAACGATTTCGAGAAATGGGCGGATACGGCGACGGAGCGTTAAAAATCGAAGAACGTTTTCGATAATCCGAGAGCAGAGCCGAACTTGTTCGGGCTATGTCGAGGCGAGAAAACGACTGCGA
>CAUDHE010000097.1 GCA_958449275.1 uncultured Alistipes sp. | reverse complement strand
AGTTGCGGCTCACCGAGAAGATATACGACCGCTTCGTCCGTGCCGGTGCGCTGCTTCCGTCCGATAAAAAGGCGCGTTTGAAAGAGATAAACGAGCGCTTGTCGCGTCTCGGCGTCACGTTCGGGCGCAATCTGCTGGCCGAGACCAACGGTTTTGCGATGGAACTCGCCGTCGAGGATTTGAAGGGCATTCCCGCCGTTGTGCGCGAGGCCGCTTTGGAGCAGGGCAAGGCGTCGGGCCGCGAGGGTAAGTATGTGTTCACGCTTCAGAAACCGAGCATGTTGCCTCTGCTGACCTATTGCGAGAACCGTGCTCTGCGCGACAGCATTTACAATGCCTATGTGTCTCGCGGCGATCGCGATAACGAGTACGACAACAAAGCTGTGGCGGCCGAGATTGCGGCTCTGCGTTACGAAAAGGCGGCGATGCTCGGCTACGACTCTTATGCCGATTACGTCGCGTCGAACCAGATGGCCGGCAGTCCCGAGGCGGTTTACGATTTGTTGGATCGCGTGTGGACGCCTGCGCTGGAGCGTGCGCGCGGCGAATTGGAACGTATGCTTCCCATGCTGCGTCGCGACGAGGGCGAGGATGCGGTGTTCGAGCCGTGGGACTGGTGGTATTATGCCGAGAAGGTCCGCAAGGAGGATTACGACATACAGGAGGAGGCGGTGCGTCAGTATTTGTCGCTCGACAATGTGAAGGGCGGCATATTCTTTTTGGCCAACCGTTTGTACGGTATTACGTTCCGTCCGCTGACGGCGCCCGTCTACAATGACGAGTGCGAAGTGTACGAGGTGATCGACGCCGACGAAACGCCGCTCGGTGCGTTGTATTTCGATTTTCATCCTCGCGCGGGCAAGCGCGGCGGCGCATGGTGCGGTCATTTCACCGAGCAGACCTATCGCGACGGCCGTCGCGTGGGACCCGTGGTGAGCATCGTATGCAATTTCACCCGTCCGTCGGGGCGCATTCCCGCCTTGCTGTCGATAGACGAGGCCGAGACGCTGTTCCATGAATTCGGCCATGCCCTGCACGGACTCTTCGCCGAGGTGCGTTATCGCGGATTGGCCGATGTGGAGGGCGATTTCGTGGAGCTGCCGTCGCAGATAATGGAGAACTGGGCCTTTACGCCCGAAATGCTGCGCCAATATGCCGTGAATTATCGTACGGAAGAGGTCATGAACGATGAAATGATAGAGAAGATACGTCGCAGTGCGCTGTTCAACAAAGGTTTCGCCACGACCGAACTGGTAGCTGCGGCGCTGTCGGATATGGATATCCATTCGCTCGCGAGTACCGATCCGGTCGATGTCGCAGCTTTCGAGCACGAAGCGTTGACCGTGAAACGCGGGCTTATCCCGCAGATCGCGCCGCGTTACCGTTATCCCTATTTCAGCCATATTTTCGACGGCGGATATTCGGCGGGATATTATTTTTATATATGGGCCGAGGTGCTCGACAAGGATGCTTTCCGAGCATTCGTCGAGAGCGGCGATCTGTTCGACCGCGACACGGCCGAGCGTTTCCGACGCGAGGTGCTCTCGCGCGGAGGCAGTCGTGCCGGTATGGACATGTACAGAGCGTTCCGCGGCGCAGAGCCCGATGCGGATGCCATGCTTCTCGGCAGAGGCCTGATCGAGGCGCGCGAGCAGGAGGAGTCGCCCGAGGTTCGCGAGGTGGGACCCGTGGATACTCGTGCGCAGGCACGTGAAAGGGCGGAGAGATCACGCCGCGAACGCGAAGCGGCGCGTGCCGAGGCCGATTCCGCGGCGGTGGCGGAGTAGTATGCTGTTCGCCGACAGCGAAGGATGCACGAGCCTTCGGGCGAGTTGCAGTCCGCCGCGCGGGGTGGCGGCGAACTGCCGACATCGCCACGCGATGTCGATTACATCAAATGAAGAAACCGAATTGGAAAATAACGATGAAAAAACTGTTTTTGCTTATGACAATCAGTGCTTTTGCGGCGGGTTGCGCGGGTGATTCGATGCCCGTGGCCGACCTTCCCGAGATCGATACGGCCAACCCGTTGCTGGGCGAGTGGGACACTCCCCATGCCACACCGCCGTTCGACAAGATAGAGATTACCGATTACGAACCCGCTTTCGAGACGGCCATAGCCGTTTCGCGGGCCGAAATCGAGGCCATAGCCAAGAATCCCGCGAAACCTACGTTCCGTAACACGATAGTGGCTATGGAGCGTCAGGGCCGATTGCTCGATCGCATAGCGGGCATATTCTACAATCTGCGCGAGGCCGATACCTCGGACGAGATGGATGCCATAGCGTTGCGCATACAGCCCAAGTTGACCGAATTGAGCAACGACATAGCTTTGAATCCCGAGCTGTTCGCCCGCGTAAAGACCGTTTACGAGGGTTCGCGCCGCGGATTGTCGGCTGTGGACGAGAAGTTGTTGGAGGATACCTACAAAGGTTTCGCCCGTTCGGGTGCGGCTCTTTCGGACCAAGACAAGGAGCTGTATCGCAAGTATACCTCGGCTCTTTCGGAGGCCACTCTTAAGTTCGGGCAGAACTCGCTTGCGGCGACCAACGCCTTTGCGTACAACATTACCGACGCCTCGAAAGTGGCCGAGTTGCCCGAGTTCGTCAGGGAAGGACTCGCCGCCGATGCCGAAGCCCGCGGCGAGAAGGGCTGGACAGTGACCCTAAAGGCGCCGAGCTACGTTCCTTTCATGACCTATTCGTCGCAGCGCGACATAAAGGAGAAGCTGTATCGGGCATACAATTCGCGTGCGTTGGGCGGTGAATTCGATAACTCGGAACTGATACGCCGCATTGCGGCGTTGCGTCTGAAGATCGCCAATCTGCTCGGTTTCGAGACTTATGCCGATTATGTCCTCGAGGAGCAGATGGCCGAGAACGCCCCGACGGTGACGGCTTTTCTCGATGAGTTGCGCGCCGAGACTGTCGATTACGGCCGCAAGGATTACGAAACGATAAACGCATACGCGGCATCGAAAGGTCATAAAGGCGAGGTGATGCCTTGGGATTGGGCCTATTGGGCCGAGAAGTACAAGGCCGAGAAATATGCCGTGGACGACGAGCAGGTGAAACCCTATCTGAAGCTCGATAATGTTATCCGCGGCGTGTTTATGGCTGCCGAGAATCTTTATGGTCTGACCTTTACTCCCGACAAGGATATCGCCGTATATCATCCCGACGTGACGGCTTACGACGTGACGGATGCGAACGGCGATTTTTTGGCAGTGCTCTATCTCGATTTCTTTCCGCGCGAATCGAAGCGTTCGGGAGCGTGGATGACCGAATTCCGCGGCACGAGTGTCGAGGACGGTGTGGAGACGCGTCCGCTGGTGTCGCTGGTCATGAACTTCACCAAGCCCACCGAGACGACGCCGTCGCTGCTTACGTTTGACGAGTTCAACACTTTCCTGCACGAGTTCGGGCACTCGTTGCACGGTATGCTGGCCAAGGGCGAGTATGAGTCGTTGAACGGAACCAACGTATATCGCGATTTCGTGGAGCTGCCGTCGCAGATAATGGAGAACTGGGCGACGGAAAAGGAGTATCTCGATCGCTGGGCCGTGCATTACCGAACGGGCGAGCCTATTCCCGCCGAATTGGTGGCCAAGATCGTGGCGGCCAAGAACTATCTGGCAGCCTATTCGAACGTGCGTCAGCTGTCGTTCGGACTCACCGATATGGCCTGGCATACGCTGAGGGAGCCTTATGCGGGCGATATAGAGTCGTTCGAACGTGCCGCGATGGCTCCCGTGCAGATTACGCCTGCCGTGGAGGGTACAGCCGTAAGCAATGCTTTCACCCACATCTTCGCAGGCGGTTACGCGGCGGGATATTACGGTTACAAGTGGGCCGAGGTGTTGGCTGCCGACGCCTTCTCGCTCTTCAGGGAGAAGGGTATTTTCGACCGCGACACGGCCGCTGCATTCCGCCGTCTGCTGGAACAGGGCGGACAGCGTCATCCGATGGACATATACGTCGAGTTCCGAGGTCACAAGCCCGAGGTGAAGGCCTTGATAGAGTCGATGGGGATGAAATAACCATAGGCGGTCCGCCGCGCAGGGTGGCGGCGAACTGTCGACATCGCACGGCAATGTGGATATATTAAGAACGAATTACATTATAAATATATGAAGATAGCAAGCAGAATTTTACTTTCGGCGATTTTCGCCGCAGCGTCGTTGAGTGCATCGGCGCAGAAGACGTCGGGCAACCCGATATTCGAAGGTTGGTATGCCGATCCCGAGGGCGTGGTGTTCGGCGACACCTATTGGATTTATCCGACCTATTCGCATCCTTACGGCGAACAGCTCTTTTTCGACTGTTTCTCGTCTAAGGATCTGGTGAAGTGGACCAAGCACGAACGCATTATCGACAATTCGCGCATCAAGTGGTTGCGCCATGCGCTGTGGGCGCCCGCCATTGTGGAGAAAGACGGCAAATATTTCCTGTTCTTCGGTGCGAACGACGTGCACGAGGGCGAAATCGGCGGTATCGGCGTCGCCGTGGCCGATAATCCCGCGGGGCCGTTCGAGGATTATTTGGGTAAGCCGCTCATCAACGAGATCGTTAACGGCGCGCAGCCCATCGATCAGTTCGTGTTCCGCGACAAGGACGGCTCGTGGTATATGTATTACGGCGGATGGCGGCATTGCAACGTGGCCAAGCTGCGCGACGACTTCACGGGATTCGTACCGTTCGAGGACGGCACGATATTCAAGGAGATTACCCCCGAAGGTTATGTCGAGGGACCGTTCATGTTCATTCGCGACGGCAAGTATTACTTCATGTGGTCGGAGGGCGGTTGGACAGGGCCCGACTATCGTGTGGCCTATGCCATCGCCGACAATCCGTTCGGCCCGTTCGTTCGCAAGGATGTGATTCTGCGTACCGACGAGAATGTCGCCACGGGTGCGGGACACCACTCGGTGATACACAATCCCAAGAGCGGAAAATATTATATAGTCTACCATCGCCATCCGCTCGGGGCTACCGACGGTAACGACCGCGTGACCTGTATCGATCCGCTGGAGTTCGATGCCGATGGCAATATTCTGCCCGTGAAGATGACTTTCGAGGGAGTGAAACGCGATAAATTGAAGTGAGCGTTATGACGTTGCCGAATGCAAATCCCCCCGCGATCCGAATCGCGGGGGGATTTGCATTTTATCGTTTCGATTATCTCGGACCGCCGCCCGGGCCTCCTCCCATCGGTGGACCCATGCGACGCTCGGAACTCTTGTTGCCCGACGATATGCCGTAGTCGGAGAGTACGCGCGAGCCTTTCTTGCCGAATACGCGAAGGTTATAGTTGAACTGCACCGTGAAGTAACGTCCTATGACGCTGTTCCACGAGTTCTGCGTGAAGCCCGATCCCGTGGTGCGGGCGAACGAGGTATTCTGGTTGAATATGTCGTTCACGCCGACCATGATTTCGCCCAGCCGGTTGCGGAACATCTTCTTGCCTATGTAGGCGTTGCAGAGGGTGTAGGCGTCGTTGTAGTCGTTGGTGAATCCTATGTACTGCACGTAGTTGGCGCTGGCCGTGAAGGTGAATCCCTTCCAGAATACCGTTTTGAGCGTGCCCGATGCCGTGTGGTTGAAATACTCGTTCTTGCTGCCGCTCGAGGCCAGCGAGTTGTCGGCTTGGTTGTAGGTTCCGTTCCACGAGAGCGTGAAATCGATGTTCTCCGATATGTTGCTGCCTAAAACCACGCTGGCGTCGTAGCCTATGTTGCTCGCCATGTTGCGCATGCCGTTCACGAGCGACGGAGTTTTCGAGTAGTTGACACCGCCCATGATGTTGAGGTTACACTTCAGGAAGTTGACGGGCAGACCGTAACTTACGTGGGTGCGGAGGCTCAGGTAGCCGTCCACGTTGTCGTAAGTGGTGTACTGTATGGGAGTCGAGCCCACCTCGTCGATCACGTATTGAGGGATGTTGGCGCCGGTGTAGATGCTCGACGATATGTAATCCGACGTGCTTTGGAACGAGAACATCCACATGAAGGTGCGTCCCTTTTCGAGATTGGTGTTATTGTAGTGGAAATTGATGCGGTGCGAGTAGGCGGGGTTGAGTCGCTCGTTACCGCTCGTTACGTACTGCGAATCCGATATGTCGAGCAGATTCTGCAACTGCGTGATGTTGGGATTGTCGGTGCCCGACATGATGAACATTCGGATGGAGTTCTGCTTGTTGATGTTGAAATTACCCATCAGGAAGTAGGTGAAGTCGTTGTAGGCGCGCTTCACGGCCTGAGTGTTCGTCGTTCTTACCTCGCCGTTGAGGGTCGAGTACTGGTAGTTCAGATCGAGCACGAGAGTGTTGCGCTCCTTGCTGTAGCGGAAGCCCGGGCCGACGCGGTGGGTGGTGTAATCGCTGGTGTATTTGTTCGAGAGCTGCGGATCGAGCACCCCGTCGGTGTAGGTGGGGTCGTTACCGAAGTTCCAAGTCTGTTTGTCGCGCTCCTGACCGGTGTATCCCAATCGGTACTGGAAATTGATCTGCGAGTATTTCGACAGCGGCTCGGCGTAGTTGACCGCACCTTCTATGTTGGTATTGTTCGAATCGGTTGCGTTCGAGAGGTAGCGCAGCAGGGGCGAGTAGGTACCGTCGCCGTTGTCGACGGTCTCTTGATTCGAGTAGCTTTTCGAATCGTTGTCGTTGTTGCGATATCCGAATCTTACGTCGGCGGTGAACAGACGACCCGGCTTGCCGAGCTTGAGGCGGTATTGCAGGAACTCCGATATGTTGTATCCGCCGTAGTTGGCGTCCTGACCGTTGGCTATGATGTTGTAGATGGCGTCGCCGTATTGCAGACCGTCGGTCGTGCTTGCCGGGTCATACGACTGGAAGCTGATACCGGTACGCGACATGATGGACTGATTCTCGGATATGCGCCAGTCGAAACGGGCGTTGAAACGATTGTTGTAGTTAAGGTTGTCGGAATATCCCGTCTGTTCCAGAGTACCCAGATCGGCCAAAGGCGCTTCGTACCACTTTATGGTCTCCGAGAGATTCTTGGTGCGGGTGCGGTTGAAAAAGTAGCTGGCCTCCAGTTTCACCTTGTCTTTCTCGCCCCACGATCCCGTGTAGTTGAGTCCGATGGAGCCTACCGCAGCCACGCCGCTCTGGGGACGTACCATGTATTGGCCGACGCCGCGACCCATGCCGCCGCCCATGCCGCCCGTGGAACCCGATACGCCGAGGATATCCTCGAACGAGAAGTTCTGCTGGTTGATGTTGTTGAGCAGTGCGATGCCCGACAGACGATGGTTTTTGTTGAAATAGTTTACGTTACCTCCGAAGATGTATTTGTTCGCTTGGGTGATGTCGTCGGTGTCGGGCTGATAGCCGTACCCCGCATAGATCTTGCCGAACACGCCCTGACGCATGGTCTCGTGCGTTACGATATTGATTGCTTTGTAGCCCTCGCCGTCGTCCATGCCCGAAAATTCGGCGTTGTCGCTCAGCTTGTTGTACACCTCGATGTTCTTCACGGCCTGCGCGGGCAGCGAGTTGAGGGCTGTGGAAACGTCCTCGCCGAAGAACTCCTTGCCGTCGACGAATATCTTCTTCACCGTCTCGCCCTGAGCCTCCACGCTGCCGTTGGTGATGGTTATGCCGGGCATCTTTTTCAACAGTCCCTCTACGTCGGCGTCGTTGGCCACTTTATAGGCATCGGCGTTGTAGCTCACCGTGTCGCCTTTCTGCGAGGCGCGTATGGCCTGCACCTCCTTCACCACGGCGTCGATCTTGGTGGCGCTCTCGGTCATCTCCACCGTGCCGAGATCCTTGGCGGCAGCGTCGATCTTGACGCTCTTTTTCATATCGTCGTATCCGAGGAACGTTATCACCACCTCGTACTCGCCGTATTTGAGGTTGGAGATCTCGGTTTTGCCGCCGAATCCCGATGTGTAATACTTTTTATCGCTGTCGGATGCGCCTGCGGGGGCGACTTCGACGACTGCTCCCGCGATGCCTTCGCGTGTCTGCGCGTCGATCACCGACATGGTAAGTTTGCCGCGTTGCTGGGCGAATGCCGCTGCCGTCAGGCAAATGAAAAGAGCCGTACTTAATAATTTCTTCATAACTCCTGTCTGCTTTTCGCTTTTTATTTGTTTGTTAAATTTGTTTTCACACGGACGGCCGACGCACATGTCGCACATGTGCGGAAAAGCCTTCGTTTTCTCGCCTCGGCATAGCCCGAACAAGTTCGGCTCTGCTCTCGGCTTAAC
>CAUDHE010000096.1 GCA_958449275.1 uncultured Alistipes sp. | reverse complement strand
CCCAAAGGCAAGTCCGACGCCGAGATAATGCGTTTCTGTCAGGCCTTCATGCTCGAATTGTGGAAGAACATAGGTCCCGATACCGACGTGCCTGCGGGCGACGTAGGCGTGGGCGGCCGCGAGATAGGATATCTTTACGGAATGTACAAGAAACTGGCCCGCGAGTACAACACCGGCGTACTGACGGGTAAGGGCATCACGTGGGGCGGTTCGCTCATACGTCCCGAGGCGACGGGCTTCGGCGCTCTCTACTTCGTGCAGCACATGTTGCATCAGGCAGGCAAGTCGATCGAAGGCAAGACGGTGGCTCTTTCGGGCTTCGGAAACGTGGCTTGGGGTGCGGCGACAAAAGCGACCGAACTGGGAGCCAAGGTGATCGCCATATCGGGCCCCGACGGCGTAATATACAACCCCAACGGCATGACACCCGAGAAGATCGACTATATGTTGGAGCTTCGCGCGTCGAACCGCGACATAGTGGCTCCGTTTGCCGAGCGTTTCCCCGACGCGCAGTTCATAGCCGGCAAAAAGGCATGGAGCATCAAGTGCGACATAGCTCTGCCCTGCGCATTCCAGAACGAGCTTAACGGCGACGACGCCAAAGAGCTTCTGGCGAACGGCACATGGTGCGCAGCCGAGGTATCGAACATGGGCTGCACCCCCGAGGCGATCGCCGAATTCCAGCGCGCTGGCATACTCTTCGCCCCGGGCAAGGCCGTAAATGCGGGCGGCGTAGCCACTTCGGGTCTGGAGATGACCCAGAATGCCCAGCATCTCTCGTGGTCGGCCGAAGAGGTAGACAACAAACTGCACTACATCATGTCGCAGATCCACGAGGCATGCGTTCGTTACGGCGAGCAGCCCGACGGATATATCAACTACGTGAAAGGAGCCAATATAGCCGGTTTCATGAAGGTGGCGCACGCCATGCTGGAGCAGGGAATAATCTGATATAGAACATCCGATAACGCCGATCGGCCCGCCTGTATAAGCGGGCCGATTTGCGTTTGTCGGCCGACACGCATCGGGAAATAACCTTCGGAAAAGCCGTACGCAATAAACAAAACGACCGCTGCGAATAGATCGAGCGGTCGTTCTAATTACCTTACTGCGTCTGCGACGCTTTTCGTTATCAGAGCTGTTGACGAGGCTTGAACTCGTGACCTCTTCCTTACCAAGGAAGTGCTCTACCACTGAGCTACAACAGCATTCATCCTTAAAAGCAGTGCAAAAGTATAAAACAAATTCGAATCATCCAAAAAATTTCGACTGTTTTTGCAATTCTCGACGTAAAAAAATCACGCGGCCTCGTTTCGGGAACCCTCTCCGTCGTATGCGAAACCGCCATGAACGGCACGGCATCGTCTATGTAACAATCGTTTAGAACGACAGATCGAGTTCCACCGCGCGGCCTCGGGCCAACGACGCCGCGACGTCGATCACACGCTGGTTACCGCTGCCGCGAAACAACAGAGAGGTGTCGCGCTCCGACAACATGAACCGCCCGTCGACCAAAACGTCGACTTCGCGCAACAAATCCTCGCAAGCTCCTCCGCGACCGACGATCTCCTCGAACGTAAGCCCCGTATAACACCATATCGTTTTGTCGGTGCGCTCGTGCACTGCCCGAGCCAACGCCGCGAAACCCTCGGCCTGAAACATGGGATCGCCGCCCGAAAAGGTCACGTTGAGATCCGCCGCGACGATCCGATCCAGCAGCGATTCGACGCTCATCGGCTCGCCGCCCTCGGGGTCCCACGACTGCGGATTATGGCATCCCTCGCAACGATTGGCGCAGCCTGCGCCGTAAATAGAGGTCCGCAACCCCACTCCGTCGACCGACGTCCCCTCGACGATACGCAGCACCCTCAACATAATCGCCTATTTATGAATCACGCGATCGTGCAACTCGGCGAGCTTGGCATTGTTCCAGCGGTCGGTAGTACCCACCAAATAGCCCGTTATGCGTTGCAATTTGTCGATGTTGCCGCCGCCGCATTTCGGACACGCCGTCAGATTCTCGTCGGCATCCTCGTAACCGCAGTCCATGCAACGGTTGCGATTGTGATTGACCGAACTGTAACCTATATCGTACTTGTCCATCAGATCGACTATGTCCATTATGGCCTGCGGATTGTGCGTGGCATCGCCGTCGATCTCCACATAGAATATATGGCCGCCGCCCGTAAGCGCATGATAGGGAGCCTCCACCTCGGCCTTATGTTTGGGTGAACAGTGATAATAGACGGGCACATGGTTCGAATTGGTGTAATAGGCTTTGTCGGTAATGCCTTTCAACTCGCCGAAATCCTTGCGGTCGCGCCCCGTGAACTTGCCCGACAACCCCTCGGCGGGAGTAGCCAGCACACTGAAATTATGTCCGTAACGCTCCGAAAATTCGTTCGCGCGTTCGCGCATGCGGCCCACTATTTCGAGCCCCAGCTCCTGCGCCTCGGCGCTCTCGCCGTGATGCTTGCCCACGAGTGCGATCAGACACTCGGCCAAACCGATGAAACCGATACCCAGAGTACCTTGATTTATGACGCTCTCGATAGTATCGTTAGGACCGAGTTTCTCGCTGCCTACCCATAACGACGACATCAGCAGAGGGAACTGCTTGGCCAACGCGGTCTTTTGGAAATCGTAACGGTTGCACAACTGACGCGCCGTCGTCTCCAGCACATCGTCCAGCTTTTCGAAGAACTTGGCGATGCGCTCCCCCTTGTCGGCAATATCCATGCACTCGATGGCCAGTCGCACGATGTTGACCGTAGTGAACGACAAGTTGCCTCGTCCGACCGAGGTCTTTTCGCCGAAACGGTTCTCGAAAACACGCGTACGGCATCCCATGGTAGCCACCTCGTAAAGGTAACGCTCGGGGTCGTCGACGCGCCACTTCTCGTGACGGTTGAACGGAGCGTCGAGATTTACGAAGTTGGGGAAGAACCGTCGTGCCGTAACCTTGCAGGCCAACTTGTAGAGATCGTAGTTGGGATCGTCGGGCAGATAGCTCACGCCGCGCTTCTTCTTCCAAATCTGAATGGGGAATATGGCCGTCGAACCGTTGCCCACGCCTTCGTAGGTCGATATCAGCAACTCGCGGATGATGCAGCGCCCCTCGGCCGAGGTGTCGGTACCGTAATTGATCGACGAGAACACCACCTGATTTCCGCCGCGCGAATGAATGGTGTTCATGTTGTGGATGAACGCCTCCATAGATTGATGCACGCGCCCCACGGTACGGTTTATGGCATGCTGCAACACACGCTCCTCGCCTTTCAGACCATCCAGATCGCGCTCGACGTAGTCGGGGAACCGCGCATCGTAGAGATGCGAATAATCCTCGCCGCCGAAACGTTCCAGAGTCTTGATCTCCTCGATGAACGAACGGCGCACGTAGGGAGCCAGATAGAAATCGAATGCGGGAATGGCTTGCCCGCCGTGCATCTCGTTCTGTACGGTCTCCATCGATATGCAGCCTATGATGCTGGCCGTCTCGATGCGCTTGGTAGGACGCGACTCGCCGTGCCCCGCCTGAAAACCGTGCTCCAGAATCTTGTCCAGCGGATGCTGTATGCAAGTGAGCGACTTGGTGGGATAATAATCCTTGTCGTGGATATGGATATAGTTGTTACGCAACGCAGTACGGGTCTGCTCCGTGAGCAGGTAATCGTCGACGAAAGGTTTGGTGGTCTCGCTGGCGAACTTCATCATCATACCCGCGGGAGTATCGGCGTTCATGTTGGCGTTCTCGCGCGTGATGTCGTTGCTTTTGGCCTCGATTATCTCCAAAAATATGTCGCGGGTCTTGGCCTTGCGGGCTATGCTGCGTTTGTCGCGGTAGGCTATGTAACGTTTGGCGACCTCCTTGCGCGGCGAGTTCATCAACTCCATCTCCACCATGTCCTGAATCTGCTCCACCGAGATCTTCTCGGCCCCGCGGCACTCTATGCGGTCGGTGATTTTGTACACCAAAGCCTCGTCCTCGCCCCGCTCGGTAGTAAGCATGGCCTTTCGGATCGCGGCCGCGATCTTCTCGCGGTTGAACCCGACCACGCGTCCGTCTCGTTTAACTACTGTCTGTATCATCTTACTTAGTCTTTAATTATTCGCTTCCGTTGCCGACGAAACACCGACGTGCGCTCCGCATGCAAAAACCGCTCGTGATTAAAATTTCGGCCTGTCGTACATCCTTCTCCCGAAAACGTTACGACTCCTATTTATCCGACAGGCAGGTCTTCTGACTCGCTCCGACCGCACGGTCTTCCCGTCCGAAAGACAGTGACCATAAAGATGGTGCGGCGTTTTCGGGAACTTACAGCTACGGGGATAGTCCCTGAATCGCACAGGCGTTCCCTTTTAATCTCCTGCACGGCCCGACGGCCGTTGCGGAGAACCCATCGCGGAACAAAAGTAAAGATTAGGAGCAACAGCGCAAACCGCCCGGGGGAAAAGTTATCAACAATTATTACACATTTACATTATCCACTAAAAATCAACTCATTACATATCATATTAATTTACAAGGACTAACCGTACGGCAACCGTCGCACAGACATGAAAAACCCCGCCTCGGAAGCCTCCGCGACGGGGTGATCCATGACCGTTGATATCGGCAGAACAAACGCAATTATTATCGCCGCTGTCTTATCCGCCGATAACCGTAAACGGCCAGATCGCCCAACTCCTCCTCGATACGCAGCAGTTGGTTGTATTTGGCCATGCGATCCGAACGGCTCAGCGAACCCGTCTTTATCTGACCGC
This sequence comes from uncultured Alistipes sp., assembly GCA_958449275.1. Taxonomy (GTDB): domain Bacteria; phylum Bacteroidota; class Bacteroidia; order Bacteroidales; family Rikenellaceae; genus Alistipes. Next base: position 3,695 of record CAUDHE010000096.1, on the reverse strand, counting down.
TGTTCACGGCCACGGCAATGTCGGCGATGGTGGCATCCTCGGTCTCGCCCGAGCGGTGCGACGTGACGGTGGTATAACCGTGGCGATGCGCCATATCGATGGCATCGAGCGTCTCGCTCAGCGAACCTATCTGGTTTACCTTTATCAATATCGAATTTCCGCACTTCTCGGCGATGCCTTTCGACAGAAACTCCACGTTGGTAACGAACAGATCGTCACCCACCAACTGGCAGCGGTCGCCGATACGCTCGGTCAGTTTGCGCCAGCCGTCCCAGTCGTTCTCGCTCATACCGTCCTCGACGGAGTCTATCGGATATTTCGATATAAGTTCCTCCAAATAGGCTATCTGCTCGTCGGCCGTGCGTCGGGCGCCCTTCCCGCCCTCGAACAGCGTATAATCGTAGACGCCGTCGCGATAGAACTCCGACGAGGCGCAATCCATACCTATCGTAACGTCCTCGGCGGGCCGATAACCCGCCGATTCTATGGCTGCGACAATAGAATCCAAAGCATCCTCGGTACCGTTCAACGCAGGAGCGAAACCGCCCTCGTCGCCCACGGCAGTACTCAGTCCGCGATCGTGCAACACCCTTTTCAAGGCGTGGAACACCTCAGCCCCCATGCGTAACCCTTCGCGGAACGACGACGCGCCCACGGGACGTATCATGAACTCCTGAAACGCTATCGGCGCATCGCTGTGCGAACCGCCGTTGATGATGTTCATCATCGGCACGGGCATGACATAGGCATTAGTGCCGCCGATGTAGCGGTAAAGCGGAACACCCAACCGATTCGCCGCCGCCTTGGCCACGGCCAGCGACACGCCGAGAATGGCATTAGCACCCAGTTTGGATTTGGTCGGCGTACCGTCCAGCTCCAGCATCTTACGGTCGATACGGCGCTGATCCGACGCCGACATGCCCCGCAACTCGGGACCTATCACCTCGTTCACGTTGGCCACGGCCTTCAAAGTTCCCTTGCCGCCGTAACGCAGTGCATCGTTGTCGCGCAACTCCAAGGCTTCGTGTTCGCCAGTCGAGGCCCCCGACGGCACCGAAGCGCGTCCCATGACGCCCGATTCCAAAATGACATCGGTTTCCACCGTGGGGTTGCCGCGAGAATCCAAAATCTCGCGTGCGACGATTTTCTCGATTTTCATACTATTCCGCTCTTTTGCGCGGCGCACCGAATACGGGCGCCGCAAGGTTCGTAAATTACGGGGACGATTGCAAATATCGTTCTATCGTCATCGGATTATTTATTAATTTTGCAACGCAAAACATTTTATTCCGCAGATAGCCCGTTTCGACAGAAAAGGGCATTGCAGTTCGCCGTCGGCGCATTGCGACGGCGAAATATCGGCGGTATTTTCAGTACAAAAAAAACATTTGCCGCTATGCGAAAGATGGAAATATGCTGCTCGTCACTTTACGAGGCCCGTGAGGCCGAGGCGGGGGGCGCCATAAGAATAGAACTGTGCGCCGCAATAGCTTGCGGTGGAGTAACCCCGAGCCGAGCGCTCATAGAGTCGGTGGCGATTGCCGGACTCGCTCTCGACGTGAATGTCATAATCCGCCCGCGCGAAGGCAACTTCCTATACACTGCGGAGGAGGCGGATATGATGTGCCGCGACATAGCGTTCTGCCGCGAGGCAGGCGTGCACGGCGTGGTTATAGGCGCGCTGACCGCCGACGGCGATATCGACCTCGAAGTATGCCGCCGCATGAAAGAGGCTGCGGGCGACATGTCGGTAACGTTCCACCGTGCATTCGACGTATGCCGCACTCCCCGACATGCTCTGGAACAGATCATAGAGCTCGGTTGCGACCGTCTGCTGACTTCGGGGCAAAAGCCCTCGGCCGAGGCGGGTGCCGAACTTATAGCCGAACTCGTCCGACAAGCCGACGGACGCATAATCGTCATGCCCGGGGCAGGCATACGTCCTTCGAACATAGCGAACGTCGAGCGCATTACCCGCGCCGAGGAGTTTCACTCGACGGCACGAAGCAGTGCGCCCGACGGCATGTCGTATCGTAATCCCTATGTCAGCTTCGCGGTCGAGGCGGACGAAACCATAATTCGCCGCACCGACCGCCGCGTGGTGTCACAACTTGTGAATGACGCTGTTTAGCTGCTCGCCGAGCGAGGTGTTGTAACCCTGCGAGAACCATACTATGCGGCCGAAGCTGTCGCACACGGCCACCACGGGCAACGTATGCCGTTGCGAATTGCAACCCTCGCAGATCATGTCGCATACCTTGCCGCCGACATCTACGCCGTAATGTGCGGCAACGTCACCCAACATCTTGCGGTCGAATTTGGCGGCATCCTCGGCCGAGGGACTCAGCACCACCACGGGACGCCCCCACTTTTTCAACGTACCGGCCATCGAAGCCAAGTCGCGCAACGCATGGTTGGTAGGCTCGTCGCCCGAACCCGCTACGGCCACGAGGAAATAGCCGCGGCCGGTGGTAGACAACAACGACACCTCCTCGGCACCCCCGTCGGGCATGTAGCGTTTTTCGGCATCCATGAATCCCAGCACGCTCACATCGTCGTCGGCACGACGCATGACGAGCTCCACATCGGTGGTCTCGCCCTCGACGATGCGGAACGTCACCGCGCGGGCCAGCACCTTGCCGCTGGCCATGCGGCGTCCAGAAGTAAGCATATAATACCCCTCGTCCAGCGTGAACGCCCGACTGAAACGCCCCGCCGAAGCATCGGCTCCGAGTTCGGTGGCATCACCGCCGTCGAAACCCTGCAAAACACAACGTCCGTCCTCGATTTTCGACAAAGTGAAATGACGGTAATAATCGGGATCGGGCAGCGACGGATCGGCCGTTTTGTCGTATGTCATACGCATGCAGCCCACCTTGCGCTCGCGCTCGGCGACGGGACCGTCCAGCAATACGTCGATCCACTCGCCGTCCGAGAGATACTGCACCTTACACGTCATGCCGTCGATTCGCGCAGGCAGGCCGAACGAACGGCACGCCGCCACGAAGAATATGCCGCGCGACACGCCGTCGGCCCGACGGCAGCGCAACACGCCGGCAGGAGTACCCTGCAAACGACGGGGATTGTAATCGTCGGCTACGGCGATGTTGTCGCGCGTCCACTTTATCAGATCCGCAGCCGACGGCGCATCGCCCACCTCGGGTGTCAAAACTTCGCGGACAGCCTTGCGATAGGGGCGCAGGAACTCGCCCGCCACACGGGGACACATCACGTAATTCACATATTCGAAAGTAAGTTCTCCCGCAGGTACCGACTCGAACGCATCGTTCAACACCTCGAACGGAGTATCGCGCAAATCCTTCCGCGACAGCGACCGCAACATAGCCACGGCACGGGCACGTTCGGCCTCGGGTACTCCGTCGATGAAGCGTCTTACGTCGCGATGATTTCCTTTGGCGGCCACGAGCAGACGACGCACTTCGGGATCGTATTCCGAACATCCGTCTTCCGTAATGAAAGTCGCGGTATAAGCCATGCGTACGGAATCCTCGCGCGCAAGACGTATTTTATTAAAGGCCGCGGCATCCTCGCTCACGCGGGCGGGAATCTCGCCCTCGACGGGAGGGGTTATGTCCTCCGTGATCTCCAGCGCGTCGCCCTCCTTGCGGTCGAGCTTCACGGTGAGACTCTCCGAATCGAGCTTCGCCACACCGAAACGACCTTTGTGCGACGCC
>CAUDHE010000095.1 GCA_958449275.1 uncultured Alistipes sp. | reverse complement strand
AATTTGAAAGTGTCGAAGTTTCAGATTCCCGAAATAAAATACAACGCCTGTTTAAATATATGTTCTTAAGGTTATTTTATCATAAGCATTTTCGTTAATGAGAGCTATTGGCGTTTTTTGAGTCCCACGAGATTCATTACCGCATCGATGAATGTCATAGGGTGTGTGGGAGCTCCGGGGAGCCACAGATCGACGCGGTGACTTTCGAAGAACGATCGGTCGACGGCACGGCTGTCGGCGAAGAGTCCGCCCGAGCATGCCTCCGATCCGCATGCTATAAGCACCTTGGGATCGGGCACGGCATCGTAGCATATCTGCAACGGTTCGGCCATGCCCGCGGTGACGGGGCCCGTAACCACCACTCCGTCGGCGTGGCGCGGCGAAGCGGTGAACTCCACTCCGTAACGGCCGAAATCGAAGTTGACATTTCCAGTGGCGTTCAGTTCCATTTCGACCGATGCGTCGCCGCCCGCCGACACTTGGCGCAGGCGGAGTATGCGGTTGAACAGTCGCGGAATCTCGGGCCGCACGTTATCGTGGCGGAAATCTACGGCTTCGTCGCCGACGCGTACCACGAGAGCCTCGCGGTCGGTCGACCCTATCTTGTAATCATTGGTGAAACGTATGTTGCGCGGGGCGCGCAGGGCGCACTCGCCGCAGAACAGACAACGGCCCATGTCGAGTGTGAACGGAGCCGTGCGGATGGCTCCCGTGGGACAGAGCGCGGCGGCTGCCTCCGCATCGGACATGTCGTCGGTGGCGGTGAGCACGGGACGCCCGCGAAACTCCTCGGTGAGCTCCACGGCGTTCAGATCGGGAATGTATTGCAGACCGTGGCTGCGCAACACTTTTATTTTCGGCAGTATCATGATGCTTTGTCGGTTATTTTATAAATCGTGGCCGCAGTACGAGAGGTTGAAGCTCTTGTTGCATATCGGAAAATCGGATATGCCCTCGCCCCGCACTGCCAGCGCCAGCGCCAGCCAGTTGTGGACCGACGGATCCTTTATCTTATATGCGGCGATGCGTCCCGCGGCGTCTGTCAGTGCCACGTGGCATATTTCGCCGCGCCAACCCTCCACGAGTCCCACCGCCAGAGAGGCGGGCGCTGCCGCTGCTTCGTAATCGGGGCGCGACGGTTTCGGCGCGGGGGTTAAGTCGGCCAGCAGGCGTTCTATCAGGTCGGCCGACTGCAATACCTCGCGGCTGCGAACCATGAGGCGGGCCATCACGTCGCCGTGACGTTTCACGATGCTTTCGTGAGGAATCGACGCGTATGCTCCCGCGGGATGCGATGCGCGTATGTCGCGGCCTATGCCGCTTGCGCGGGCTGCCATGCCCACGCCGCCTATGCGCAGCATGTCGGCGCGCGGCACCGTGCCGCACTGCTCGTAACGCGCCAGCAGGGTGGGAGAGCTCTTTATGTCTTGCCGCACTTCGTCGTAGCGGCGGCGTATTTCGGCCGTATTTCGGCGTATCATGTCGGCTTTTTCGGCCGTAAGAGGCTTGTTGGTTCCAAGCGGACGTATCAGTCCCTTGCCGAAGCGGTTGCCGCACCAAGTCTGTGTGGTGTTGATGGTCATGGTGCGCAATGCCTCGCACGCCACCTGCCCCAACTGGTAACCCACGTCCATCGACAAGGCTCCCGTATCGGCTATGTGCATGGCCATGCGTTCGAGTTCCGCGGCTACGGCGCGTTCGGTGACGAGTACGTCGTCGACCGTGCGGTCGGCGAGTTTCTCCGCGACCGCGACGAATGCCGAGGCGTGCGACACCGCGCTGTCACCCGCTATCGATTCGGCGAGCATGGTTTGTCGCAGACGGTTGTCGGTGGCGGCGAAACGGCTCTCCACGCCGCGGTGCTGGTAACCCAACGCGATCTCCAAATGCAGCACGTTTTCGCCGTTGCAGATGAAGCGGAATGCTCCCGGTTCGATGATACCCGCATGTATCGGACCCACGTTCACTTCATGGAGCGAATCACCCTCGATGGTGTAGAACGGGTAGTTGTCTATGGTCGAGTTGCGGTTGCGGCGGTCGAACGGGAAACGCAGCGGCTTGTTCCACGGCATGGAGTCGAACTTCACGTCGTACAGCTCGGCGATCTCGCGTTCGAACGGATGCAGAGCGGGATGCAAAGCCGTGAGCGACGGCAGTGCGGTGTCGTCGTAATAGTCCATCGTGAACGAGGCTAGCATTATGCGATGTTCCTCGTCGTCGAGCAGTATGATATAGAATCGCAGCAGCGAGCCGTCGGGCAGGGCGAAGTAGTGCGCCACGTGGTAGCGTTCCCGTTTCAGACGTTCGCTCAGATCGTCGTACAGCGCGGCATAATCCACCGTGGGGATATCCTTCAGTGCGACGGCGTGCGATGTGTTGTCGGTTATATGATAGTTCATGGTTTAACGGCTTAAATGGTTGCTATTCGATCGATGAGCATTCGCAGCGGCTCGGGCAGCCAAAGGCCGAGCACGAGGGCGGCCGTCAGCAGCGACAACGCTCCGTATGAGAGTCGGCGGTTGATCTTCGACAGATGCAGCTCGTCCTGATTGGGCTGGTAGCAGAGCTTTATCACGCGGTAGCAGATCGAATAGATGACGATGCAGAGCAGCAGCACCATTGGGGCGGCGAGCCACCAGCCCGCAGAGGCTATGGTTTGCGAGAGGATCATAAGCTCCGACACGAACAGCGGCGAAGGCGGGAATGCCAGCACCGCTACCATGCCTGCCAGCAGGCCTACGGCGCCTACCTTGTTGATGTTGATGTAGTCGCCTATGCGGTTTATGCGGTAGCCGTTGTAGATTTGACGCACGACGGCTATTTGCAGGAAGAGGCTGCTCTTTATGAGTGTGTGGCAGATGACGTGGAACACGGCGGCCCACACGCCTATGCCTCCTATGCCGAGTCCTATTGCGGCGATGCCCATGTTCTCGACCGTGGAGTATGACAGGAATCGTTTGTAGTTGTTGGTGCGGCGCAGGAACAATGCGCCTACCGAGAGGCTCAGCACGCCGATGATGAGAAGCACGTGGCGCACCCACGGGAATACTTCGGTCGATGCGAACAGCTTGTAGACGCGGAATATGGCCAGGAATCCGGCGTTGACCAGTCCGGTGGAGATCATGGCCGATGCCGGCGCCGGCGCGGCGAAATTGGCGTCGACGCCGATGGTGTAGAGCGGAAATATCTCCATCTTGCAACTGTATCCCGTGAGTATGAGCAGGAAAGCCGTCTTCAGGTAGAGCGGATTGCCCTCGGCGATGAGCCACCGCAATTCGTCGTATCCGAGCGAGCGGTTGGCCGCGGCGGCGCTGAGCAGCAATATTCCCAGATAGGCTACGGCGATGCCCGTGGAGCATACGAACAGATATTTCCACGTGGCCTCCAAAGCGGCCTCCGAATGGCGGTGGTAGATGATTCCCGCGCCGCACAGCGTGGTAGTCTCCAGCAGGATCCAGGTAACGGCTATGTTGTTGGCGAAGTATACGCCCGTGATGGCGGTGACCAGCAGCATGAGCAGCGCGAAGTAGGTACGGTAGGCGGTTATGCCGTCGTCGCGCAGATATTGTTGCGAATGCAGGAACACGAATACCGCGACGACGACCATAAGTATGTAGAATACCGTTCCCGCCTCGTCGAAAGTGAAGAATGCGCCCGAAGTGGCGAGAAACGCGCCGCCGAAAAGCAGACGGGCGGCGAACAGTACGTGCAGACCGGTGTAGAGTCCGCAGAGCAGATGCACGGTGCGTCGGCTGCGGGCGAAGAATGTGGCTGCTGCAGCGGCGAGCCACGAGGCGAAGAAGATGTATATCATGTCGCTTTAATCCTTTACATGGGTTAACGAATCGCTGTCGTCGGTGTGTATCTCGCTGTCGACGCGGGTCATGAACAGACCGAGCATGAGCACCGAGATGAGGATGTCGAGCAGGATGGCCGTGTTGATTAGTATGGGCATCTCCACTCCTATGGCCATCGAAAAGAGGAACACGCCGTTCTCAATGACGAGGAAGCCCACCATGTGGGTGAATATGCGCGAACGAAGCACTATGAGGATCAGGCCGCTCAGCAGTGCGTAGAGGGCCACTCCGAAGAAGATCATGTGTATCGACGAGTCGGCCACGTAATAAGTGACCAGCGCGCTGGCGACCAGCGCCGCCACCGAGAGCAGCAGCGAGTTGAACTGCGCCGAACCCGAGGTGCGTACGCGGTTGATCTTGGTTTTGCGGATGACGCGCTGCAATATGGCGGGTACGATCAACGCTTTGAATATTAGTGTTTCGAGAATGACGAACGACAGTTCGATCCAGTCGAGCGAATGCAGACGCAGCAGGGCTATGCCCAGCAGGATCCAGCCTTGAAAGGCTATGAGCGAGGCGTAATTGCGGAAACGCTCGACGATCGACAGATAGATGAGCGTCAGTACGTACAGTATTATGAGCGATAGAAGCATGACTCTGCGGTTAAATGTTTATGTCGAGTTGCAGCAGGTAGCCTATGAAGAAGATCAGGGCCGCCAGCGCGGTTACCGTTACTATGAACGTGGTGTTGCGTGCCAGTTTGTTGCGCGCCTGCGTCGACTCCACTATACCGACAGCTACGCCCGTGAGGACTATGGCGAGCGGCGCGGCAAACCACCATCGGAAGCAGCACACGGCGGCTACGGCGTCGGCGGCTATCATCGAGAAGCATGCCGTCTTGAGCCAGCCCGCGATGTGGATAAGTCCGAGGTCGATGCCCGAATAGTCGAGGCACATCACTTCGTGGATCATCGTCAACTCCAAATGGGTGCGCGGATCGTCGACGGGTACGCGCCCCGACTCCACGAACGCTATCTTGACGAAGAGGTATGCCGTGAGCAGCATCACGATGGTCAGGTGCAGGTCGAACGACTGTTCGCGAGCGAATATGTCGGCGAACGAGGTGTAGCCGCAGAACATGGCCAGTGTGGCGAAGCCTATCATCAGGGCAGGTTCCACGAGCGCACCGTAGAGGGCTTCGCGCGAGGCTCCCATGCCCTCGAACGAGCTGCCCGTGTCCATCGCGGCGAGTATGATGGCGACGCGCGCGAGGGCAAGCGTATAGGCGAAACATATCATGTCGCCCTCGAACGAGATGAGCGGATCGAGATCGGCCACGGGGATGAAAAGCATGGCCGTCACGGCCGCGCCGAGATATACGGCGGGTGCGATGCGGAAAAGCGCCGTCGTCGCGGTGGAGTATACCGATCCTTTGCGGAGCAGCAGCGCCGCGCCGTTCACGTGATTGAAGAATCGCACGCCCTTGCGGCCCGCGAGTACGGCCCGCGTACGGTTTATTACGCCCGTGGTCAACAGGGCAACCGCTATCATCAGAATGGTATTGAGTGCTGTTCCCATACGCTAAATGAGGTTTAGGATCGAGAGAATGAACACTGCCACGAGAAAGAGCAGGGCGAAGAGTATGTAGTGGTTGATCTTGCCCGTGCGCAGCTGCATGATACGTTTGTTTATCAGGCGCAGAAGCTCCATCCACCATGCGGCGAACAGACGGTCGATGCGGTCTTTGTGGCGTACGTTGTAGTTGTGGGCCGAGGGGAATATCTCGCTCTTGCCCACGGCGCGCCCCTCGACGGTATTCTGTGTGAGCGAGGTGGCGATCGACTCCAAACCTTCGGCGAACGATTCGCCGGTATACTGCATGCGGATGTTGGGCGAGGTGAATCCGCAGCCCCATGTGGGGCCTTCGGTCACCGTGCGATTGCGCTGCGTGCGGCTTTTGGCAGTGTAGATCAGAGCTATGACTATTACCAGCAGCCATCCCGTCAGCGACACTCGCCCGAGGGCGGGCACCATGTCGGCTTCGACGGCCTGCGCTGCCGAGGGGATGAACTCCTCGGCTATGCCGCTCACCATGCGCACGGCATATTGAGGCAGCAGACCTATGGCGACGATTCCCGCCACGGGGACGGCCATCGCGGCTATGCGGCAGTTGTCAGCCTCCGTGGCTTCGGCCACATGATGGTGGCGCGGCGAACCGAGGAACACCGTGCCGTAGAGCTTGGTGAAGGCCAGTACGGCTATGCCGCCTATGAGGGCCAGGGCCATGAGTCCGCCCGCGGCACATAAGGTGTCGGTGCCGTCGCTCACGCTGTCGAGCATGCCGAAATAGATCAGGAACTCGCTCGTGAAACCGTTCAACGGCGGCAGCGCGCATATGGCGAGCGTTCCGACAAGGAACAGTATGGCTGTCACGGGCATGCTTTTGGCCACTCCGCCGAAACGGTCGAGCAGCGTGGTGTGCATCTTCGAGTAGATGTTGCCCGCACCGAAGAACAGCAGCGATTTGAAAAGCGAGTGGTTCACCGTGTGCAGCAGCGCTCCGCATATCGCGGGGGCGGCTATGGCGGGGTTGTCCGCCGCGCGGCCCAGCAGGGCTATGCCGAGACCAATGAAAATGACACCTATGTTCTCTATGCTGGAGTAGGCCAGAAGCCTTTTTACGTCGTTCTGCGCGGCGGCCAGAATGACGCCCCACAATCCAGTGACGACTCCCGCCGCGAGGATTACGACTCCCGCCGTATGTATCTGTGCGGGGTCGGTGATCTGCCAGGCGACGCGAATCACGCCGTATACGCCCGTCTTTATCATTACGCCCGACATCAAGGCCGACACGTGCGACGGGGCCGCGGGATGCGCCTCGGGCAGCCATACGTGCATGGGAAAGAGTCCCGCTTTCATGCCGAAGCCTGCCAGAAAGAGCAGGAACAGAGGCATGGCGCGTCCCGTAGCGAAGCATGCGGGCAGATCGGCGAAGCGGGCCGAGCCGCACGCGGCATATATGTCGACGAAACCTGCCACCAGAAAGACGAAGCCTATGTGCATCATGATGAGGTAGGCCAGCGCGGCGCGCAGCACCTCGGCGCGTTGGGCGTCGAACAGAATGAGCAGGAACGAAGCTATGGTCATCAGCTCCCATGCGAGCAGGAACGAGAATCCGCCTCCCGACATCACCACCAGCATCATCGAGAGTACCAGCGTCGTGAGCGCGACGTAGTGCAGCGATATGTGTGCCGACGATTTTTCGTTCAGATAATTTTGCAGATATCCCCGCGAGTAGAGCATCGTGGCCATGCCGGCCGCCGCGATGATGAGCAGGAAGAGCGCCGAGAGCGGGTCGATGGCAATCTCCTCGTATCCGAACAACGGGCCTTCGATCCGCATGAGCGTCTTCGCGGGCGCTCCCGCCAGCACGTCGATCGCAGGAGCGGCTACGGCCGCTGCCGCTGCGGCCACTGCTGCGAACGCCACCCACACCTTGCCGCGCAGCGGTGCCGTGAACAGCGCGCCGACCAGCAATGCGAGAGCCAAAAGCAGGTAGAGATAGAACATAATGGATTGTTGTCAATTGTTTTACAGTCCGTTCACGACGGCCGCCATCATCGCGGCGGCCACGGCCGCGGTCTCCGTGCGGAGTCTCTGGGGGCCGAGCGTTACGGGACGAAATCCGTTTTCGAGCGCAAAATTAATCTCTTCGGGTGAAAAATCGCCCTCGGGGCCTATCAAAATTAAAATATTTTCGTTTTTTCGTATTTCCGAGGCAAGATACAGGCGTTCGGAGGCGTTATCTTCGCAATGGGCGATGAACTTGCTGCCGTCGAACGGTGCGGCGATCAGCCGGCGCAGCGGAGTCAGTTCGTCGAGGATGGGATGGTATGCCTTGAGCGACTGTTTCACGGCGGAGGTTATGACGCGCAGTTCGCGGTCGTATTTTATGATGCGGCGTTCGCTGTGGTCGCACTCGACGGGCACTATGCGGGTCACGCCCACCTCGGTGGCCTTTTCGAGGAACCATTCGAACCGTTCGATGTTTTTGGTCGGGGCTACGGCGAGCGTGATGCTGTAGGGCATTTTTCCGTACTCGGCGAAGGTCTCGACTACCTCGACGGCACAACGCTTGGGATTGGGATCGCTCACGCGGCAGCGATAGAGGTTGCCGCGGCCGTCGGTGAGGTGAAGCTCGTCGCCGACGCCCAGGCGCAGCACGCGTACGCAATGTTTCGACTCCTCCTCGCTCAGCGTATGGTGCGGCGGGACGATATCGGGGGCGTAAAATAGTTGCATACCTATGTATTAAATATTACCTTTGCAAAGGTATTAATTATATGTCAAGTAATGAAACGCTTCATACCATTATTCGTATCGGCCGTGACGATTGTGACTTTCGAGGCCTGCGACCGTGCGGGCGACACGGGAGGAAATCCCTTTTTCGAGACGGAGTGGGACACTCCTTACGGTGCGCCTCCGTTCGACCGTATAACCACCGAGCACTTCAAGCCCGCTTTCGAGCGCGGCATGTCGTTGCATGACGAGGAGATAGCGGCCATAGTGGCGTCGAAAGCGGAACCCGATTTCGATAATACCGTGCTGGCTTTCGACGAGTCGGGCCGTATGCTCGCGCGGGTGAGCGCCGTGTTCGAACTTCTCGACGCGGCCGATACCGACGAGCGCATGCAGGCAGTGGCGGCCGAGATGATGCCCGTGCTGGCGGCGCATCGCGACGCCGTGATGATGAACGGGGCGTTGTTCGAAAAGATAAGGTCGGTGTACGACCGCCGCGCGGCGATGGATCTCGACGAGGAACAGT